>NZ_JBEAES010000011.1:0-196472 GCF_050477165.1 Brevibacillus sp. FIR094 | reverse complement strand
GTATTGGGCGTCCTTCGCGAATGGATCGAGATACTCGTCGTAAAGCCCTTCTCCCAGCTTCCCTATATCTGAAAGGATTTCATCGCCCATTATTGAGCGTGTTGTTCACGCCTTGCTCGATTCCTTTCACGATGTTTTGTTGAATTCTTTCAGTGTGCACTAGCTCGGCTATAACCAAATCTTTTACCTCTATTTCGGCCTTTTTTGTAGCTTTCTTTTATATACCTAGTCCACATGCCACCTAGTCTGCCTTCCAACATGTATTACCCATCTTTTACAAAGGGTTCTATGACATCGCTGTAGACTCCTTTTGCACCCGACCAAGCCGTTTCTAATACATCTGTTCCTATTTCTCTCGCCGATTTATTCCCCGTGAGTACATCTCCCGCGTAATTCAATGCACTGGTAGCACGATCCGCGACTCCCTTTGCCATGATATTTCGCTCGGTAAGTGATACTACGTCTTCTCCACTTCCCTGTTCATAAATTTCTTCGGAGTTACCGAACGTTATTGCAGTAAACGCAGTATCTACTGTATCAACCACAGCACCCCACATCGCAGAAAATCAATTTCCGGAATTTTCTATCCTTAAATACAAACTTACAAAACCAATAAAATATGCTCTGCAAACATTCAAAGGCTCATTCCTACTCACCGTTCAAGTTGGAATAAGCCTTTGAATGTTTATCAAGTGCTTTAGTGTTTTGGTTGTTAGTTGTATTGTGCGATCTTGTTGCTAGAATTGTAAATGGATTTACACAAAAACTAATTACACCATTAAAGTGTAAGGCTTATAAGTCTTCTTGTTTCAAACTCAAAATATATTCAAGTCTACCTTTCCAAGTATTATCTGTCTGTACCATTTTATAATCATCTTTTTTTATACGTTCTTTGTACAAACTGATATCATGAAGAAGTCGCTTCACATCATCTACTTTAATATAATCCTCAAATTCTAAATTCATTAAAAATTCGTCTAATTTTAATACTATAAAGTCAGGAATTTCATTCATTTTCAAACTTTCTAAGGCCAGACATATAAAGAATGTTGTTTTACTGAAATTGCCTTCGTTTAATAACCACCAGTCCTCCTCTAGAATTCTTGCAGAAGCCTGAGCAGTATTGTACTCGTTTTTACCAATGTATTCTTCAAACCCAAAATCCACAGAATCTTTAATTTCTTCGTAGGTACTCATAACACACATCCTTTTATCTCATGCTATTAGTATAAACGTTTAATTTTATATTTGGGAATTTACGTCTAAACTCAAATATCAAATTTGTACAACTCTGGCATACGTCAAAATGTGAAAACAAATCAATTTCACCCTTTATAGTCGGGTCTTTAATTTGTGAAGCGATATCCTCTAAAATTTTTGCTTCAGTATCTTGATATCTTGCAAAACCGTCATCTACATATGTTTCAAATATTCTATCGTTTTTTTGATGTGTAAAATTATCAAGTTCTGCAAATAAATCATCCAATGTATTAATTTGACTATGAGAAATATAGTCTTTCTCGACTCCAGAAATATCTACTTTAGCGGAAGCTAGATTACCTTTTTCTAATCTTCTTAGTTTCTGCTCTAAATTTCTTCGCTGTTTACTTGAAAGATTTTTAAATGCCTCTGATTTTCTTATTTCATCCGCTTTTTTCTTTATTTGATCTCTTATATCTTTAGTTCTATTGTAAAGGTCATTAATTATCTCTTGTTTGTCAACATTACCCGTCCCCTCATTACCACTATTACTCCGACGATGATTCCCTCCACCACCGCCTCCTTTACCAGACAAATCATCATGCCGAACAAAATAAAACCTATATTCACCCGAATAAGCGTCTCTGAAAACAGCAACTCCACCAAGCACGTTCCCCATCTGCTTGAGAAGCTTATCAACCATTTCTTGTAATTCCTCGATCTATTTTGGAAAACTCTTAGACTGCGTCTTTAGCTTTCCACCCTTTAGGGATGCGCTACTGTTCCGGTTGTTATCAACGCCATCGAGAAGTAATCCCGTTCTATTTCCACCGCCTCGTTTTCCACGTTGGGCATCGATAATAACTACGAATTTCATCCATAAGATGCTCGTATACAGCTCGTGCCTAAGCAATAATCCTCGTTTGCTTTTCTACTTCCTGTGCTAGTTGCTGGCTCTTCAACTCTTCTGCCACTACCGGTTCACGTTTTGCCATTCTTTTCTTCTTCCTTTGATTTTGGGCATACAAAAAAAAGCTCCTTCCTACTCATAGATCAAGTTTGAAAGAACTTTTGAAAGTTTATCTAGTGTTTGAATTGTTTTGGGTTTGGTTTGTTGGCTGCATTGTACGATCTTTTTGTTGGGATTGTAAACGGGTTCACATAATTTTTTTGACAGGGCCCCAATTGCTATTCATTTTTGAAGATAGCTCCTATTTGTTCTAAACTTATATTTTCAGGCCAAATAGTTTTATGATTGTAAAAAGCCCTATTAAAAATAGCATTGTTTATCTCTACGTTTGATAAGTCTACTTCAGATAAATCGGCACCAGTAAAATCTACATCTTGAAGGATGGAATTCCTAAAAGATGCTCTTGATAAATCACAATTAATAAATTTTACATTTTTAAGGTTAGAATACATAAACCTCACTTTCATCATACTAGAATTGGAAAAATTCACTTCCTCTACAACTGATTCATAAAACGTAGCTTTTATAGCCTTAGAATTAGTTGCTTCACATTTCTTAAATATTGAGTAATCCAAATTTGACTTTGTCAAAATCACGCCATTCATACTGACTTCAAAAAAATTAATTGAGGCCAGATTAGAATAATAAAAATCAGTATTGGTTAATAAACATTTCTGTAATGTTGAGCCTACCAGTACCGCATCTGTTAAGTTCTTATCAACTAAATCCAATTCAATTAAAGTAGCATCCTCTAAATACAATTGTGTGCCTCTAGATTTTGATTCAATGATCCATAATTGGTGATCCTCAATCATTTTATTTAGTTCTTGTTGAGTTAACATCTATTATCCCCCTCTTTCCATTTAAGGCCACCAACGGATTTTTCCCTTCCATTCCATTGTACTTATAGCATTTGTTAATTGCTCAATGTGATCTTGGGATAATTTAGTGGTATCAAGAATAACATTTTCTCCCTTGCTTAATTCATCTTCAATATCTGCCATTGCCTTATCTAATCTAAACCCACCTTTCTTAGGAGGGTAATTTGAGTTAAATCCCTTTACATCCCACACTTGTCCATTTCCATCGATAAACTCACCACGACCCGTAACTGGATCACGTACAATTGGCCCAGTAAGTTCTCCTCTAACCTCTAATTCAAGCCCAGCCTGTCGTTCTATTCTAGTTTTGTCATCAATGTTAAAATTATGGTCTGGGTCTCTTGCCAAATCTTCATACTCATCTGGTGTTCTAGCATGATAAGTTCCCTTATCGCCATACTTATCCATTAATTCCTGATAGTAATCTGGGGCATCCTTCCTGATTATATCTAAATCACTTTTACCCTTCCCCTCATTACCATTATCACTCCGACGATGATTCCCTCCACCACCGCCTCCATTACCAGACAAATCATCATGCCGAACAAAGTAAAACCTATATTCACCCGAATAAGCGTCTCTGAAAACAGCAACTCCACCAAGCACGTTCCCCATCTGCTTGAGAAGCTTATCAACCATTTCTTGTAATTCCTCGATCGATTTTGGAAAACTCTTAGCCTGCGTCTTTAGCTTTCCACCCTTTAGGGATGCGCTACTGTTCCGGTTGTTATCTACGCCATCGAGAAGTAATCCCGCTCTATTTCCACCGTCTCGTTTTCCACGTTGGCCATCCCCATCTGGTAAGTCAATTGCCTTTTTTACTCCCTGCTTATAGGCAGACGCAGCCCCACGGCTGAGTAGCAGCTCGGCGATAACCAAATCTCTCTTGCCTTGATTGCTACCTTTTTCGTAGCTTTCTTCAATCGATCTGGTCCACATGCCGCCTTTTACAGTGTCATCCCACATGTATTCCGCATCTTTTACAAAAGGTTCTACGAAGTCGCTGTATAATTCTTTTGCGCCCGACTTGCCTGCTTCGTACAAGTCTGTTCCCATTTCTATCGGTGATTTATTCCCGAAAGTACCTGCCCCGCATAATTAAAGGCATCGGTAGCGCTTTGCGCGACTCCTTTTGCCATTTGATTTCGCTCTGTTAGTGATCCTACCTCTTTACCACTTACCCCTTCATAAATTTCTTCGGAGTTGCCGAGCATTAATGCGGTAAACGCAATATCTGCTGTATCGACCACAGCACTCCGAAGCGCAGATAAATTATCCTCCCAGAATTAATTCATCTTTGACTTGGTATGGCATGAGGGACAAAATATGCTTACTTCCCGCTGGTAACAGAAAAAGGCTCGTTCCTCCTCAGTGTTCAAGTTGGAATAAGCCTTTGAAAGTTTATCAAGTGTTTGAATCAGTTAGTGTTTGGTTTGTTGGTTGTATTGTACGATCTTGTGTCCTAGCTGTAAACCCGGTCTACTTTCCCGAGAAATTTTCTTCAATATAAGGGTAATCAAGAAGGCTTAAATTTTCCTTAGTAATATATTTAATACGGTATTCATCTAAATTGCTATTTATATATAAAATATTATCTTTTCTTTTCATTACTGGAAATGAACTATCATCAAGTAAAAGCAAATCTCCATCAATAACTCTTAAAACTCTACCGGTTAGTTCAAGAAATTTCATCCATCCAATATTAAACGTCTTTGAAATCATCTGAACACTAATACGCATATTTGTATCAACACCATGATATCTGAAATTCATCTCCCGATACTCTTCCATATCATCATCTTCATCATCTAGATCAATGTCTATCGAAAAGTAATCACAACCAATATATACATATTGAAAGCCAAGTTCATGTCGCATTTTTTTAAACTTAACTTTCTCACCTATTACATCACTCGCTAGCTCATATAATAGATCCCCTATGCTATTTCTTTCCAACTTAGTATTTATAAATAATTCGTAATCCATTCTTCCTACCTCCCAAAAACCCTAGTAATTTGACCATCCTTAACAATTAAGAGTTCATCCAGATGTTTTAAATTTGCCTTGGGGTTTGTTTGTCTCAAAATAGTCTTTAATAGCTCATCTATATTTTCTGCAGGATAATCATCCAGATTAAGCACGATTCTTTTGGCTTGATTTTTAGTCTTGTCTTTTATTTTTTTACAAACACTATCAAAAGGGGTATCGACATCAGGAGCATAGCAATCAAACACTTTCCCCTCAATTAGGAAATCAGGATTTTTCCCTTCTTTTAGACCATAACCATTTCCTCCATCAATTTCATCCAACATTTCAATATCGTAACCTTGTTCTGCAAATAAGTCGGCAGCTTCATTTTGTCTTATATTTCCTCTGCCACCTTCAGGATTTGCATAATTCCCTTTTGGTTTTCCACCTTTAGGCAACGAAGGTTCAGTTAAGCCATTGTCAATACCGCCTTTACCCGTCCCCTATGTTGTAAAGCTAAACTATTGAAAAGGAACGGTGCTTGCTAGAATACTAGCGGCACCAACCGTTAGCTTGCTTGTTTTTCTGCTTGTTCAGGGAGACGGAACGCTGTTTTGTGCTTCATCATGCCGTAGATGATGTTGACTAACCGCCGCATGACACATACCAAGGCTTGCGTTGGTGTTTTGCCTTCTTCTTTCTTGCGGTTGAAGTATTCGTAAAAGAGCGGATTGCGTGGCTTTTTGCTCCCTTTTGAAACTTGCACTTGCTGGACAGCTAGGTTGTAAAACAAACCATGCAGTATCCGATTACCCTGTCTGCTTTTTTGGTTCGTACCTTTGCCGCCGGAACTGAAATTGACAGGGGCTATCCCTGCAAAACGTGCCAGTTTATCTGCGCTGGCAAAACGGTTAATGTCGCCTATTTCTGCCACTAGAGAAGATGCCGTTACCAAATCTATGCCTGGCATCGTTTCTAGTTGGTAGTCTAGCCGTTTCATCATACCTTGCAGTTCGCCTTCTACATACTCGATTTCCTTCTTGTTGAACTGTATGTCCCGCACATGGCTCTTGATTAGAAAGTCTCGTTGTTCCTGATAGCTTCTCGTCGTATCACCATCTGCTTGCACGAGTGCCAGTATTTCTTCTGCCTTCCTTGTCGAACACGCATTGCTACTTGATTTCCGTAAAAACTTCGCAAATTCTTCGACCGAGACACCGTTTAGTACGTGTGGGGCAGGGTACTTCTCCCAAAAAGCCAGCGCACATTTTCCGTCGATGTCGCTAAAGAACTTTTTGTAACTGGGGTAATGGTAACTGAGTTGGGTGTGCAATTGGTTTTTAAGGGAGATCAATCCCTTCACCAAGCCATTCCTTCTCGTCACCAGTTGACCAATCGTCCAGTATACGTCTTGCGGGTTTGCGTCGGGCAAGATGTCCAACTTGTTTAACAGGATTCTTGCTACACACTCCGCATCCCAGCTATCGCTTTTTTGTGTGGTCGGGTAACTTTGGCGCTCGGCATACGACAGAGCGGAATTGACCTCCTTCACCTGCTGTTTATTTTCTAACAGGTACACCGCTAACGAACGACCATACCCGCCTACATCTTCCAGTCCATACACAGGGGTCATGCCTCGATTCTTGAATTGCTTGACATACGTGATCAGTTCATCAAAAGCGGCGGGCTTGTTCTCAAACGTAATTTCCCCCAACTTCTCGTTCCAGCAGTTGATCACCACCGCCGTATGTGTTTTCTTGTGCAGGTCAACTCCAATGTAAATATGCTTCTGTTTGTAGTGCATGCAAGGCATCACCTCTGTCTATGAAGTACGTTGAAAGGTAAAAAAATGTCGGCAACCTCAGCTCAAGCGTTAGTCAACAAGTGACCCGCAACGGGACGCCAGCCAGTCCATTTTCTAATCGTTCAACGTCTCTATACCTACATATATTGAAACTTCAATGGTTTTTAAGTACCTTACAAAAATATTTTTCGACAATCCCTTACACAACGGGTAACGGGTAAACAGTGATGCGTAGTATACGATGTTTTCCAAAATCTGCACAACCCTGTATGTTTCCTGTCGTTTTCCTCTGTGGGAAGGTCGTATACTGTATATACGAAATCGTTACACCAATCGCTGTTGAATCTGCGGTTTATGCTGCCCCCAGCAATGCCGTACAAGGTACTTCAACTAGCGATACCCATTGTTCCCTTGCTAACCTGTTGAAATCTACGTGATACGGGTTTGCAAGGGTTTCTTTTACCCCTTTACGTATCAGTTGCGTATACATCTCTGCTCCGTCCCGCATGTCGCGAATCTGTTCCACCCTTTTTCTAGGGAGTACATCCCAATCTGTTACCACTGCCGCAAAATACTTGTCGTTCTGCTCTGGTGGATACCTCCCCACATCCGACAGTAATATTTTCTGGTCTGGTTTGTATACAATCTCAATGCGGCTCAATTCGTGGTCGAGCATGATCTTCTGTTTCTCCCATAGCTCCAGTCGCTTATCGTAAATGCGGCAGTATCCATTCGTCTTGCGCTGATGAGCTTTACCAAAATATCGTGTTGTTCCCTCATAAGTCATCTCCCGCCGCATATCGGTAGGGATGACGATGACATTTTCCAATGAAGTCCTCACATCATACGCCACATCACAGCCAACGAAAGTTATCCTGCTTGCCACCTTGCGTATCGGTTCCAGCAACTCATGAAAATGTAAGTAATGTTCGGGGCGAGTCTCTAGTCGCAAGGTATGCAAGTGCCCATCTGTTTCCCTAAAGTTCTTGTAAAATACATGTAAGTAGGCTTCCTTCCCTTTCCGTATATGCAACTCGTAGCAGTAGTCGCCCCAATAGATGGTTGGCTTCGTTTGAAACCCGTTCATCGCCTCGTCTCTCATCAATCCGTAATAAGCCCCAAGCGGCACATCCTTATATTCCATGACAAATTTGTCTATGGATACACTTGCATTCATCACACGCTACACTCCCCTTCTCATACGCTTTTTTGCTCCATGCGATTGTAAAATGTAACACTTACTCGACTAATTAAGTAATTATCGGACGCTGTCCATTTGAGACTGTTAAACGCAAAAAAGCACTTGTCGTCCATTACAGACAATCAAGTGCTCTAAGAGTTGAAGTTTACCAAGTTAGCAGTATCCCCTGAACCACAATCGAATACTGTATGAGGGATTATGTCACATGCTTTGTTTGGAGTCAACTATAACGTCTAACCCTGTGAGATGGTTCGCTCTCGTTTGTATCTCCGTTCATCGGTGTCATTTGTGGTAATCCTACATGAGAACGTCGTCTCGCCCGGTTCTCGTGGGTCTGCTGTATAGTATGATCGTATCCTAGTCGAGTACACCTAATTCGCGGCGCATTTCAATCTCCAGTTCACGTAACCGCTTTTGCTTGGTAACCAACTCCTCAAACCATTCCTTGTCCTTCATAGCTAAAGCCATGTCAATCATTTCGTCGTAGTCTTCTGAACACATCATCATCCGTTCTTTGAATTCGCTCATTTGTCCAGCCTCCCATTGTTTACGTGATGATTAGCTGACCTGCCTTGCCTTGTTCCACAACTGGCGGCTAATGATACGAGGAAACACATCTTTCTGCCTAATGCCATTCTGCTCTTTTTGCCCGTTGTACATGTTGAACCCTGTGTACGTCTCTTTGTTCAAAATGTTTTGTACCTGTACGACTGTCCAAGCCTTTCCTGTCTTAGTTTGGATACCAGCGTTGTTCAGCAACTTGGCGATGCGATAAGGGTTCGTTCCTTCTACATATTCCTGAAAAATGTATTTTACGGTGCTGGCTTGCTGTTTATCCAGTTCAATGTTTCCGTTCCACAGCCTGTAGCCATAAGGAATACCTCCGCCAGCATATTGATTCTTTCTAGCCGTAGCGATTCGTCCGTTTCGGGTACGTTCATTGATGGTTGCACGTTCAAACTCAGCAAAACCGCCAAGCATTTGCAAGAAAATCTTCCCTTGCGGAGTCGAGGTATCCATTCGCTCCGTCACACTAATGAACGCCATGTCTTGTGGTTCCAGTTCCTCTTCGATCAAGTCCAGCAGATGATTCAATTGACGATGGATACGGTCTGATTTCGTCACGACAATCCCGCCAACCTCATGTTCGGGCTGCTGAATGTAATGCAGCATCTCTTGATAACCATCTCGTTCTATTGTGCTGCCGCTAACTCCTTCGTCCTTGAAGATCGCTGCCAGTTGCCAGCCCTGACTCACGCAAAACGCTTCAATCTGCCTTACCTGTTCACTAATAGATGTGTTCTCCATCTGACTGTCCGAGGAGATACGCACATAGCCTACCCATTTCTTGACCTTCGTTTCCTTCATGTAAATGCCTCCTATTTTTTTGTAACACCATACGACCTTACGGAAGGCAATTACAACCCTCTTTATCCTTTTTACCGCTCGTTAACCGTGATCGTGGTAAGACATTTTTACATTCATTTTTAGATGCTACGCCTTCTGCGGTAGTAAAAAGGAGCGAAACAAAGCGTGTGCTCTGTCTGCTCCTGTCTTCATCCTTGAAACTTGCTTCTCGCTTGTTGCAGTATCTCGACCAACTGGTCTAACGAGCCATCGCTTTTCTGCTTCTGCATATCCCTGAGCTTGCCGTTCTCCCGAATAAGTGCCGCAACATTCATCTGCACTTTGGTGATCGCATCTTCCATCGCTCTGATTTCAGCATGGTCAGGCTTGTCCTTCTGTTCCTCTTGCTGAATACGCAGCAGCATACGCCGTTTCCGTAACTCTGAAAGCCGATACTCGCTATCCACCTGTACATTCGGGTCGATTGAAACCTGATGGTACAATTCCCGTTCTTCCTCGGTTAGCGTATCTAGCCAGATCGTTTCATACAGTCCATGCCTCAAGGCGTTTTTGTTGCCTTTTAGACGCTCGCTATGCTTCGTCTTATCCTTCGGACCCGTGGATTTTCCACCATGCAACCTGCAACGTCCATTCTTTAGAGCCGTTTTTTTACAAGCTTCACCGCTTTTCGTCTTGGCTCCGCATCGTTTCTGTTCCATTTTTACATCCCCTAACCTCATTTCATGGGGTATCGTTTCCCCGACCTGGGGGAGGGCTTCTTGCCTCCAAGCTGTTTATCCATCCACTTTCACTACATTGCTCACCATTCTTAGTTATCTTCACTCCTCTAATGCTTTGCTTCTACTTTCTTCCCTCTGTTTCTTATGCAACTGAAACTCCTCAAGCTGTTCCGTTTTTGCAATAAACGTAAAGCAGTCAAAGTACATACGTGTTAGTTCTGCTTTCGTTTCGATCTCGTGGTGTAACAGTTCCCATAAGAATTCTTCATGTTTCGTCATTGTGTTACTTCCTCCTGTGACTTTTGTATTTGGTTGCTCTCGTGGTTTCGTGTCTGTTTCGGTAAAATGTCCTTGGTCGTACATTTGAATGGGTGCGCTACCTACGAGCGTTTGGCTGCATGTGTTATTCCTTAGATTGCTGTACCTTTTGTTCCCAATATCTGCGCTCGTACTCCTTCGCTTTCAGACGATTCTCCGGCTTCCGCCTCCATTTGCGCCGATACTCACGTTCGTATTGTCTTCTATATTCTCGACGTGCTTCTAATGCTTCCGGACTCAATGACTTCATTAGCTTATCCCTCCAGTTCAGCTAACCGTTTCTTTTGAACAGCCAAGCATCTTGATGTTTCCTTCATTTCTTCTTCTGCTCGTCGTATCATTGCTGCGGCTTCTTCTTTCACTTTTTCAAGCTCTGTATGTTGTCGAGCCAACATATTTTCGTTATAGGCTCTCTTTTCCTTTAGTACACATGCTTCGATTTCAAGTTCATTCATGTTGCGAATCGCTTCTAACCTCTCATGATCGTCTAGCTGATCTGCTAATGAGGTCAATCTTTTTGCTTGGTCAAGCAACTGATTTACTTCTGTCATCACCTGTACGTCGGTTCGTCCTGACTGGTTCAGCTTATCCGCTTGATTTCTTAGCTCTCTGGCTTGCTGGTAATGCTCCGCAATTTGTGCTCTAATCGCTTCATACTCTGCTTGAGCCTGTGCAATTAATCCTGTTTCCTCTGCTACTGCCTGTACTTCTTTTGCCATTCGTTTCGTCCTCCTTTGATTTTGGGCATGCAAAAAAAGCTCATTCCTACTCATGGTTCAAGTTGGAAAGAGCTTTTAAAGTTTATCAAGTGTTTGAATCATTTAGTGTTTGGTTTGTTGGTTGTATTGTACGACCTTGTTGTTAGAGTTGTAAACCCGATCTACATTTTTGTATCTGTCATATGTGTTATTGGTTGAATGATGGCTTCATTCGGCACTGGTAGCCAATCCACTTAACCATTTACTTCACATTTTTCTAACATCCATTCCCTTGCTTTTTCTGATTCCAACAATATTGGTTTCTCCGATGTACCAATATTTATACTCTCAAAAAAGGCTTCTTCTATACCTTTAATATTTTTTAATGTTACTCCGTTTAACAATGTTTCTTTAAATGTCGAAACACTTATATCTACATTTTCTAGTCTTGCCCAACTAAAATCCGTTAAGTAGAACGATACATTAATCAAATTACAATCTACTAAATATGCATTTCTAAATATTGCTTCCCAACAATCACCTTTACTAAATCTACTGTTTTTAATGACACAGTTTGAAAAATCTGTATATCTAAGATCTGATTTATAAAAATCGCATTTATCTAAATATGCATTTTTAAATGTTGACGAGGCTAATAATGATGTGTGAAAATCGATATTTTCCAGTTTGAGATCATCAAAAGTACACTCTATTAAATATGCTTGTTCAAGCAATATATCGGATAAATCAAAACTTCTTAAGTCCACTTCATCTAACTTTAACATCTCACCTTCTTTACCAATTGTCTCAACCCACTTTTTATGCAAATCAAACATACTAAGAATATTTCTTTCTTCCATTTTCTCACTCCTTAAGGGTACCACAATATTCTATCTGCTATTCCTGCTTCATCAATTGCTTTCATCAGTTGTTCAATATGCTCAGGCACCATTTTTTTTGTATCAATAATTACGTTATTTCCTTTAGCAAATTCTTCGTGTATCTTTTGCATACCATTTTTAACAGAAAAAGCACCCTTTTTGGGACTTGTTATAGGTACTCCGTCCCTACCGCTTGGATATGATACAAAACTTTTCACGTCCCACTTTAAGCCTGTAGTGGTATCAATAAACTCTGCTCCGTTTTCTGCTTGGGGATCACGTATTATTCTTCCTAAATCACCTCTTTCTTCTAATGCTAATCCAACATCTCTTTCATTTATATTTTTAGGTTCTATTTTCCCATTACTTGCAGGATCTCGGGCTAAACTATCCAATTCTTCTTGATTTCTTCCTCCAGTATAATTCCCATGTTCATCATATAAATGAGGCTTGTCGCCCTTACCACCTTTATCCGTCCCCTCAGTATCCCTCTGCTCTTGTTCCCTTCTTTCCCTTTCTTCTCTTTCTCTTCTTTCCCTTTCTTCTCTTTCTCTTCTTTCTCTTTCTTCTTTTTCTCTCCTCTCTCTTTCTTCTCTTTCTCTTCTTTCTCTTCTTTCTCTTTCTCTTCTCTCTCTTTCTTCTCTCTCCCGATCTTCCTTCCCATCTTTACGGCGATGATGATTCCCTCCACCACCGCCTCTATTACCAGGCAAATCGTCATGCCGCATCCAATAAACCATAGGTTGACCCGTAAAAGCATCTCTGAGAACAACAATTCTTCCATTAAACACACCAGTCATCTGCTTAAGGAACTTATCAACTTTTTCTTGTAATTCAATCATCGATTCTGCAAAACTCTTACCATGCGTCTTTAGCTTTCCATCCTTAAGCATGGCGCTCATTGCGTCGTCGATACTGGAATTAGGCAAAAGGACACCTTTCCCATTTCCCTCATGGTCACCAGACTTTTTCTTGCCATTAGGCCCATTCAGCTTATCGGCCGTTTTGACTGTCCGCACAACGGCTGTACCTGTTCCGGCACTAAGAACGGTTACCGCTACCTCTGCTACCACCATGTCTTTCTTATACTCATTCTGGCCCTTCGCATAGCTCTCGTCTTCCGATCTGGTCCACAGACCGCCTTTAAACAAGTTATCTTGATCGTATTGGGCGTCCTTCGCGAATGGATCGAGATACTCGTCGTAAAGCCCTTCTCCCAGCTTCCCCAAATCTGAAAGGATTTCTTCCGGTGCCTTCTTGCCCGTAAACGTATCTCCCACATAATTGAGCGTGTTGTTTACGCCTTTCTCGATGCCTTTTACGATGCCATTGCGTTCTCTCAGTGTGCCTACTTCTTCGCCGCTTACAAATTCATATATATCTTGCGTGTTCTCTTCTCCCGCAAGTCCTGTAAGCAACATGTCTCCGGCATCTACTGCGGTATTCCACAAGCCTAACAAAGTATCTCCAAAGGCATCTAACTTCCCTTTCGCCTCAGCAACCTGGTTGTTGAAGGCTCTGCGGGCCATGACGGCAGCCAGACCGTTCTCCTTCACATCCTGTTCAAACGCACTTAATATCGTCGGAAACGCCTGACGTACAGTCGCCTCCAGCTTAATCTCCTCACTGCTGGATTTGTTTTCCTCCAACAGTTCTATCGTATCCGACGCCGTTTTCACGTTCAAGCTCTCAGACCCAGACAAATACACAGCCGCACCACTCAAGCTCAGCGCACCACTCGCACTGATATTCACATTCGAGGTGCTGTTCAGACTGACGCCCACATCCTTGTTCATCGAGATGTAGAGCATCCCTTCCTGAGCAGTCATCGTCAGCTCTTTATCTCCGAGTGAGAACTCTTTCCCCTGCGGGTTCCCAAACGTCTTCACACCGGGGTCCTGCATTTGCCGATCCTGCTTCTCGACAGCCGCTCCTTTTGGCGCATGGCGAACGGAGTTCATGACCATACCGTCGTCCTCTTCGTCGCTCGGGAAGTACAGCTTTACCTTTGAACCGAGCTCGGGCATGAGGTACAAAATTTGGTTGCCTTCCGCCGCATACGGAAACCACTGGGCCTTGCTTGGCTCTTGCTTTTTGTCCATGTTCAGATGGAGCTTGACCTGATTGCGACCGATTTGAATCACTTTTCCGTCGATCGCCGCACCGATGATGGCCTTGTTGTACAGCTTCGATTGCTTGACGGCTTCAGGCACGGCGCAGACGTAGCTCCATCTCAGAAGTCCCTGCTCCAGCTTCCCAGTCACTTTCGTAATGACGAATGTTTGGCCTTCCCGCTGCACCTCATCCCCGATTTGTAGCAGGTCGTCGTAATCGAAGGCGTACGTCGTGTACTGGTACTCGCTTACGGACGAGGAGCCGTTTGCGGCTTTTTTCATGTACGGCGCGATGGCCCGGTTGACCTCATATGGTGATTCGTCTTCCAGCTTGATTTTCTTGCGACCCTCGGGCATGCCGATCCACAAGCGTACCTTATGCGCACTCAAATCTGGGACGAGGACAGCTCCGACATGGGACGCGATTCGCTTCAAAAAGGTCCAGTCTGTCTCCTCGTACTGCATGATGTATTTGCCCTGCTGGCGGTCGTCGAAGGCTTGATCGATGACATCTCCACCGTGATAGATAGACATGACTTCATCTACGACATCCCGGTACAACCGATTCACCTGTTGAAACGAACGTGTTTTCACGCTCAGATCCAACGCATATGTATGCGACACGGCCTTTATCGTGACGTAGTGAATATCTCGTACGACCTTGATCTCCACATGATCCAGCCGCCCCATGAAAATCGGCTGTTTTTGCCCACCTTCCACCTTGTACAGCTCGATGGGATCGTGGGTGCCAGCACGATTGATGATCTCGTCCTCTTTGTCTTCCGGGACAATTCCTGTGATCGTGAGCTTGGCATGCGTGCCTGTTTGATGGACGAACTCTAGCTGATCTAGCCGGATCGGTCCATATGGCCAAACGATTTTTATATCCTGATAGGTCATGACGCCGCTTGTACGTTGCATGTTCTCTTCCCTCCTTCTCTAGCAAGCGTGGGAAGCGTCAATCCTGACCGTCTTTTTCAATCGTGATGATGCCTGACAGATTGCAGACTAACTGCGACTTGCTCAGCAAGGCATGCTCGTTGTCGATGAGCACATCGTGTTTTCCATCTGTCCATTTCGAGGTCGTCTGTGGTACACACTCCCCCCCACCTGCCGCTTTGCAAAACCCAAAGCACCCGATATTCACACCGGGAACATGATCGGCAACATTCATGACAGGCTTATCTAGGCTATAAACGCCATGGCACAAGGGTAAATTCAATACGCCGGGGTCGGTTCCCTGACTGCACTTGAGGGTCGCTCCCCTCACGACATATGAGTACTCGGGGCTGAACAACCCCATTGCAAGTAATTGAAGTAACGCTAGCATCTTTAGACCTATCCCCCTTTCCAAAAAATCCTCTTCAAGCAACTTCCATAATTCGTCTTATTTTTACATTCCATCTAATAATCGGGATAAACTAGTAAATGTTTTATGGGTCAAACGTCCCGTTTCCTTATTTTTCTAAATAACCCAAAAAGGCCTCCACCAACTCTGCAATGGTTGGGGAAGCCTTCTTGAAAGAAAAAGCATTCTCGTTATATGGTTACACTCTCTTCGATCACCAGTTCACCGTTTGTCGCATCGAGACTGGCCTCTACACCCAGAGGGAGGGCAATGTTGCATGCACCATGTCCGATCTGAATGTTCCAGATGGTTGGCTTTCCGTACGGTACGACGATATTTTGAAACACATCCCAGACAGAGAAGCCTTCGCGCTTTTTCGGCTCACAATCGGTCCATGTCCCGATGACAACGCCCGCACAATCATCAAACAAGCCGCCTTGAGCAAGCTGTGTCAGCATGCGGTCGATCCGGTATGGCTCTTCGTCGATATCTTCGAGGAACAACAGCTTGCCTCTCGTATCGAGCTGGTAAGGCGTCCCCATCAAAGCAGAGACGAGGGCGAGATTCCCGCCGACTACGGGTCCAGCTGCCTGACCTTCGACGAGACAGACGATTTCTTCCCCAGGCGGATTAATGATCGCTCCCAATGGCTCGGGGCGCGTCATGGCGCGAAGCAAATATTGCTTGGACCAATCATCCAGTCCATGTGCGATGTCTGAGGTTGCCATCGGTCCGTGAAGGGTAGCCATATTCGCACGCTGTCCGAAAACGCTATGTAGCGCCGTAATGTCGCTGTAGCCGATAAACAGCTTTGGGTTTTGGGCGATGAGGTCATAATCGAGCACGGACAGAATTTGCGGGGAACCGTAACCGCCACGCATGCACATGATCCCGTCCACTTCCTCGTCGACGAACATGGCATTCAGCTCAGCCGCCCGGTGCTCAGGAGTTCCCGCCAAATACCCACCGTACGATTCTCGGCACGTATCCGATATTTTCACCTTGTATCCCAAACCTTGCAGCTCTGCCATTGCTTTGTTCAGCACTTCTTCTGTAGCAGGGCTAGAGGTTGCCACTACTCCGATTGTATCTCCCGCTCGCAATGCCTTCCCTTTATTCATCTGACCAGTCTCCTCCTCCGGTTTCTCTCCCCATTATCGTACATCTGTGTCAAATAGTGCATAGCCATTTTCGCAGCTTGCGACTTGCAGACGGCTGACTGATTCCGAGCGCTTCCGCTACCTTTGTCGTCGTCTTATGCTGCTCATACGCCCGGTGCACGAGTTGGCGCTCCACCTCATCCATTGCATCCTGCATCGCCATCACACGATCGACCTTGATCCCTTTGGCCTCACTGTATTCTTGGTTATGAATATAACGCGGAATTTGCGCGGGCGTAATGAGGACATCGTGAGACGTAACGACGAGCCGTTCCATCACATTTTCCAACTCCCGCACATTGCCAGGCCAATCGTATTCGCTGAGAATGCGATAGCAGGTATCGGCGAGCTGTCTTTCCAAACAGTACTTTTGCGAAAAGACATTGAGAAAGTAATGAACGAGCACGGGTATCTCTTCCTGCCGTTCGCGCAGCGGTGGAATTTCCAACGGAACGACGTGAATGCGATAGTACAAATCCTCGCGAAACTTGCCTTCCTTGACCATTTGCCGCAGGTTTTTATTCGTGGCTGTGATCAGCTTTACATCTACTTTTCGCGAAACAGAGCTGCCTACGGGCGTAATCGTTTTTTCTTGCAACACATTCAACAGCTTCACTTGCAAGGAGAGTGACATCTCCCCGATCTCGTCCAAAAACAGCGTGCCTCCGTTTGCCTTTTCAATCAAACCTGCCTTGCCATCTTTGTCCGCTCCTGTAAAAGCACCCTTTTCATAGCCAAACAGCTCTGACTCCAGCAAAGTCTCAGGAATGGCTCCGCAGTTGATGTGCACGAAAGGCTTGTCCACTCGTGGACTGCACTCGTGGATGTATTTTGCCAGCACGCCTTTTCCAACGCCAGATTCCCCCAGAAGGATCATAGATGATTCTACCTGCGACAGTTTTTTAGCCATCATGGCGACCTGCTCCATGGACTGACTGCGGTAGATCAAGCTCGTCTCTCCTTTTTTTCTGTTGTTCTCCTTGGTCATTTCACTCTGCAAGACCGTCCCGACGTACTTGACTTCATGTAATTCCTGCTGTAGTTGCTCCTGGCTAGTGATATCAATGAACGTATGGATTACTCCGCTAAAATTCCCTTCCTGATCCCAAATTGGTGTGCCTTCTACAAAAAGCTTGCGATTTTTACGAGTGGTTTGAATCGTGTGTACCTTTTTCTTGTCGCGAATAACCCGCATCGTGATCGTTGGAGCAAAATAGCCGAGGTGATGAAACTCCTCGATCGGCTTGCCCATCATCTCCCTGGGATCGATTCCGAAAAATTCTTCATATCGTTCCGAGCCATACAAAGTCCTTCCTTCTGCGTCTGTTACGTACACGATATCAAACAGCGAGCCTATCAGGGCTTCATAATCGATCATGACGCTCTCTACCTCCCGTGCCCCCCGCATCTTGTGGAGTGACACGTACATAGCGATTCGTCGGTCTGCCTACCCCACCATAGCTGACATCCATTCTGACACTCCCGCTCTTCTCCAGATAGTCCAAATACCGTCTGGCCGTCACTCTCGCGATCCCTACGCGTTCGGCCACGTCATCTGCCGAGAGCGGCTGACTCTCTTTCTCGATCTGGCGCATGATTTGCTCCATAGTAACAGCGTGCAGTCCCTTCGGTAGCACTGCCCTGCCTGGAGTAGCACCGGATTGTTCTTTTTCTGGACTTTTGCGGAATAACAGCTGGTCGACCTCATCCTGGGATGCGGTTCCCTCCCAATCAATCTGGCGGCGAAATTCTCGATAGTTTTCCAACGACTGCTTGATCCGTTCAAACTGAAACGGCTTGATAATATAGTCCATCGCCCCATTGCGCAGCATGGACTGAATCGTGGTCTTGTCCTTTGCAGCTGTCACCACGATGACGTCCACAGCATGTTTGGCGGCGCGCAACTCCATCAGCGCCTTTACGCCGTCCTGGATCGGCATGAAAATATCAATGATCACCAAGTCAGGAGTAAGCTCATTCACTAGCTTGATCCCATCTGCCCCGTTTGCAGCAATTCCGACCACAACAAAGCCCGGGACGCGCTCTATGAACTGCTTGTTGATTTCCTGTACCATCGGATCGTCTTCCATTATCAGTACACGAATGTTATCGTTATCCTTCTCCATGAATCTCCACCTCCCCCATCGGAAACGTTATGAGAAAGCTGGCCCCTTCTCCGCGTGCCGAATGGCATGCCAGCTCTCCTCCCCCTTTATTGACCAATTGATGCACCAGATGCAGACCAAGTCCACGGTGCGCACGTTCTTTCGTAGAAAATCCCCGTTCCAGCATGCGTCGGCGCGTCTCTTCATCCATGCCGATTCCATTGTCCTCCACCAAAATGGAGCAAATCTCTTCGTCTTGCTCGATACTGATCATGATCTCCTTCTCCTCGCGTTCGATTCGCTCCAGTGAATCAAAGGCATTCTCGATCAGATTTCCCAATATAAGCACGAAATTATGATGATCCATGTACGGCGGAAAACGTTCCAAATGACTCCTGCGATCAATGACAACACGAATCCCCAGCTCTCTTCCGCGACTTACTTTGCCGATCAAGAGCCCAGATAAATTCTCATCCATGATCCGCGTCGTTAAAAAGGAGGTGAGCTCCTCCTGCTGCTCGTTGACCTCGAACAAATATGTGAGAGCCTTTTCATGCTGTTGGAGCTGAAGCAAGCCTGCGATGGTATGCAAATGATTCATGTGCTCGTGATTTTGTACCCGCAGTGCACCGACGAATTCTTTTACACCCGTCAGCTCCTCCGCCATTCTCGCCACTTCTGTTCTGTCCTGAAAAATCGCAATTGCGCCGACGATTTTTTCCTCGACCTTGATCAAAAAACGGTTGGACCAGAGCAGCGTATTGCCAACATGAATTTCAGTGTTGGTAAAATTCTGGCGTAGCTCCAGCACTTCTGGTAATCTGGTGTCGTGCAGGACAGACCGTATGTGCTTGCCCAGCACCTCTCCTTCTATGCCAAAAATTTGCTTCGCCCTGTCGTTAAAGATCGTGATTCGCTCCCGATTGTCGATGGCGATGACTCCCTCATGCATGGCATGGAAGGTTGCGGTTCGCTCTACTAGGATTCGTGCGATTTCGTCCGGCTCCAGGTCGAGCATCTGCTTTTTCATGTGACGGGCCAACTGATAAGAGCCCCACACCCCGAACAATAAGGAGAAGAAAAAGGTCAGCGCGATATTGTTTCGCTCACTGTACAAGATCCCCCAAACATCAGGCATCACACGTCCGACCAGGACAACACCCACCTGCTGATGCTGGTCATCCATGATCGGCACATAGGCCCGCAGAGCAGTCCCCATCTCTCCTTTGACTTTTTGAAAATAGGAGTGCTCGGCATAGGCCTCATCTACCGCAGGGTCCATGAATACCGTGCCAATCCGCTCATCTAGCGGGTCTGAGTAACGGACACGCTCCATATTCAGCACGACGATATACGTCACATCGTTGACGACGCGCAGGCTGTTTGCTGTCGGTTGGATGACCTTCCACCCGTTTGGTTCCTGAATGCTTTTCTGTACATTGGGAATCGTCGCAACCGTGCGCGCTGTGGTCATCAACCGTTGTCCCAGTTGGGTTTCCGTAATCCGAATAATCCCTCCGGCCATGATCAAGTTTCCAATGATCAAGGAAAAAAGAACGATTCCGACGGAGAGTAGCATAATCTTCCATTTGATTGTTAAGCGTTCAAACAGGTTCGTTCTTTCCTTTCCATTGGGTTTTTACTCAAATTCATTAAACGTAAGCAGGTGTATGAAAATGAAATCGTTAGTAACCAGTACATTCATTGTCCTGCTCGGACTTGTGAGCGCTGTCATTATAGGCTTCCGATCAGATTTCCTGATGGAAAACAGAGGATACGACGAAGAACAGGTCGGGCTGTCCAATCAAATTATTATCAAGTTCAGCCACGTGATCGCGGAAAATACGCCAAAGGGGCTCAGCATCGAACGTTTTTCACAGTTGGTGAAGGAAAAGACAAACGGACGTGTAGAAGTACAGGTCTTTCCCAACAGTATCCTCCACACCGAGAAAACCGAGATGACTGCCTTGCAAAACGGCGAGATCCAGATGATCGCACCTGCATTCTCCTATCTCTCTAACAGCATTCCCGAGTGGGCTGTCCTTGATCTGCCTTATCTGTTTCGATCGCAAGAGGATGTCGAAACGGTATTCAATGGGGAAATCGGCCAAATACTATTCGACAAGCTTGAAGATTCCGACATGAAAGGGCTCGCCTTCTGGGGAAGTGGCTTTAAACAAGTGACTGCCAATCGTCCGTTGGTCATGCCTTCCGATTTTGTCGGTCAACGTTTGCGCATCATTCCCGGCAACGTGATCGACGCTCAGTTTCGCACGCTCCAGGCAATCCCTGTAGGCTCTTCCTTCAATGAATTATACAGCATGCTGGCTGCCGGAAAAGTAGACGGCGAAGAAAATACAATCTCCAATGTGTACACCAAACGGCTCTACCAAGTACAAAAGCATATGACGATCAGCAATCACAGCTATTTGGGCTACGCTGTCATCATTAATAAGACGTTTTGGAACAATCTTCCCCCCGATATTCAGCAGGCCATATCGGAAGCGATGCAGGAAGCGACAGCTTACAATAATCAATTGGCTGTTTCGATGAATGATAAACAGCTGCGCTTGCTCCAAGAAAATGGGAGAATGCACATCCACTTACAGACAGCAGAAGAGCGTGCGGCCTGGATCACAGCGTTGCAGCCTGTCTACGATCAATTCGCTCCGAGTATCGGAGAACCCTTGATGCAGAAAATCAGAGAGCTCCACCAACGCCGGTGAAGCTCTCAAGCAATCTCCTCACTCTGCTCCTTGCGCATGGGCAAAATCAACGTAAAAACCGATCCCTCTGACGTGCTTTTTGCGAGGAGGAGATCTCCGCCTAGAGCCTTCGCCATCATGCGAGAATAGGACAGTCCCAAACCGAGTCCACGTACTTTGTCTTTTTTATTGCTTCCCCGAAAGAAACGCTCGAACACAAGAGGCTGTTCCTTTGCAGGTATTCCTGGCCCATCGTCTTTGACGTCGATGCGTAAATCGGTGTCCGTTTCGTAGAGAGTGAGCGCTATGCTCCCCTTCTCACCGACAGCCTGTTTCGCGTTGTTCAAAAGATTAATCAAGATTTGCTGCACACGGCCCGGATCGACATAGATCATCGTCTGGTTTTCCAGAACCCAAACGGTAAACGTGACGTGACCGAGGTCATGGACAATCTGCCATTGTGAGGCGATCTCGCGGATCAGCTTGTTCACGTTTTGCTCTTCCTGACAAACGGTGATCGCTCCTACGGCAAATGAATTGAAGTCTAGCAAATCCTCTACCATTTTTTGCAGGCGCTTTGTTTCCTTCAGGCAGATTTCCAAAAACTCCTTCTGCTCCTCACCGGAAACCACCTCGTCGTTAATTGCCTGGATTAATCCGCTAATCGACGTAACGGGGGTTTTCAGCTCGTGTGTCACCCCAGCCAAAAGCTCTGTTCGCATGCTTTCTAACTGCCGCAGACGGTCGGCCATCTCCGCAAATGTATGCACCAACTCGTGAATTTCCTTTTCCTTGATCGTTTTATTGATCAAGACGTCGTAATTTCCCTCTACGATCTGTCGTGCGGACATCACCACATTTTGAATCGGTTCAGACAGCTTCCGCGCATGAAAATAAATAACCGCCCAGCCAAGCACACCCAAACTTCCGAGCATGATGACCAAATATTGGATTTCTTCTTTACCTACCTTGATATCTGTTTCTGGGAAAAGCAAGATCACTTTGCCTATTATTCGATCATTGTATTCCAAATTTTTTCTGATTACATACAGGGTCTCACCTGACGGATGCCTCACTTTATCCCGCGTATCCGCCTGCTCCAACAACTGAGGAGCTGCCTGCTGCAAGGGCGGCGGGAGCTTGGTTGGCCGACTGTAAACGACCTCCCCTTTTACATCCTCAATGAACAAAATCAGATTGCGATCAACGCCCATAAACTTGCGCCGATTGTCCAATACCTGATGAAGTTTTTCCCCCACCAAAATATTTCCAACATCATCAACAACTCGATCAGCCACTTCCTCTGCAAACAATCGCGTGACCTCGATCTGCTTTTCAATCGCAGCATACTTGATCCAATAGGCAGAAACAGCTCCAATGATGAGCAGTCCGATCACGAGGGTGAGCAGATAGCGTGTGGTCCAATAGCGCAGCAGCGATACGGGCTCATTGTTTTTTATAAACACAGAATTGATACCCAACCCCTCTTTGCGTCTTGATCTCGCCTTCCTGAACTGGCCAATTCTCCAGTGTCTTTCTGACCCGCTTGATCGCCAGGTCTACAGCACGGTCACTGCCACCATAGTCCATTCCCCATACTTGTTCGATCAATTGCTCACGGGTAAAGGTCTGATTCGGATTTTGTGCCAGAAAAAGCAGCAAGGACAAATCGCGCGGGTGAAACGTCAGTTCGAGACCGTGCAACGTCACGTGGTGGGACTGAAAGTTTATTTTTAAGCTTCCAAATAGTCGGGTTTCCTGATCTTTCACCAAAATAACGGAGCGGCGCAACACCGCATTGACTCGTGCAACTACTTCATCCGCGACAAAAGGCTTCGTTATGTAGTCATCGGCCCCTTGATTGAGTCCTTTGAGCTTTTGGTCTGTTTGACCGAGCGCTGTCATGATAATGACCGGACAGGAGCTCTTTTCGCGAATGTACTGGAGGATCTCCCATCCGTTGCGTTCAGGGAGCATGACATCCAACAGAACCAGATCCGGCTTTTTCTCATCAAAAAGCTCCATGGCCTCGATTCCATCGTTCGCTTGCCAGACCTCATACCCTGCCTTTTGCAAGTAAGCCTTCAGCACGCGCGATATCACCAGTTCATCTTCTACCAACAAAATGCTTTTCATAACTTCCCTACCTGATTTACAGACATATGATCATTCCTATTCGAGAATTCTCGCATGGCCTCTCTAATAGTCTACGTACTGCTATTCTATCAGTTTACATCCTCGTATTAAAATTTGGCTTTGATGTTTTTGGAAAATAGGAAAAAAGCCTTGCATCCTGTGAAAAGGAGCAAGGCTTTTTTTGTGAGAAATGTCCCCACTTTATATCATTTTACACGTCAAAGTTGATGTCTTCGTCGCTAGCATCGCCTTCGAACTCATAGATCGTATCGTCAGAGTCGCTGTCGATGATTTCGCCCGTAATATCGGCATCTTCGAAATCTTTATCCTTCCAGATATCTTTGATGATATCTTCAACGAGAGCCTCTACATCGCCATCGTCATCCAGATCATCGAATTCATCTTGGTATTTATCCAGATTGATCTCGATTTCTACGTCGATATCATCCTCATCGCCCTTCAGGGAGATATTCCATTTGAGGTCTTTGTAGTCATCGTAATCAGAATTCAGATCATCTTCCAGATCATCCAAGGCATCCTGAATATCATCATCTTTATTGTTATTATTGTTTTTCTTGTTGTTTTTCAAATCAGAGATCTCTTTGTTCAGGCTATCGATGGTGTTTTGCAGGCTTCTGATTTGAGCATCACGTGCAGCCAACTCGTTTGCGTGCTGGGAGTTAGGCAGGTCTTTTACCGTAACGGTGTACTTCGTGCCATCCCATGCTACATCCTTGTTGAATACGCCAGCCATCATGCGAAGTGGAATGTACGTGGTTCCGTTTACGATGAATGGTTCGATTGTCGTTGGAACAGTTGCACCGTTATAGATAACTTTAATGTTGTTGTACTTAGCTTGCAGATTCTTCGTTCCAGTCGCTGCTTGAGAGCTCGTCGGAATAAGCGTGGTAGTCAGAATCAACGCTGAGGCAATCGCCAGGTATTGCTTCTTGAACATAGAAAATCCTCCATTCTCCCGGTTGTCTATTTCTTCGTGTCACTATGTACATCTCCTACTTTACCTATCGTTCGTGTCGAGAGTATGTCAACAATTGATTTTTTCCTTTCCAATTTGAGGGGATTTCTATGACCAAAAGGACCAAAACAACCAATATGACCGTATCATTTTCAATTTTTCACACAATTTATACAATGCGAAGGAGAGGGATAAAGCGCTTTCAACACTTGAAGGAGGAATGGATTCTATGCGGATCAACTTTAAAAATCTGACCGTACAGGTCGTTATTGCCATCATACTCGGTATCCTAGTTGGTCATTTTGCACCCAAATTTGGCGCAGAGCTGAAGGTGCTGGCCGATATTTTTGTCAAACTGATCAAAATGGTCATTCCACCAATTGTCTTCTTTACCGTAGTGAACGGAATCGCCAGTATGGGAGACATGAAAAAGGTCGGAAAGATCGGCGGAAAAGCGCTGCTCTATTTTGAAATCGTTACCACAATCGCATTGGCGATCGGACTGTTGGTTGTCAACCTGATCAAGCCTGGTGTAGGCTTTGACAAAACGGGCCTGACCAGTGGGGATGTCTCCAAGTACACCGAGGCTGCTGCTCAGAGTAACAACGGTTTTATTGATTTTATTACGGCGATCATCCCGGAAAATGTCGTCGGGGCTATGGCAAATGGCGAGCTGTTGCCCATTCTGTTCTTCGCTGTCCTGTTTGGTCTCTCACTCGCTGCCATGGGGCAAGCATCCCAGCCTGTCATCAAGCTGTTTGATAAGCTGGCACACGGATTTTTTGGTGTCGTCAACATGATCATGAAGGTTTCTCCGCTAGCTGCATTTGGCGCAATGGCGTACACGATTGGCAAATTCGGCATCGGTTCGCTGACCAGACTGGGCCTTTTGATGACAGCTGTCTACATCACGATGTTTTTGTTCATTATTCTCATACTGGGCGGAATCGCCCGCTACTACAAATTCAACATCTTCTCGTTTATCAAATACATTCGGGAGGAAATCCTGCTCGTGCTTGGCACCTCATCCTCAGAGTCGGCTCTTCCGAGAATGATGGATCGTCTGGAAAAGTATGGCTGCTCCAAATCCGTTGTCGGTCTGGTCGTGCCGACGGGCTACTCGTTTAACCTGGATGGTACCTCGATCTATTTATCTATGGCTGCCATTTTTATCGCCCAGGCATATGGCATCGAGCTCAGCTTCTGGGAACAAGTCACCCTTTTAGGAATCCTGATGATTACGTCAAAAGGGGCTGCCGGTGTCACAGGTTCTGGTTTCATTACACTTGCCGCTACCTTGGCAGCCTTTCCTATCATTCCGGTCGAAGGCATTGCCCTCTTGCTCGGCGTTGATCGATTCATGTCAGAAGCTCGTGCCATCACGAATCTGATCGGAAATGGCGTAGCTACCGTGGTCATAGCCAAGCATGAAAATGAGTTCCATCCGGGACGCGTCCAGCAAACAGACGAAACCGCCATCGAGTCGGACAACGATTCAGAAGCAAAACCGATCACGGCCTAGTCCATATAAAAAAGAGGTTCTCCTATTGGGAGAGAACCTCTTTTTGCTTTAGTCATTTGGCCATGTCTTACGAAGCTCCTGCTCAAATTGGCGCAGGTGATTAATTCGCTTCTGTGCTGCCTGATACTCCTCCTGCCAGCCCTCTTTTTCGCGCTCCCTGATCAGCTCCGCCTTTTTCTCCAGCTCCCTTACCTCATTGCGCAATGCGATCACGATGTCCAATAGCTCATCCAGATCCATGGAACGCATGTCTTGGATAAATGCCCATTCTGCTTCTGTTAATCGATACTGTTTGTTGGCCATGTTTCATCATCCTTAAAATAACCTCTATCGAAGCCCACTCATGGAGGAGCGACTGCGTTTTAGAGGAAAGTTAATATTCCTGTCCGTTTATAAGTGTGTCAGTTTTTAATAAAAATGTTTCATTTTGAAGAAAAATGACGTCATTTCGTGTATAATAGTGGATGTAGGTATGAATGTCGACAATAATCCGCATAACAGGGGGGGATTATTACTAAAATATCACCGGATTGGATATAATTCCAAATAATTATTGACGACTTGTTGCTCACTAGGAAAAAAAGAGCAGCTATCTATGCCAATACAGTGTTTTGTGCAAAGGAGGATCTTATCATGTTCTCTATTAGAGAATCCGATTTACCAGGAATCGGTAGGAAGTACCAGGTCGAAACCAGAAGTGGCGAAAAGCTGGTTATCGTCATTCATGATGACGGCCGCCGGGAAATGTATCACTTTGACCGTGATGATATGGACGAAACAATCTCCATGGTTACCCTTGACGATGATGAGGCGAGACAAATTGCTGCCATCGTAGGCGGCTTGACGTACAAACCATCTGCACTGGAAACAGTCGAGGTTGCGTTAGACAAACTCATGATCGAATGGTACAAGATTGAATCGAACGCTCCTGCCATTGGCAAGACGATTGGGGCACTCAACATTCGTCAAGAAACAGGCGCTACCATCATCGCTGTTATCGAAAAAGACCATAAACAAACGATTAATCCCGGCCCCGAGTATGTCCTTTGTACAGGATCTACGTTGGTCGTTGCAGGTGAACGGAAGCAGGTGAAGGCGCTCAAGACTATTCTCAGCAACGGAGGTGAGTGATATTGGAGCACATCGTTTTTGAAGTCGGTCTTGCCCTCGCACTCATAGCAATTGCGGGGTTCCTCTCTATGAAGTTAAAATTCTCCATCGTACCTTTCTACATTCTCGTCGGGATGATCGTGGGTCCACACGCTCCCGACCTCGGATTATTTGATCTCCGCTTTATTGAAAGCGCCCCGCTCATCGAGTTTATGGGCAGACTTGGCGTACTCTTCCTGTTGTTTTACCTCGGACTGGAATTTTCAGTAGGTCGCCTGATCAAGGCTGGTCGTTCCATTGCCGTAGGCGGTACCATCTACATCGTCATCAACTTTACCCTCGGCCTCATATTTGGTTGGGTCGCTGGATTTCCACTCAAAGAAGTTTTGATTATCGCCGGTATTACTACTATTTCCTCCAGCGCCATTGTGGCAAAAGTACTGGTGGATCTCAAACGTACAGCAAATCGCGAAACAGAGATGATCTTAGGGATCATCATGTTCGAAGACATATTCTTGGCCGTCTATATTTCGATCGTGTCCGGCTTGGTGTTAAGCGGTGCAACCTCTCTTGCTGGCGTACTCTCATCCGCATTGATCGCACTCGGCTACATGCTTCTCCTCATTATCGTAGGCCGCAAGCTCGTACCTTTCCTGAATCGGGCATTGAACATCAAATCAAACGAAGTGTTTATGATTACGGTGTTTGCCGCTCTGTTTCTGATTGCGGGTTTTTCCGAAACGATCCATGTTGCCGAAGCCATCGGAGCATTGCTCGTAGGTCTCGTCTTGGCAGAAACACAACACATGAAGCGCATCGAGCACCTCATCCTGCCGTTTCGTGACTTCTTCGGAGCCATGTTCTTCTTCAGCTTCGGCTTGACGATTGATCCATTGGAGCTGGGTGGAGCCGTATGGTTGTCCATCGCTGCAGTCGCCATTACCCTCTTCGGTAACGTCGTGGCCGGACTTTTGGCTGGCCGAAGCGCCGGACTGTCTCCCAAGGCTTCTACCAATATTGGACTGACCATCGTATCTCGCGGTGAGTTCTCCATCATCATGGCTAATCTCGGAAAAGCGGGCGCACTCATGGAAATATTGCAGCCTTTTGCAGCTCTTTACGTTTTGATTCTCGCCATTTTGGGTCCATTGTTGACCAAGGAATCCAAGCATATTTACAAGTTGCTCAATGCTGTGTTTCGTCTGGATAGAAAGGCACCAGTCAAAGAACCAGAAAACAAAGCAGACACTGGATAATAGGAGAGACATCACTACCGACAGCAGATATGCCTGCTGTCGGTTTTTCTATTTGATCGCAGATAACATGTTCTCCATGATTTCTTCACTCATCGGGCCGATGTATTTATTCTGGACCACTCCGTTCGAATCAATGATGTAGCTGGTCGGAATCGAAATGGCTTTGTACACATTCGCCACTTCTTTATCGGGATCGAGCAAGATCGGGAAGGTAATGCCATATAACTTCACAAAATCCGCCACCGCTTCCGGGCTCGTCTCCGTATCCGTCAGATTAACCCCGAGAATAACGACGCCTTTTTCCTTGTTCTCTTCATAGTAACGCTGCATGTCCGGCATTTCTGCACGACAAGGAGGACACCACGTCGCCCACAGATTAAGAATGACTTTTTTCCCCCGTAAATCGGATAGCTTGACCGTACCGCCGCCTACCTGCTGCAGTTCAAAATCCGGAGCGGTATTTCCTTTTTCAATGCCAATCTGCCCGTTGCCTTGCTCGCCAGATGAAGCAATGGGCTCCTGCCTATTCAAGAATTCCGCATCAAAAATGCCCCATCCCAAAAGCCCCAAGAGTACGACGATCGCCCATGCATTATGATATTTCTTCATGGGTCGTTCCCCCTATCTGCTTCACTCGTCTGGACAAAAAGAGCAGCAAGAGAGCGAATGCATAGTACATGAGCTGATCGCCGGAAAGTCCTGCAAACATAGCTTCTCGATTCGGAACAAAGAAGTGCACATAGACTTGGCTAATGGCAAACCACATCACGGGTGCAAGCCAAGCCGCAAGTTGAATGAGTCCTTCCTTTGCCCGATGCAGCCACCAAAGAAAGAAGGCGCATATCGCGACTTGTTGTACGTGATACCACATGCTGCTCTGTTCTAACACGACCGTGAGTAGCTGGTAAACACCAGTTGCAGTGAGAAAGCCTGTCGCCATTCCCAAGGCAACGAAATGAACAGGAATCGCTTTTTTGCGTACCGTCTTGGTGAGGTACACGACAACTGCCACGACTGCCAGCATGGCTCCGTTTTCTCCCCCTGAAAAATAGAGAATGGACGAGGGATTTTCCACCGCTTTTGAAAAATAAAACAGGACGTAGCTGAACTTCCAAACGAGAAACGCCAGCAGCAATGCATTACTCAACAGCTCAATAACAGCTGATTTCATTTTTCGGTTATGTGTAAGCTGAGCGGAAATGGCCACAAAGCCGAGCGAAAGCGAAACAATGACCGCCAGCATGCTCATTTTCAATAAAAAGGGACCCATTTGAAAAGCATCGGACATTTTCGTTTCCTCCTTCAGGAAAATGTCTTACTCTAGAGAAGACAAGTATCCAAACAATTATCACCATATCAGGAAATGGGGAATAAAGGAATGCTCACAAATATTTTTACTTTGCAGGAGCGCTATGCCCTTGCTTTTTCTACACGAACGGAGCATCCACAAGTGCGCGTATACCGCGATGAATCGGTCCCGGACATGTATAGCCATAATTATACAGAAATTATATCGGTTCCCACGCAAGACTGGTTACGAGCTTACATTGAGCAAGAGCTACATCATGCCAAAGAACAGCAACTCGGTCACTTGAAGCTGGAGCTGCACCCGTCGCTACCTTTTTCAGAAGAGTTCGTGTCTTTTGCCACCCAACTTGGGTTTGAAGTAAATACGATGCTGTACATGCTTGCACCGCTGGAGGTTGCCGATAAACTAGCGCCGAATCCACAATGCTCCGTTTTACGTGGGGATTCACTCGAAGTGAAGGAAGCAGGCATTCGCTGTCTTACTGCTAGTGATTCCGTCATGATCAATCCTGATTTTGCTGTCCGAAAAGCGAACCGGAAAAGAGAGATTTATGAAAACGGCGAGATCATACCGTATGTATGCTTTGTCGATCAAGAGCTGGTCGGTGCATGTGAATGGCATCTTTACAAGGAGCTCGTTCGTATGGAGGAATTTTTTATACTGGATGCCTGGCAGCGTAGAGGATTCGGCACGGAAATTATTCGGGTCATGATGCAGGACGCCAAAAAACTCGGCGCCACCCATATGTACTTGACGACCTATGCAGATGATACGCCACAGGAAATGTACAGCAAGCTCGGCTTTCAAGAGGTCCAAAGGCATTTGGAAATGATCTGGCTAAAGAACTAAAAAAGCTCCCACTAAGTAGCTAAGTGAGAGCCATCCTATTTTCAGCGTTGATCTAGTCTTTTGTTAAGCAGCGCCTCGGCCTCTCGATCCCTTCGGTCGGTTTCGCCGCTTTTGGTCCATTGTAAAAATCGGTCGTCCAAAAGCTCTGCCAAGATTGCCCGTCTGTCCGCTTCGCTTACCACCAGCGAGAGTACTTGTCTTCTCATGCTGCCGAGAAAAAGCGTGTAGTCCTCGTATTCAGGTCCCACCCACTCTTCGAGCTGGCGGCGCATTTTCTTCGCCAGACCCGGGTTGTTCCCACCCGTAGAGATAGCAATCTGCAAGTCTCCACGTGCAACGACGGATGGAACAGTAAACGAACAGAGGTCGGGGCGATCAACGATATTGATCCACTGCTGCGGACGGCACGCTTCGTATACAGCCAGATTGACGGCGGGATCACTCGTCGCCGCGATAATGAGCACTGCCTCCTCTACGTCCTGTGGGGTAAAGGGGCGCAGTGCTACCATCAGCTTTTTAGCGTGTGCCCATTCAAGGATGGTTGCCGTACAGGAGGGACTCACAACGGTGACATCCGCACCAGCAGCAAGCAGACTGCCGATTTTCCGCTCAGCTACCTGCCCGCCACCGACCACCAAGCAACGCTTGTTTTGTAGATTGACCATCATGGCATAGTGCGTCACGAGCGTTCCCTCCCCTCGGCTTCCTATTGTTGCACTTGCTCCATTCCAAGCGTAGCTTCAAACCAGTTGATTTTCTCACGCATCTTCACGACATCACCGACCAAAATGATAGCTGGATTCGTGATGTGACTGTTTTCCGCCAAACGTTCCTCAATATCAGCCAAGGTACCTGTTACCACCGCTTGCTGCGGGAGTGTTCCCCAAGAGATGACGGCTACTGGCGTATGCGGATCGCGTCCGTGCCTGATTAACTGGGTGCGGATCAACGGCAGATTGGCTACCCCCATGTAAAAGGCAACAGTGTCGATGCCATTCGCGAGAGCACGCCATTTTTCTACAGCCAGCTCCGGCTTGTCTTCGCGCAAATGTCCCGTCACGACAGCAAATGACGAGCCGTGATCGCGGTGTGTCACCGGAATACCCGCGTACGCCGAGGCTGCAATTCCAGCTGTTACTCCCGGGACGATTTCAAAGGCAATTCCTCGCTCAGCCAAAAGCTGCGCTTCTTCTCCCGCACGACCAAACACGCAAGGATCGCCACCTTTTAAGCGAACGACAACTTTTCCTTCCAACGCTTTTTCCGCTAACAGCTCGTTAATTGATTCCTGTCTCATCGTGTGATGATCTGGCAGCTTGCCGCAGTAGATGCGTTCTGCCGTCTGTGGCACGTACTCCAGCAGGGCTGGATTTGCCAGACGATCATACACAACCACCTCTGCCTTTTGCAGGCATTCCATTCCTTTTACCGTAATCAGCTTTGGATCGCCAGGGCCAGCTCCTACGAGATAGACTTTGCCCGCGCCGCTCATCGGTCACTTACTCCTGCTGATGCAAATGTCGCCATCTCACGAACCATCCGTGTCGCTGCTTCCACGATTGGAAACGCCAATGTTGCGCCGCTTCCTTCTCCCAGTCGCAAATTCAGACTGAGCAATGGCTCCTTGCCTAATGCTTGCAGGACAAAATCATGCCCCGGCTCCTCAGAACGGTGACCCGCGATCAAGTAATCAGCAACGAGTGGCTCCATGCGAACAGCAAGCAAAGCCGCTACTGTAGCGATAAAGCCGTCCAGCAGCACAGGGACACGGCGAGAAGCTGCTCCCATGATCGCTCCTGCCATTGCTCCGATTTCCAGTCCGCCGACTTTTGCCAAAACGTCCAACGGATTGGTTGCATCCGGGCGATGCAGCGCAAGCACGTCACGAACAACTGCCTTTTTACGCTGCCAGCCTGCGTCATCCAGCCCTGTTCCTCGTCCGACGATTTGCTCAGGATCAGCTCCTGTTAAGGCTGACAGAATCGCACTGCTAGCTGTCGTGTTGCCAATCCCCACTTCACCGACGATCAGGACTTTGGCGCCTTCCCCGATAATCGCTTCTGCCATTTCAAGGCCAACTGCGATGGAGCGCTGCGCTTCGTCTGCGGTCATCGCTGCTTCTTTCAGCATATTGCCCGAGCCTGCTCTGATTCGCTTGTTGTAAACACCCGGTGCTTCGACCTCGACCGCTACACCGACATCTACGATTTTTTGGATGGCTCCGATTTGTCTAGCGAAGACGTTGACTCCAGCTCCGCCATGAACCATATTCAGCACCATTTGCGCTGTCACTTCCTGCGGATAGGCAGAGACACCTTCCCGTGCCACACCGTGATCGGCCGCAAAAACAAGCACGCCCGGCGGTGTCACAACAGGCATCGTCTCACCTGTCATCCCAGCCAGCTCAATAGCCAATTGCTCCAAGCGACCAAGGCTGCCAAGCGGCTTGGTCAACTGATCCACATGCTGTCTCGTTTGCTCACTTGCTTCCTGATTTCGTGGCTCAATCGCCGGATAAATGACTGACATTATACTTGCACCTCTTTTTCTTGAAAAGCCTTCATGTACTCTTCGATCGTATCCAACTTCACATGGCGACGAACGGTATCCGCCAACAGATCGTACCCCTGCTCTCTCAGAGCGACAAAGGATGGGCGATCCGTGATGGGTGGGAGACCTTTTTTCTCACGGATGGTATTCAGCAACAGAGTGCGGAAGTGGTCATTGTGGAACAGGCCATGAAAATACGTACCGATCAACTGCCGCTCCTCCTGACAATAGCCCTCCGTTCGCCCCTCCATCTGGATAAAAGGAAACTCATTGCTAGAATAAGCAGATTGCCCCATGTGAATCTCGTAGCCTTCCACCGTCAGTTTTTCCTTCGCAAATACTGCTTCACCACTGGACAAAACTGTCGTTTTCTTCTGCTCCATCGTCGTGATCATCGGGATGAGACCTAGCCCATCAAGCTGCTGCAACGGAGACTCGACCCCAGCAGGATCGTGAATAGAATCTCCCAGCATTTGATAGCCTCCGCACAAACCGACGATATACGTCTTCCCTTTATGATGAAGGTCTTTGACCGCCGCGGCAAGACCTGTCTCTCGCAGAAATTGCAAATCCTCAAGTGTATTCTTGCTGCCAGGCAAGACAATCAGGTCTGGTTCACCCAGCTCTTCCAAACGTGTCACAAAACGCATCCGGCAATCCGGCTCTACAAAAAACGGGTCCACGTCAGTGAAGTTGGAAATTCGCGGGTAGCGCAAAACGGCAATGTCAATCTCTCGCGGTGTCTCACGCTGACCTTGATAACGGTGCAAAATCAGCGAATCCTCCGCATCGATCCACAAGTCTGGAATAAATGGCACGACACCAAGGACAGGCTTGCCCGTATATTCTTCGAACCAGTCCAGCCCCGGCTGCAAAAGTGTCAAATCACCGCGAAAACGATTGATGATGACTCCGATCACGCGGTCCCGATCTTCGGGTTCGAGCAGCTGGAGGGTACCGACCAAGCTAGCAAACACACCCCCACGCTCGATGTCTGCCACCAAAATGACAGGCGCGTTCGTGAGACGAGCGACTCTCATATTGACAAGCTCGCGGTCATTCAGATTAACCTCTGCCGGACTGCCAGCCCCTTCAATGACGACCCGCTCATAGGAGTTGGCGAGTCGTTGATACGCTTCCTCAATGATCCGCAAACCCTCGTGATAAAATTCCGTCCGATAGGCAAAAGCTTTCATGTTGCCATATGGCTCGCCGTTGACGACAATTTGCGATTCGGAATCCCGCGTCGGCTTGATCAAAATGGGGTTCATGTCAGTCGTCGCCAGAATTCCCGCTGCCTCTGCCTGAACGCCCTGTGCCCGGCCGATTTCTTTTCCATCCAGCGTCACGTAGGAATTCAACGCCATATTTTGCGATTTGAACGGAGCTGTCTTGTAGCCATCTTGGGCAAAAATCCGGCACAGCGCTGTAGCAATCGCACTTTTTCCTGCATCCGAGCTAGTACCTTGTACCATCAACGGGAGGGTTTTAGGCACGAGCGGCCACCTCCGCGCAACGGTTCAACCAACGCTCAACCAGTTCGGGATTGGAGCCGAAATGCAGGTGAGTATAGCCTGCGACCAGATTATCTTGGACATAGCCCTCCGGCTTCGTACCGCGAAGTCCTTTGGTCTCATATGCTGCTGGCAGCTCTTGTTCCGAAGCATACGTAGAGTAATGGAATTCATGCCCTTTTGCCTGTTCCTCGGTGCCGAGCAAGAAATTGCCTTCCTTGCCGCGCACTTCCCGATAGCCAAGCGCCGCGAGCTTTTTCTGCATGGTCACCTTGCCTGGGATGAGCCCCACCATTGGATAGCTGTCACCCTCGGTCGTCACGATTGCCTCTGTCAAAAACATGTAGCCGCCGCACTCAGCCAAGGTAGGCAAGCCTTTTGTGATCGCGGATCGGATCGATTGTTTCACCGCTTCATTTTGCGATAGCTCGGCCGCAAATTCCTCTGGGAAGCCTCCTCCGATGTACAAGCCATCCGCGTCTTCAGGCACTCCCTCTCCGGCCAGCGGAGAAAAGAACGCGAGCTTCGCGCCATATGCTTCGAGCAGCTCCAAATTTTCCGGATAGTAAAAATGAAAAGCAGGGTCCTTCGCTACAGCAATGGTGACATCGGCAGATGCTTTTCGCGGAGCAAACAGCGTAGGTTCTGCTTGCAGTGGCTCTGCCTTTGCCAAGTCCCAAATTTGCTCCAAATCGACTGTCTCCGCGATCAGATCAGCCAGCTTTTCAAACAGCGGAGTCAGCTCTCCACGCTCGACAGATGGCACCAATCCGAGATGACGTTCCGGTATTTCCAGCTCGTTTTCCCGTTTCAGGTAACCAACGACCGGAATTCCGCACTCCTGCTCGATCGCTGCCTTGACGATTTTGTGATGCCCTTCACTTCCGACCTTGTTCGCGATGACACCGACGATTCTCGCCTGTGGATTGAGCAGTTGAAAGCCTTTGACAATCGCAGCCGCACTGCGCGCCATGCTCTGACAATTGACCACCAACAGAACCGGAGAGCCAGTCAGGATGCTGATTTCGGCCGTGCTGCCTTTATCACTGGTCGCTTCCTTGCCATCATACATACCCATGACACCTTCGATAATCGAGATGTCTGCACCCTCGCTGCCACGGACAAAAATCTCCTTCACGATCTCGTGCTCCAGCATAAAGCTGTCCAGATTGCGCGAAGCTCTCCCCGTTACAGCCGTATGATACGTGGGATCGATGTAGTCAGGTCCGCACTTGAAGCCCTGTACGGTATGCCCTTTTCTTTTCAGAGCAGCCATCAGTCCGATGGTAACGGTTGTCTTACCCGCTCCGCTGCCTGTTCCGGCAATCACAATACGGCGACTATCCGTCATGCGCGCTCCTCCTCATGATAGGGCATCAATCCGACCGAAATGGTGGTGTTGCCCGACTTCTTCTTAGTCAAAACGAGTCCGTCTGCGCCAGCATACAGCTTTGCGGCGGGCTCGCTTACTCCGTACGCTCCAGTGAATTTGAAGACGGTATCAGACGGATCGCTGATTTCTACCTGATTCAACTCTTCAGGCGAATACCAGATGAATGGCCAGCCGTATTTTTCGCAAACAGCGATCAGACCCGCTTCATCCTTTTTCAGCTCGATGGTAGCCAATGCTTTTACACTTTTGATCGAAAATTGCAGTTCATCCAGCGTTTCTTTGATGACTGCTTCGATCTCCTCTGCGGAAGTTCCACGGTTGCAGCCCATCCCGAGCACGATTACCTTCGGACGATAAAGGACGCCGTTGTCCAAAATCGATTGTTCCTCCGATGTGAGCAAGCGATGAGAAACTACTAGAGCAGCTTGCGGTTGATCGGCTTTTGCCTCAGCGATTGTCGCGTATTCTTTGATGGACGGTGGCATCGGTGTGTCATGCATCCACCAGTCGCGTTCACCAGATTCATTGATGACAGCTACGCGCTCTTCATTTACGACAGAAGCACTAACAGGGGTCAGCTTTTCAGCGGAATCCCACTCCCAGCCAAAACGTCTACCGAATAGATCCACCGGAATCGTCTTTTGTACGTCAGACGCTGTCGTGATAATCGGACGAGCACCCATGACTGCCGCTACCTCGCGAGCCAGCTCATTGGCACCGCCCAAATGACCGGACAGCACACTAATGACATTCTCCCCACGGTCATCGACGACGACGACACCTGGGTCTTTCTTTTTATCTTCGAGCAAAGGTGCGATCATCCGAATAACCGCACCCAGTGAAATGATGATGATTAAACCTTTATAAGCAGGCCAGAGAGCAGGAAACAGCATCCGCACACTGTTCGAAAACAGCTGGATGCCGCGCGCTTCCTCATCTCCACGCTCGAATTTGCTCATGTAGTACAGGTCTGTTCCAGGAAATTTTTGCGCCAAATCACGCGCCATTTCCACCCCGTGCTTTGTGATCGCAACAATGGCATAGTCTCCGCGCTGTTCGATAACAGGGATTTCTCCCTCGATCAGTTCGATGATCTTCATTATTCCTTCACACCTTTTCTGAACCCGTGCGTAAAGGTTTTGTCGTACAGCTTGGAACGGTACTGCTCGCTCTTGTCGTGGATGTTCGGGTCCAATGCCCAGCCAGCCAAAATCATTGCGTGTTTGCGAATGCCGTTTTTACCCATGTCTTCGTCCAAGTTTTTCAACGTCGTGCGGACGATCAATTGATCCGGCCAACTCGCACGTTGTACGACTGCGACAGGTGTGTCCTCGCTCCAGCCAGCTTCCACCAGCTCGCGGACTACTTTTTTCGTCAAAGTCGCGCTAAGGTATAGAGCCAGTGTGCAATGATGCTCAGCGAGTGCACGCAGCTTTTCTCTTTCCGGTACAGGCGTGCGGCCTTCTGCGCGTGTGAGGATGATCGTCTGTGTCAGATCAGGAATCGTCAGCTCGGCTCCTACTGCTGCCGCTGCCGCAAATACTGAGCTCACACCCGGTACGATTTCTACCTCGATTCCTTTTTCCTTTAACAGGGCAATCTGCTCCATGATCGCGCCATAAATCGATGGATCGCCCGTATGCAGGCGTACGACTGTTTTTCCACTGCTAATCCGGTCTACCAATTGCTCTACCATTTCTTCCAATGCCATACCCGAGCTTTGCATTACTTCCGCATTGGGATTGCCGAGTGCAACCAATTCCTCGTTTACGAGAGAATCGGTATACATAATAACGTCTGCCTTTTGCAGCAGCTTCAAGCCTTTTAGCGTAATCAAATCAGGGTCGCCGGGACCCGCACCCACAATGTACAGTTTCATTACTTTTTCACCACCATCAGTGTAAGATAGCTAAGCTCTGCCCGCTCCAGTTCACGCATATCGGTCCAAACCATTTCCTCGGAGGAAGTGACCTTGGTCGCTACCGCTGCCTTTTCAGCCAGCCCCATTTCTTTCAGCAAGCCAATGATCATTGGCAGTACTTTTGCTACCTTCAGGAACACGACGGTATCGTGGTTCTCAAGCGCTTTGCGCATGGCTTCCTTGTCTTCTGTTGCCGGGATGATGCCGATCTGCTCGTCACCATCCGCCAGTGGCAGATTGAAGCGAGAAGCTGCTCCCAGAAACGATGAGACGCCTGGTACGGTCACGATTGGCACTTCCGGGTGCTCCTCATGCATGACGCGCATCATGTGGATAAACGTGCTATAAAACATCGGGTCGCCTTCCGTTACAAAAGCAACATCCTTGCCTTCAGACAGACGCTCCCAAACGATCTCTACCGTGTTGTTCCACTCGCGCTCCAAAATTTCTTTGTCCCGCGTCATCGGGAATACGAGTCCGAGCATTTCCTTGTCTGGGGACTGCACATACAGCTCTGCGATTTGATGCGCGTAGCTTTTGCTGCCCATCCGTTTTTTCGGGTACGCAATCACTGGCGATTGCTGCAACAGACGGAATGACTTCACCGTAATCAATTCAGGGTCGCCGGGACCTACTCCTAATCCGTACAATGTTCCGATCTTGCTCACTTGTTGTCTCCCCCTTGTTCTTCTGCCTGCTTGGCCCAGGCTGTAATGATGTAGATCGGATTCAACGCTTCAAAGCGCGTCAGATTCAAAATCGGCTTGCTGCGTGATAGCTGCGCCAGTGTGACCGATGTCTCGAAGCCCTCCTGCGCAAATGCCTGTGTCGCTTCGTACAGTGTCTCAATCGTCGCTGCGTTTACCACGATCCGGCCATTTGGACGCAGACGTGTGCAGCAGATATTCAACAGCTCGCGCAATTCTCCACCGCTACCGCCGATGAATACAGCGTCCGGGTCTGGGAATTGATCGAGGCCATGTGGGGCGCGTGCATTAACTACTGTCAAATCCGTGCGAAACTTCGCCATGTTCTGGCGGCAGTTTTCCAGATCGTCCGCGTTCTTCTCTACGCCGTACACTTCACCCTCACGCGCCATTCGTGCCGCTTCAATGGCGACAGAGCCTGTGCAGGTGCCGATGTCCCAGACGATGCTTTTGGCATGCAATTGCAGCTGCGCAATGCTTAAAATGCGCACTTCTTTTTTCGTAATGAGTCCCTTGTCCGGCTTGCGTTGGGAGAACTCCTCGTCTGCGATTCCGAACGGCCATACTGGGCTTGGACGGCGTTTTTTCAAAATCACGACATTCAGATCAGAGAAGGCACCGTCCGCCATTTCCTCAAGGGAATACCAGCCTGTCCGCTCTTCGGCACTGCCGAGATTCTCCGCCACAAACGCATCGTACTCGGTCATATGGAACGAAAGGAGGTACTTGGCGATCGCTGCTGGCGAGTTTTCCCGATCCGTCAGCAGTGCGACCTTTTCCTTCCCGTCGATACGCTGTGCCAAACCTTTGATACTGCGTCCGTGCACACTAGCAAGTGTCGCATCCTGCCATGCTTCTCCCATTTTGGCAAAAGCGAGCTGGATGGAGCTTAGGTGCGGGTAAATCTCCACGTTCAGCTTTTTTGCAAGTAAGCTGCCGATCCCGTAAAAGAGCGGGTCACCTGACGCCAGAATGACTGTCTTGCGCGTCTCCGTGCTTAGCTCCTCCACCATGGCAGTCAGACCGCCCTTCAGCACACGCTTCTCCCCTTTATACTCCGGGAAAAAGCTGAGGTGTCGCTCTCCTCCAACCAACAGTTCACTTTCTTCTATCCAAGTCCGGTACAACGGCAGCAGGCTCTGCTGTCCATCATCCCCGATTCCAATTACTTTCATCGCCTGTGTCATTGATCGTCACCCTTCCCAACAGGGACCCTTTCATTGTGATGATGATGGTCTCAACCTCGATGCCGCCGCCCACTTCCTTTAGTGCAGCGCGACAGCAGTTTTCGCACATGATCTCGAAAAAGGCGGGCGTGTCCACCATCATATCGCCTACCTGCGAAGCGGTGTTCGCCCCCAAAATTTCGTCAATACGCTCCTGCGAAGCTTCCGCATCTGCTGCCATATGAGCGAGGAAGCCGAAGTCGACGGGTGCGCTTTTGGAATGAACCATCATGACGCCCTGCGCTACCTTGGAAAACTTGCCCATCATCCCGACCAAGGTCACTTTGCGCATCTTTTTGTTCTTACACTGTTTGAGGGAAAAGCCGACGAAATCGCCCATTTCCACGAATGCTTCTTCCGACAGCTCTGGATAAGTAGCGACCCCGTAAGATTCACTCTTTCCACCCGTCGACAGCACAATATGATCGCAGCCGGCTTCCTTGGCGACATTGACCGCTTGCGCCACACTCGCCTTGTAGGCAGAAGTGGAAAACGGCACCACGATTCCGCGCGTCCCCAAAATGGAGATGCCGCCGAGTATGCCGAGTCGTCCATTCAATGTTTTTTTTGCGATTTCCTCGCCCGCAGGCACGGAGATGACGATTTTGATCCCGCGTTTCGTCCCGTACTCATCCAGAACAGCCTGCGCGGTTTCCCTGATCATTTTGCGCGGGACGGGATTGATCGCTGCCTCGCCAATCGGAACGGGCAAACCTGGCTTGGTCACCCGTCCCACACCGAGTCCGCCATCCAAAATAATGCCGGGCTCATCTGACCATTCTACGGAAGAGAGGATCAGGGCACCGTGTGTCGCGTCAGGGTCGTCTCCCCCATCCTTGATCGTTCCTGCTGTCGCCCTCTCCAATGAAAATTCACAGCTCTCCATCTGAAAGGTGACATCCTCACCGATTGGCAGGCGAATCGTCGCTTGATTTTGCTCTTCCTGGGTAATCAACGCGATCAAAGCAGCCTTGGTCGTCGCCGTTGCGCATGATCCAGTCGTATATCCGTGGCGGAGGGGCTTTGCCTCTTTTTCGTCCGATGCTGCTTTGGCTGCCATCTGCTTAGCCCAACCGTTCCGCCATGATTGAAATGGCATTCAATGCTGCTACTGTTACTGGGCTTCCGCCTTTACGTCCCATGTTCGTGATGAATGGGATATCGAGCTTCGCCAGCTCTTCCTTGGATTCTGCCGCTGATACGAAGCCAACTGGCATCCCGATGACGAGCCCTGGCTTTGCTTCGCCTTCCTTCACCATACGAATCAGCTCCAGGAGTGCTGTAGGTGCGTTTCCGATGCAAAAGATACCGCCATCTGCTTCCTTGATCGCTTTGCGCATGGAAATGATCGCGCGGGTCGTATTCAGACGCTTCGCCTCTTCCATCACATCGCGGTCAGAGATGTACACCTTCACTTGTCCGCCGAATTTTTCAATGCGGTTTTTGCTGATGCCGACTTGCACCATCTGTACATCTGCTACGACGATTTTGCCGCTGCGGATCGCTTCGATTCCCGATTTTACTGCGTCCGGGTGGAAAACAAGGCTGCGACCGAGGTCAAAGTCTGCGGATGCGTGGATGACGCGTTGTACTACCGGATATTGTTCTTCCGTAAAAGAATGCTCGCCCAGCTCATCTGTAATGATTTGAAAGCTCAATTCCTCAATCTCTTGCGGTTGTACGGTCATCGGTTTAAATTCTGTTTTGAAATCCATGGTTAGTTTCCTCCAGTCACTTGTTTGAGTTCGCCCAGCACGCTGGCGTAATCCGAAAACTTCGTTCCATAATCGATCTTCGGACGACCGATGACGATTGTTTCAATGCCCATTTCCAGTGCCGCTTCCACCTTTTCGTCAAAAGCGCCTACCTTGCCGCTCTCCTTGGTGATCATCAGCGTAACCCCATAATGATCGTAGAGCGCTTTGTTCAGCTCCTTGGAAAAAGGACCTTGCATCGCGACGATGTTTTTTTGCTCGACACCGAGCTCTTCGCATTTTTGCATATTGTCAAGACGGGGCAGCATTCGGGCGACCACCGTAGTATCCGGCAGGCCCAGCAGACGATCCGTGAACGTTTTCAGCGTCTTGCTTCCTGTCGTCAGCATGATGACACCGCGCTTTTCTGCCGCCAGCTCAGCCGCCTGGACGTAGTCTTCTACTACAATCAGCTTCTCGCTGCCCGGTGAGGAGAGGCTTTCACGCTCGTAGCGAATGTAGGGGACTCCCGCGCCCTGTGCTCCTGCCATGGCGTTTTTGGAGGCTTCCTCTGCGAAGGGATGACTCGCGTCGACCACGCATTGCACGGCTCTCTCTTGGATCAGCTGCTGAATATCTTCGGCGGTCAGGCGTCCGACCTGCACAGGCACATCCGCCTCCTCCATACTTTTCGCAGCATTGTCAGTGACTACCGTCGTCAACAGCTCGTAGCCCTTGTCCTTGATTTGTAGAGCCAACTCGCGTGCGTCACTCGTTCCAGCCAGTACCAGAATCATGCTGTCTCCTCCTACTTGGTAACGTGGTCGTGCTTGTGATCATGCTTGTGATCATGCTTGTGGTCATGATCGTGGTCGTGGTCATGGTCGTGATGATGATGGTGATGATGGTGACCATGGTGGTGATGATGTCCATCCTCGTCATCATGGTGGTGATGATGATGGTCGATGTGCTCCATCGCTGCCAGCCTGTACTGACAGGTATCACAGTTCAGCTTCACTTCACCGTGCAACGCTTCCACCACACGATCCTTGAGCACTTCTTTCAACAACGGATGGAAGCCAAAATACTCGGCCATTTCGAACTGGGCTTCTGGATATTGCTCGCGGAACTTCTCCAGCTGGTCGCTCATCCGTTTGATCAAGACACCCGTGAACAAGAAGTACGGCAAGAGAACGATGCGCTTCGCACCCAGCTTCAGGCAACGCTCAACACCCTCGTCGTACAGTGGATACGTTACGCCCATGAAGGCAGTCTCTACCCACTTGGCCTTGTAGCGCTCCCAGAACAGGCGGGACATTTTGTAAATATCGCTATTGGCATCTGCATCGCTACTCCCGCGTCCGATTACGAGTACAGCCAGATCATCATGGTCTGCCCCGGTGGCAAAGCCTGCATCTTCCATGCGAGCGGTCAAAATATTGATGACTTCGTCGTGAATGCCGATCGGGCGTCCGTAGATGAATTGAACGTGTGGGTGCAGCTCTTTCGCCTCGTCGATGGCAGCTGGAATATGAATTTTTGCATGTCCGGCAGAGAACAGAATGATTGGAATGACCGCTACACGGGTCGCTCCCCTAGCCACGCAAGTATTCAAGCCTTGCAGCATATCAGGACGGGCAAACTCCAGAAAACATGTCTCGATTATCGGTACATCCAAATCCGGTGTTAGTGTCGCCACAAACTGGCGAATCTCTTCATTGCCTTCCGGGTCCTTGCTTCCATGTCCTACAAATAATACTGCGTCCATTTTATTTCCCCCTCGTTTTTTATTCAGTGTTCTTGCATTAATCTCCGCATGCTGCGTTCTCGATCTCAGCTTTTGCTGGCTCGTACCATGCGTAGCCCTCCAGCTCACCTACACGTTGGAAAAACTTGTGGAACCGCTCGTTCGGAAATGCTTCTTTTTTGAATCGGTTCACGATTCGCTCCACGAGTGGAACAATCTCTTCTTTTTCGATGCCTTCTGCTACCGGAATACCAGAGTGTGCATTGCGTCCCACTGTTTTTGCTCCCAGGAATAAATCGAACTTTCCTTTGCGGAACACGATCCCGATATCCTCTTGAACCGCGCCGTAGCACGCCATCCCACAGCCGTTGAAGCCGATCTTCAGTTCCTTCGGCATTTCTTTTCCACCCAACTTTTGATGCAGCTCGTCAGCATAAGGGATGCTGTCTTTTTTCTCGCCGTCGCAGAAGTCACACGCTTTTACCTGCAAAACATCTCCGATCGGACTGAGAATCAATCCAAGCTCTCGCAAGCGGCTAGTGATGCTCTCAGGGTTGGCAGTCGGCACGCGTAAAATCATTTGGTGGTGTGGAGTGTATTCGATCTCGCCCTTTTCGCCAGCCACTTCGGCAATCGCCATCATTTGCAACGGTGTGATTTTTTTGTTGGCGACACCCGGACTTACCGCGCATTCGAAGATCATCTCTGGCGTGAAGGTAGATACCGGACGATGGACCTGCCCAGAAGCGGGCTTGGTTTCAATGCCTTTCGCCGCATTGATAGCAGTCAACGCCTCCATGGCCCATGCGAAAGGAGCTTTTGGTGCTTCGATGTCTGTTGCAGGCGGCGCTTCCAATACTGCCGTGCTTGTTGCTGCAAGATTTGCTGATTCTGTAGTAGTTACTCTGTCCTCGGCAACGGCTACTGGTCTTTCTGCCTTCGGTGTTGCTGGTGCTGCCGGAGCTGAAGCTAGGCTACTCTCCTCGGATGCCTCGAGCGACCAGGGCTCATTTTCTACACGCAGACGCTGATGCGGCTTTAGTGGCTGTTCATCGGCAGACAGCGTGTATTTGCGCTGGTAGCCGCGCGGCGTAATCATTTTGCCGTCGTATACAAACGTCGATGTATTTCCAATAATCACGGTGGTCAACATGCCGATATCATGCTCCAGCATTTGCGCCAGGGTCGTCACGACAACCGTTTCGCGTTCGCGATAAGCACTTTTCACAATACCGACCGGTGTATCTGGTGAGCGGTACTGCAAAAGAATGCGTTGCGCTTCCACAATCTGGCGGGTACGTCGTCCACTGCGCGGGTTATACAACGCGATAACAAAGTCAGCCATCCCTGCTGCGTCAAGCCGTTTGGCAATCAGTTCCCACGGCGTCAAGTGATCACTCAGACTGATCGTGCATGCGTCGTGCATGATAGGCGCACCGAGGATTGCCCCACAGGAATTGATCGCCGAGATGCCCGGTACGATTTCGATTGGTACACCGGTAGCTTCTGTCCAGCCTTTTTCTACCAATACCTCGTATACGAGACCTGCCATCCCATAAACACCTGAGTCTCCACTGGAAATGACCGCTACCTTTTTGCCTTCCTCTTCCGCCTGACGAACGGCTTCCCGTGCACGCGTCACTTCTTCCGTCATTCCTGTGCTGACGATTTGCTGATTCGTCAAAAGTCCGCGGATCAAATCTACGTAGGTGGAATAGCCGATAATGATATCGGACTCCTGCAGGGCTTCTCGTGCCCGCTTGGTGATATGCTCAAAACTTCCTGGACCAAATCCGATCACAAACAACTTGCCGCTCATAAGGCCCTCCCCTTTTCGCTTCCTGTTTATAATAAAATCGATATCATCACGCTAACGAGCAGACATAAGAGAGAAACGAGATACATCAAACGAATCGTCGCGACGATATCACTTGCCTGCAATGGCCGCTTCGCATCTCCCATTTTTGCCCGATTCGATGCAACACCTTGGTAATAATTCAGTCCCCCGAGCTGCACGCCTAATGCCCCAGCAACTCCGGCTTCTGGCAAACCACTGTTTGGACTCGGATGTAAGTGCGCATCTCTTCTGATCATTGCCCAGGACTGCTTCCAATCCAATCGCTGCAGCCAGCTTGCGGCAACGAGCAACAAAGCTGTCAAACGGGCGGGTATATAGTTCAATACATCGTCAAAGCGGGCAGACGCCCAGCCGAGATTCCTATACTTCTCATTTTTATAGCCAACCATGGAGTCGAGGGTGTTAGCGGCACGGTACGCCATTGCCAGCGGTGCTCCTCCAATCGCTGCGAAAATCAGCGGAGAGACGATCGCATCGACGATGTTTTCCGCCACGGTTTCCACGGCTCCACGACATACTTCCGGTTCATCTAGCCGCTCTGTATCCCTTCCAACTACCATGGACAAGGAGCGTCTCGCCGCTTCCATATCCCCAGCCACCAGATGACGGGCAATCTCCATCCCGGCATCAGCCAAACCTTTTGTCGCAATCGTTGTGGAAATCAACCAGGCGCCCAAGATCCAGGCAAGAACCGGATGGATAAACGTCGCTCCCCATAAAAGCAGCCAAACGACAGCGTAGCTCCCACCAACGATCACGAGCGGGAACAGGACTCCTGCCAGCTTCAAATGCGACTCCTCTTTGACGACAGAACGTATGACCCGCTCCAATCGCGTAATCCACCAGCCCATGATGATTACTGGATGCGGCAGGCTCCGGGGGTCTCCTACGACTCGATCAATCAAGTAGGCCGCGCATAAAATCCATACTTCAGTCATGTTGTCCCTCTCTTACTCTTCAGCGGTTGACGCATCCAGCTCCGCCCTACTGCATCCAAGCATTCTGCGATCAGAGCCTCCCCATGCTTAACGCCATCGACCTGCCAATATCGGTCAGGATTGTTTTCGAGCCACGCGGCCTGGAACCAACGGATCACGCCGCCATGTGTGACGATGACGACTGTATCGGATGCCTCCTCCTTGCTCGATCTCTCCAACAAGGAACGAAGCCAGCGATCCACGCGCATCCCCAGTTCTTCCAGACTCTCCCCTTGTGGAGGTCGATTTCGAAAAGGATCGTCGTACCAGCCTGTAGCTCGCACAGGGTCCGTTTGCATCAGCTCATCGTAGGTCATCAGCTCCCACTCACCAAAAGACAGCTCTCGGAGTGCTGGCTCCGGAATAACCGATAGCCCCCAAGCAGCTGCGAGCGGTTCGGCAGTCTTAGTGCATCTGCGCAGGTCGCTTGAGTAAATCGCAGCAGGCCTCTTGATCAGCACAGGTATTTCCTTTGCCAACTCACTCGCATGCAGATACCCGTGTTCATTCAAAGGAACGTCACTATGCCCCAAATATCGATGCTCACGATTGCTGTCTGTCTCCCCGTGACGTATCCAAACCAGTTTCATAACCACCAGCTCCCGACTAACACCAAGAGAACGACTGCTTCACTGCTTTCGATAACAGCCCCGTAGCAGTCCCCATTTAAACCGCCCAGTTTTTTTGAAACCGAACGTGAAAACAAGAGAGCAAACAACAGCGACAGGAAAATGGCTGTGATGACCTGCAAGCCCCCAAGATACCAACCTGCGGCAAACACGATGATGTAGCTCACGATGATAGAGGAAACGCAAAGCCCAGCACTGATGCCTTTTCCAATCCCTTTATCTGGCGAAAGATACGGCCAGAGCTTGATCGACAAAAGCACATGTGTCCGCGCCGCTACTGGTGCTATGATCAAAAAGCTGCCCCATCCCGGATGTCCGAGCTCTGCGACTGCACCTGCCTTGATCAGCAACAGCATAATTGCAGCTAGAACGCCCATCGCACCTACACGGCTATCCTTCATAATCGTAAGGATTTGCTCTCTCGGTCTGCTGCTGCCAAGACCGTCCGCGAGATCCATCCACCCATCCATATGAAGACCACCGGTCACGTAGACCCATGCGACCAGCGTCAAAATAGCGGCGATCCATGGACTAAACAACACCAGTCCTGCCTGATGCACACCCCATAGCAATAGACCGATGACCAAACCAACTGCGGGATACCAGTTGACGCTTTTTCTCCACGCCTCCTCTGAAGGGCGAAGCCACGGAACCGGAATACGCGTAAAAAACGAGATCGCGTGTAAAAATGCATTCATCCTTTGATCCTCCACGGTATCCCCGACAAAACAGCGTAGACGGCGTCCGCTTGTCGCGCACTTCTCTGATTGACGTCGCCCAGCACATCCGCGAACCATCTGCCCAAACGACTCAAGGCTACACCGCCCAATCCGACCTCGCTTGTGACGGCAATGACTTGTTGCGGGGAATTGTGAACAAGGGACAGCCATGCCTCTGCCTCTTGCAGCAGGGCTTGCGTGTGAGAAGGACTTCTCCATTCCGACTCATCCACGCTCATTAATCGATTGCTCACCCAGGTGGACAGGCAATCGATCAATACTACATCGTACTGCTCACTGAATGTGTGGTAATCAGTTAATCGCTCTCCTACCTCCACACAGCCCCATTCCAGCGGACGACGTGCCTGATGCAGCTCGATTCTCTGCTTCATTTCATCATCCCAGGCCTTGCCTGTCGCCACGTACAGGACTCGATTGCTCAACTTCATCGCAAGCTCTTCCGCGTAGCGGCTTTTTCCCGAACGGACACCGCCTGTTACCAGCACCAAGCTCATCGCTGTTCACTTCCTTCCGCATGGACCTCGCGGAGCGCTGCCAGAAGTCTTTCATTTTCCTCTCGTCCCCGCACTGCGATTCTCACATCATGTGCCGTCAAACCGGGATACATCGCACAATTGCGGATCAGAACACCTTTTTTGCCGAGCCGCGCCTGCAATTGTTCGGCTGGCAATCCTTCTGGCGAACGCACCAGCAAAAAGTTAGCCTCCGCTGGCCATACCTGCCAGCCCAACTCACCGCTGATGCAATCGATCAAATACGCACGTTCTGCTTTTATGAGCCTGCGCGTCTGTTCCTCGTATGCCTGCTCCTGCAAGCACAGTTCTCCAGCTAAGAGGGCCAGTGCATTCACACTCCAGCTCACTTGCTTCTGGCGCATCCTCGCAATGACATCCGGATGCGCAATCGCATAGCCCAGGCGCAATCCCGGGATCGCGTACATTTTCGTCATCGAGCGCATCAAAATGACACGGGGAAATCGCTCCAGCTGCGTCGCCAATGTATACTGCCGCTCCTCCTCCACAAAATCGAGGAAAGCCTCATCCACGATAAGCCACGTATTGGTCTCTTTCGTCCATTCTGCCATTTGCCGCAGCTCGTCCGGTTGATACAGGATTCCGGTCGGATTGTTTGGCGACCCGACAAATACGAGATCAGACTGCGTAAAAAGAGTGTGCAGCTCTATAGGATCGGGCTTGTACCCGTTCGCTTCCTTCCCGAAGCAGCCAATGACATGGGCACCATACTGCTCGGAAAGTTGCGCGTATTCCGAAAAGCAAGGATATACCACACCAACCGTTTGCGGTAAAAGACCGAGAATGGCCAGTGCCATCGCCTCCGCTGCACCATTGGCAGGTAGTAACCATTCCTCCGGCACTTGCAGCCGTTTCGCCAGCGCACGACGGAACACACGATGTCCTGGGTCTGGGTAATGCGCTACAGCAGCCAGCGAAGCCAATAGCATCTCACGGACGCTTGCTGGCATCCCCAGCGGATTAATATTGGCACTGTAATCCAGAAACTCCCCGGGCTCTCGACCAAAGCGCTGCGCAGCGGTCAGCAAGTCTCCGCCATGACCGTACATCTCTATTACACCTGCGCTTGTCAAAACTCTACCCCCAGCACAGCTGGAATCCCTTCATCGTAGTAATGCTTGATTGGCTTCATCTCTGTCACCAAATCTGCGATGTCCAAAATCTCCTGCTTTGCTGCCCGTCCCGTAATCACGAGGTGAATATGACTTGGCCTGTTTTGAATCGCTTCCAATACATCGGACAATGGCAATACATCATCAATTGGGAAGCGGTCAATCGCCAATGCATTATTTAGCTCATCCAAAATGACGACATCGTACGCTCCGGAAGAAAGCTTTTCGCTCGCAAACGCCCAAGCTTCTTTCAATGCATGCCGATGCTCCTCTGGTGTCTTCGTCCATGTGAAGCCGACGCCCATTTGCACAATTTCAATGCCCAACTTATCGAAAATAATCTTTTCTCCGTATGTACGCTCCGGCGACTTGATGAATTGAACCATCAGCACCTTTTTCCCGCGCCCTGTTGCCCGCACAGCCAACCCGACTGCTGCTGTCGTTTTTCCTTTGCCATCTCCTGTGTATACGAGAGTCAATCCCCGCTTCTTATCGTTTTTCTCCATCGTGACCACCTCAAAAAGTGACGTATTTTACTCCGCTGTTTCCTCCAAATACTTTCCGAAGCATAAAAAAAGCGCCCTGTTTCCCCCAGTACGTAAGGAAAAACAAAGCGCGGATAGCTGAAAAGCAACTATCCTCACCTCTTCCTTTGACCCGAAGGAAATCAGTGTAAACATAAAACAGGCAGGTCTCCTGGCTCGAGGATTATCGCTTTTCTTCTCCTTCCCGCTCCCAGATGGGCAGTGGATGGCATGATGCCTTGAAGAACAGCTACTCTCTTACAGTGGCGGGACCGCGTTGGCTTTTCACCAAACTTCCCTTTTAACCTTGCTCCTGCAAATCGGCTTCGCAAAAACAAGGACCTGTTTCTTCCATATGTAAATGTCTTTCGTTCCGTTGACAAGCACTTGCTTTAATAATAGCAAAAGCTACCGAGGATTCAAGCAAAAGCTGCCGATTTGTCGCTAGGGACTATTAGCAGAAAATTTAAGATAATCACCATTTACTTACTTGAAAATTTTCGTTACCCTATTGGCAAAACAATCGAAAGTGGTGTGCAGTCATGCTATTTCCTCCGATTCCAAAAATAACAGACATGGTCCTGCCCAGCCCACTGCCGATCAAGGAATGCGGCGAGCCGATGATCCCCCTCTCTTCCCTTTGTGAACAAATCACGGTCTATCCAGCCTACTATCACGAGGGCTATGCCGGAACACAGCCAGAAGCCTTTTTGCGAGAAGAGGCAGCACGCAAGCTCACCACGGCAGCCTCACAACTGCCAGTTGGTTACAAGCTCGTCGTGTTGGACGGCTGGCGCTCGTTTGAGGTACAGGCATCTTTGTATGAACGTTTCCGTGAAGCCTTGCTTTTACAAGGCTGGCAGGAAGGACCCTCCCTCACGGAAGAATTGAGCAAATTCGTCGCTTATCCAACAACAGACCTCTCAAAACCGTCCCCTCACCTATCCGGTGGCGCAGTCGATCTGACTATCGCAGGGCCTAATGGCTGGCTGGAAATGGGGACAGACTTCGATGATTTCAGTGAACTGGCTTCCACTCGATATTATGAGGAACTCGTACAACCTACACAAAAAGACATCGAGATTCGAGAAAATCGCCGACTGCTCTATCATTTGATGACCGCTGCCGGATTCGTCAACTATCCAAAAGAATGGTGGCATTTCGAATACGGAACGCGCACTTGGGGACAAAAAACGCAGCAAGAACCGATCTATGGCGGGGTTTTGTCGATGTAACCACAAATACTCAAACAAGGCATGAGCCCGGTCGATACCGTACTCATGCCCAGATGGCTGCCCACTCTTCAAACTCAACAACTTCCTGTACCTCTTAGGTCACTGGTATTTCAGAAGTTGCTGCTGAAACCAATAAGCTTTTGTTGTATTCAGGTGACAATACAATATTTGTATAAGTTCCGCGCCCTGACACATAGTGATAGGAATGCTCGACGCCTGCTGGGATAAAAATAGCTGCTGGACTCTCAACAGTCTTCTCTTCTTCACCGAGTTGAACATGACACACCAGACCAGTGCCATCAGGTGCATCTCCCCAAAAGAGGAAGGCACTGTCACAATGATGCGCATGTCTGTCTACATGTTTTTCAGGAACACCGGACAAATCGCATAATCCAAATATCCTTTGGATCACATAAAATGAGGCTCGCTCATCAACACGTGAATCCATCATAACCCAGCGAATCCCTGGACCGTCACGATGATACTGTAGCTCTGAAGCACCTTTGGGAAACGGCTTTCCTACCTGTAAGGAAACAGGCAGCTTTGGGCTTCCTATTGGAGGACGCTTTTCTTCGAGAAGCCGTGTTCTTCCTATTGTTTCGGGAGGAAATGGCTCATACGCTTTGGAATTTCTCTTTACCGCTTGGACATGGTAAGCCGATGTATGCGTAAAGGCATTTTGCCCAGTGATAGGGCGTAGTTCGTCCGGTCTATACCCTGTCGTCAGACGTATCGCTTGTACAAGCTCGGGAATTCTATCCAAAGAATAACGTTGATCATTTCGCAGCTTTTGCAACGCAACAGTAAGCTGGATCAAGTCAGTAATGCCAGCTCTTTCACCGATTCCTAAAATCGTCGTATCAATGACAGAGGCACCTGCATCAATAGCCGCCAGCGCATTCGCTTGAGCAAGACCGAAATCATTATGCAGATGAACTTCAATTTCGCATCCAAATTCCTCAATGGCACGAGTTACGATTTTTTTGCAGGTATCAGGCTCCCATATCCCGACAGTATCTGCCAAACTAATGCGATCTGCACCTGCCTGCAAAGCAACATGACCTAAGCTGGATATCTTTTCCCACTCTGTCCGTGAAGCGTCTTCAATCGTGAATCTAACCTGTAAGCCAAGCTTTTTTGCTTCGATAACAGCTTGTTCGACCTTCTCTTGTATATAGCTTTCCTGGTGATGACTGAATTTGGTTTGGATAGACACATCATTAATGGAAGCCCATATCCCCACCCAGTCTGCTTTGGCGCGCTTTGCTGCATGTACTTCTTCAACAGTAGCTCTCGCATGCATTAATATTTGCGCTCGTCTTGCCGATTGAGCCACTTTTCGGCAGATTTCTTCATCTAGGGCAGAAATTCCAGGGTGGCCCACTTCTATGAGGTCTATCTGATAGCTTTCCAAGAGATGCAGTATGCGAATCTTGTCTTCGCATGTGAAGCGAACGCCTGCTTGCTGCTCTCCTTCTCGCAGTGTTGCATCCAAAATTTGAAACGACTTCATTTCCAGCACATCCTTACGGGTTTACTTACTTTTTCAGGAATTCGTCTGTTTCACGCAAGAGTTGATCACGATTTTTTTCGTACAACACCCAATGTGTTGCATCTTTGATAACCACTTCTTGTTTTGCAGATGCATTGGTCAGTTTATGGAAGAGGGACTTATCTGCAAAAAAGTCCAGATCTCCTCGAATGATCAACACTGGCGTCGTAATTTTCGCTGCATCAAAAATTGGTCTGTCCGTCCAGATGTAATACAGATCTACCAAAGGTCCCATTGGACGGCGGATGGACTGTTCTGGTTGCTTGCTGCTGTTAGGATCAGAGTTTACGAAGACCTTGGATACAGCATTCATTGCCTCACCAGAAACCAGGTCGCGTTTATCTAGCATCATGTGCCAATGGTGCATGGCCTTGTCAAACTGGACAACCTGGTACGCTGGTAAATCGGGATTAATTTCACCTGGCTTGCTTTTTGATTCAAATGGAGTTGCCATCAAAGGTAAGGAAAAACCATGCATAACACCATAAAGCACGAGTTTTTCAATATCATCGGAATGTTCAGTCGCGTACATTCCTGCAACAACTCCACCCCATGACCATCCTACAATACTGATTTTTTCGACTTGCCGCTTTTGCTTGATGTACTGTACCACAGCCTCCAAATCTTTTACCGCCTCAGTGGCACGGACGACAGGAGCATTCTTTACAGGCGGTTGATCCATTTCAGGTGGGCGGGTAGATTGCCCAAACCCTCGGAAGTCCATCGCCCATGTGTCGTAACCTTGCTTTGCGTATTCCTCCATCCATGAGTATCCCGGAACATCAAATGCTTGGGCAGTAGGTACGCTAAACGGTTCAAGAAATAATACAACCTCATTGTTGGTGAACTTTTCCTTGTTTTTGGCACTCATATGCCTCACATATAAGGAGACGTCCTGATCGATACTTGGCACTTTCAGCTCTTCCGTTACGATCTCATTGGTTGATTCCACTACTGATTGAGCTTGTGTTGTACTATTTTGATTGGGGGAATCAGGAGTTGAACACCCTTGAACAAGTAGCCCTAAAGATAGGACTAGCATAAGAAAATGATTTTTCTTTTTATGATTGAAATTCATAGTTTGGCACTTCTTTCAAAATAGATTTAGAGGGTGCTAGAAATTGAAGATTCTCGACAGCAACGCAATGCATCCTGCTGCAATGATTAAGCCTGCGGGCAGCCCATTAGTCAGTAGCACTGCCAAAAGTGTTCCAAGTGTTACGCCTATGAAAACAACCGGTTGATCTGGCAAAATACTTAAGCCTTTTCCCCCGACATAAGAGATGATAAAACCTGCTAAAATGGCTATCGTTGCTTTCCAACTGACCATTTCCTTGCCAAGAGAGATGAAATCATATTTTCCTTTGGCAATCGGAATCAACAAGAATACCATTAGACAAAACAGACCCACATGGAAAATTGGTTTTTGGATTGCATCCATGACAGGCACTGCTTTTAGCAAAGATAATCCGAGCAGCAAGAGGGAAGCGTAGACGAGAACCAGGTCCTTTGCCACTAATGACAAGAGGGCGATTACCAGTAAGATAATGGTGGTAGGCAACATAGGAGTCCTTATAGTAGCGTGTTATCCCAGCTTCCCTCTGCCGGGGCTTCTACCTGTACCATTTGGACGGAAGCTAAATTGACTTTGACTAGATTGGGAGCAACGGCTGGCAATAGGTCTGGTCTCTGAATGATTAGTTTGAATGCCTCAAAGCTAGCCAATACGCCGACGATATTCGCTACCGGAGCAAGCACTGCCCATGGAGCCTCTCTCTTTACATAGGCATCTGCCCATTCAGGCAGGGCACCTTGCGATACGGAATACTTTGCACGCTCGTCTTTGATCTGATTAATTTTTTCACGCATCTCTGGCGTGAGAGGCTGTTGATAGGAAGGGTGCCTCATGGCGACCTCATAGGGCACGGAGTCGGGTGTCATGCACATGACTCCTCCACGGAAAGGTGGTGTTACCGCAATCCAGATGGAGGGAATACCCATATCAGCCGCAGTTCTATGGATGATTACCCGTGCAACCAGATTATCCGTAGCATCTACAATCACATCTGTATCACCCAGCAAATCATGTGCATTTTCTTCGGTAACAAACTCCCTTGTTACCTTTACTTCCAGCTCTGGATTGATATCGTGAAGTATTTCCTTCGCTACTTCCGCCTTGGGAGAGTTGATTTTGCTGACAAAGCTGAGCATTTGGCGATTGAGATTACTTTCCTCAAACGAGTCTTGATCGATGACATGAAGCTTGCCTACACCCATACGGGCGAGTTGAATCAATGTGATTCCTCCCACGCCGCCTGCACCTACCACCGTTACTCTAGCATTCCGCAGTTTGGCTTGCTCCTCACTCGTAATGATTCCGAAATTGCGGGTGAAACTGTTGTTGTATAATTGGCTATTTTCTATCAACGGCATACGATCATCTCCTTGGTTCTTTCAAAATCGTTATAGTGTTGCATAGTTCCACGTTCCATCAGGGGGAGTGGTCACTTTTACCGGCGTGTCCGTATCTAGATTAATGAGAACGCCTTTGGGTGCACGTGCCAACGGTTCTCTGCCCGTTAAGATTTGCACGGCTTCATGAAAGCTGAAAAGCGCTATGAGATGGGCACGAACTGGTGTAATAATCCAGCCAGCCTTTCCCTCACAAAAATCCTCTGCCCATTCCTTTGGAGCTCCTTCTTTGACAGAGTGCCAGGCCCTGGCTTTTTTTATGTCAGCAATCTCTTGGCGTAGCGCTTCATTGGTCAACTTCTCCCCTGCTCCTGGAATGTTCAATGCTGTTTCGTACGAGATGCCGTCTGGAAAAAAGGAAGAGACAAACCCACGGGTTGGGGGACTCCCTGACATGCCCACGCTTGGTATGCCCAGCTCACGCGCGGTCCGGTGGATGATGACGCGCGAGGGTATATCGTCCACTGCTTCAATCACCAGATCATGCCCTTTCATCAGTTCAAGCACATTGTCTTCATCAACATTTGCTTGGACGCATCGAACAGATATGTATGGGTTAATGGATTGAAGAGCTTCTTCAGCCGTCGCCGCTTTTGATTTACCCAATGAATGTACCGTTGCCAGCATTTGACGATTGATGTTAGAAACTTCGAATTCATCAGGATCTACTCCGGTGACTTGCCCGATCCCCATGCGGGCGCAAAGAATCGCTTCCATCCCCCCAACACCGCCGAGTCCAAATATGATGATCTTTCCGTCCTTTAAGCGTTTTTGTTCCTCAGTGGTATACACCCCAATATTTTTCTTGACCATTTCCCAATAAAACAAATCTGCTTCCAATTCTTTTTCCTCCTCTTTCCAAATCGAATTGACCAATTACATTTGCCATTATAGAGTTCCAGTTACTAGCAAAAAAATAGCTCGTTCTGACTATTAATTGGGTTTTATTTGAAATTTTCATGAACAAAACAGAAAATTTTTCAGGCTAGAATAACAAAGTGAAAAGGCGTGAGTCCGGTATAATACCGAACTCACGCCTTACACCCCGCCAACCTTACTGCATAAAATCCGCCATGATGATCTCCGTATCAAACGGGGTAATGCCTTCCTCCAAGGAAAATACCGTATCTGCCTCTTCCGCCTGATCAGTCAGCGTCCCTCTCGCCTGTGCATGAAGCATGAACAACTCATGCAGGGTAGGCTTCACCAACGAGGTGAGCGCTCTTCCCATCAGCTCCACCCCTCCGGCATTGGACTCCACATTGTTGGCAAACCACGGATCGGAATTCAGGGCGATATCCGTCCAAATCACTTTTCTCTCCACGAGATCCAGAATGACCGGGATACAAATCCGCGTATTTGCGGCGAGATCAATCTTGTCCTGTACCGTCTGCGGCTCGAAAATTTCTCCTGTCTGTGGCGCGGAACGAATCATCCAACCAGCGAAGCATTCAGGCAAATCGCAATAAGGCTGACTCGTAAACGAATACAGGTTCATGACGACATATCGACCGCCATAGTGGATGACAGAATCAATGTCGATGTCGATGAATTCGCACGCGCCTTTGGGAGCCTCCACAATATCCCCGCTATGGCACGCTCGATACTTGTCGGAACGCAGATTGGTATAGGAAATATGCTCCATGTACTTCCAATCCTCGTTATAGAGCACGGCAGACAAATCGATATCAACTCTGCCTGTAGGGACATCGTTGACGATCCCTTCCCTCCACCACAGGAAAAAGCGAATCGTCCCTCCGTCCGGAATCGATAGCCGGGAGCCGCGTGCAATCGTGCGTAGTGCTTTGCTGGCGGATCGCATCGAAAACGGAACGAGATGCTCCTGCAGTCGCGGGTCGATATAGACGTTACCCAGCGATGGCAATTTGGCAAAACGGTTCAACAACGATGTCCGGCATATATCCGCTGCCTTCTGTCTGATGTCCTCTTGCAGCTCTGGCACTCGATTTTCGATTGCCTGTACTTTCGCCACTTGCCCTTTTGGAAAAAAGGTTCGCCATTCTCCGTAGCTATCCCGTTTGTCAAAGTGATTCATGACTTGCAAAAGAACTGGAGTCGATACACCATCCGCAATCTTCTCGAAGGCAGAAAGGACTGAACTACCCAGCTCCGTCAAACGCAGCAAATGATCCAGGCGCCGGGCAAATTCCCCAGGACGCTGTTCAAGCAGCTTGATCGCCGTATTCACATCCGCACGGACCAGCGCCTGCTCTACTTGGCTATTGAACGTCTCGAACTTGTGATTGTTGCGCAAAATATCGAATGCTTCTGCCGCTTTCGGATAGCGATCCTTATATTCAAACGGATGCAAGATTTCCCCGAGACGGATCCATCTGTTTTTGTAACGATTCATGTCTTCTACGATATTCGAGCTGGCTTCCAGCAGTCGGAGAAGCAGTCTTCTTTCGCCGCGTTTGAACTTGCGAAATTTCGCAGGCTCTGCCAAGCTCACATCCCCGTCAGACAGTGCCACTGCCAGACGTAGTACATCTGTCGCTGTCTTGCAGTAGTGGGCCAAAAAGGTAGCAGGTAGCTTGTCATACTTGAGCAACAGGCTAGCAGCAATCGCCACGTTTTCCTTTTGGGGAATCTCGCCTGGGAGAGCTTCTGCGATTCCTTCATAGGCCTGAATCAAGCCCTCCAAGTCTTCCCTGTCAGTAACAGACAGCGAGCTATTGGAGCGCAGCAAGTTCATTCCTATCTGTAGCAGCTCTTCGTCTGTGCCCATATGTATCAACTTCAGGCGCGATTCTTTCAGCAAAGGCAACCGCTTTTTCACTTCGTGCACAGGAAGGTCCAACGTCAAATAATGAATGATCGCATTTACAAACAGCTCACCCTCGCTAGCCTCCATGACTTGCTTAGGAAAATTCGGATACATCGGCTTGTATTGCCGGGATGCCCCGATCTTTACCTTTAGGACAGCTACCACGTCCGAATAGAGCGCGAAAAACTCTCCTTCCGACAGCGTTCGGATTCTTTCTAGCAATTCCAGTGAAAAGGTATAGCCCAAGCTCTCGATGTTGCGCAAAGCCGCAGCTAAATAAGAGGTAGGCAGTTCATGCTGCCCCTGCTGTACGATGATTTTATTTTTCCGGCGAAGGTAGATTTGATTTTTCATTGGCATCACGAAAAAAATCAGGAAAGCAGTACCCCTAATGGTGAACCAAACCTTTAGCTCAGAAGGAAGGTGTACAATAGCCTGATTTTTTATTCCTTTTTGTAATTTTTAACCATCTTACTTCAACTTTGCCAGATGGTAAAGCTTTCCGGCAAGAACGAGACATAAATCCGTCCCCGGACCTAATTCGATTTCATTCCGCTGCCCGTTATTCCGTATTCTTCATCCCTGTAAAGTGAGTAGCAGAGTACCAAAACCTTACAGGAGGGAGAACTCGATTCATGAATCAATCTGTTATGGAAAGTCATACAGCACCCCCTTTCTTTCAAGGGGAGAAATGGTTAGTGTTTACTGGCCTGCTTGGCTTCTTACTGGCTGCCATATGCGCAATCTGGGTCATGCTGTACGGAGGACCGGTCGCTCCAAATGGCGATGTCTCGAAAGCGTTTTCCTTTAATGCCGCACTCGGAATATTTTTATTATCGACAGCCGCAATCATTCCGTTATCTGCCATGGGCACACGAAGTAAAGCTTTCTTTCGCTGGCCGTATATCCTGCTTGCTTTCTACTCGTACGGAGCGGAAACCATACAAAACTTCCGCGGCGTGGACCCGAGGTTCGTCAAAAATGGCACACCCTTCGACGTCGCTGTCGGTTCCATTTTTACTTTTGTGGCTCTTCTCTTGGTCCTCTTTTATGTATTCATAGCCATTCAGTTTTTCCGCAGAAAAGCTTATTCCCTACACCCAGAGCTGGCAGTCGGCATTCGCTATGCATTGATTGCGGTTATGCTATCGTTTGCGGCAGGCCTCTGGATTTCATTCAATGATGGTCGAGTGGTCGGGCAACAAGGGAATATCATTTGGCTCCATGGTATTGGCTTTCATGCTCTGCAAGCAGTACCTTTTGTCGCTTGGTTAGCTGAACGTAAAAAGCATGTGTCCACCGCTCGTACTGGATTCATCCATCTCGCAGGTATCGCCTACTTGCTCGGTTTAGCTGTAATCGGCTGGCAAACCTATCTCGGTCGTGCTGTTTTGGAAATGTCCGTATTTCCGATTCTCGCCGCCTGTTGTTTCTTGGTAGCCTTCCTTCCGATCGTTTTCTTCCTTCTACAAAAGAACGATGCAAAAAAGCTCCACCATACTTCTGATATTCAGAACTAATTGATTGTCTCGATCGTTCGTGATACTTTGATACCAGTACCCGACATACGGTATCAGAAACGAGGAGATCGATCTATGACAGCACGTATTGGCCTTCCTGCACCTGATTTTACGATGGACACCGTTACGTTTGACAACGGATTTCCCCTGCCAAAGAGCTTGGTAGACTATCGTGGAAAATGGCTTCTTTTGTTCTTTTACCCGTTTGACTTTTCGAAAGTATGCCCAACGGAAATCCTCAGCCTCAACCGCCGGATCAAGGAGTTCACGGATTTGAATGTAGAGGTGCTTGGTATTAGCGGCGACAGTATACATACACACAAAGCATGGATGAGATCGAGTGATGGCATCGGTCCACTCTCGTTCCCACTTGCTTCCGATTACAGCAAAGAAGCGACCATGGCGTACGGTGTGTTGGACGAAGCAACCAAAGCTCCGCTGCGCGGCAGCTTCATCATCGATCCAGAAGGCATCCTGCAATACGCAGTCATCTCCAACTCCAAGGTTGGTAGAAGCGTAGATGAGACGCTCCGTGTAATCGAAGCTCTGCAATCAGGCGGATTGTGCCCAATGGACTGGAAGCCTGGGCAAAACACGATTTCCTAATCGATCGACATAAACAAAGGCCGCATGATCGCTTACACAGGATCATACGGCCTTCTCATTTTAATAATAGGCATAAAAAAATCAGGAAAGCAGTACCCCTAGAATCGGATTGGGTTAGAAGGAAGGTGTACTATAGCCTGATTCATTCACCATACCATTATTTATCTCTTTTGTAAATCATTATCTGGACACAACCGGGTACGGAAACAAGTCAACCACACGCATGGTCTCTCCGCTTTCGTTGGTAAACACGACATGCTCTCTCCGAAGCTCAGTCGGACTCTCCAAGCCACATGCTGCCGCCAGCGAGAACAAGCCTTCCCTCAACTGCAAAATATAATTCATGACACGCCACTGCTTTTCTGCCGGAACCAACGCCTCCTGGTATTTGGAATCCGTCGTAGTGACCCCTGTCGGACATTTGCCTGTATGGCATTGCATCGCCATAATACAACCAGTTGCAATCATGAAGCCGCGTGCGGAGTTGACGCAATCCGCTCCCAATGCCATGGCGATTGCTACTTTGTCAGGGGTAACGAGCTTGCCGGAAGCAAAAATCCTGATGCGGTCCCGTACGCCGAATTTCCTCATCGTATCATCGAGAATGATGAGCGCGGCGAAAAGCGGCAAGCCCATGCCATCTGCCATTGCCTTATACATCGCACCCGACCCACCCTCAGAGCCATCTACCGTGATAAAATCCGGATAAATCGACAGCTCCACCATCTTCTCAAAAAACGGCTCCAATCGCTTCGGATCGCCGACGACGATTTTCACACCGACAGGCTTGCCCCCCGCCTCCTGCAAACTGTCGATGAATTGCAAGGCTTCCTCAGGATTGGTGAGAAACTCGAAGCGGTTCGGTGAATTGACCGTTTGTCCCACTGGTACCAGCCTTGCTGCCGCGACTTTTTCCGTAACCTTGGAGCCCTCGAGGTGACCTCCGCGTATTTTGGCCCCTTGATGAAACTTCAGCTCGAACGCCTTGATGTTAGAAATGTTAGCCTTGTTCTTGAATTCTTCGATCGAAAACTTGCCCTTGTCATCACGGAAGCCGAACATCCCCGGCCCGATTTGCGAAATGATATCCGCGTCTGTCGAGAGGTGAACTTCTGCGACGCCACCCTCTCCTGTATTGATCCAAGAGCCGCCTGCCATACGTGCCCCATGCCCCGTGGACATGATATAGTTCTCTCCCACTGCGCCAAAGGAGGTAGCTGAAGCACCAAACATCCCTTTCAGCCGCCAGGGCTGCCTTCTGTTTTCTCCCACGACAATGACGTCCTCGTCATGCAGCAACCACGGTTTTACCTCTTGTTCCTCGATAAACTTTTCCCTTCTCGTGAACAGTCCTTCGTGGGTAATCTCGTATTTTCTGCCGGGGACGACTTTTTCATTATCAATACGCAGTTCACTTGTCAGCTTCGGGAACATCGCATTGGACAAATAGAAGCCGGGCTTCTCATAATCACGTTTACTTCCGAACGAGATCAGGTCCGTCCGGTATTTTGACGCATACATGAGGCCCACGAAGTCAGCTCTGGAAAACGGCCTACCGTCTGTATCATCGTCAAACCAATACTGGCGAAGCTCAGGCCCGAGCTTTTCCAACAAATAACGCATCCACCCCAAAAACGGATGAGACCGAATAATAGAGTGCTTCGGCTGTTTAGACAGGGCATACATGTAACCGAAAAATACAATGGGTGGTAAAAGAATGATGAAGATAATGACGCATAACAGAGTAGGTACCACTTGTTCTTACCCTCCCCAAACACAATATTCTAGTAAATCATGTCAAGGATAGGATGCAACAAGTTCTCTGTTTTTAATCGTATTTCTCATCATCCTCCCGTATTTGCCCATCTACGATCAATTCCAGCTCCGTTTCAAAATTCAGCATGATCTCTACAGGCAACTGCTCCGCAACCTTTGCCATGTCTGGAAGAAGCAGTGCATCCTCTAGCGTATCAGGTTTCGTCTCCAGTTGATCGTACCACTCGCGGATTTGCTCCATCATACGGTAAAACGAAGCCTCAAACTGATTCGCATCGTCCTCCGCGTCGTCCTCGTGGCTTTTTTTCATCCGATCCCAATATTCCAGCGTCGTGCGCAGTGCTTTCTCTATGTTTGTATCCATTTATCGTCTCTCCTTTTCGTCTCTTCCTTCTCTCCCATTTAGTATGACCGCTTTGATTGCACAATGCCACCTCAGGTGTAAGCCGCTCGCACCCTTCCATTTTTTAAAATCGTTGCGTTTTTTGACACGTTTTATAGCCCGGTTGAGTCATACGAAAATGAAAAGAGGCTGTTATCCTAAATGTAGCTAGCAGCCGATTATCCGGCAACAAACAAGAGAGCTCTCTAGTGGAATAGGGGAGGATGCACCCTGTCATTACGATGGAACAATCGAAAATTATCTCTCCCGCTACTTTTCGTCTCCGTCATTTGTATCGTTGCTCTACAGCTGCCAATCACAGCCAAGGCGACGCCTGCAGATTCTGACTCCTTGCAGGCGATGATTGATCAAGCACGCCCTAACGATACCGTTACCATCCCGTATGGTTTGTACAAAGGTCCTATCCGCATTACCAAGCCGATTCAATTGGTAGCCAATGATCCAGTGAAGATCATCAATCCGACCGAGGAGGAGGCAACGCTCACGATTGAAAGCGACAATGTGAGCGTGCAAGGAATCCATATCGTGGACAAGCGAATCAACAGTGACGTAGCCGCGCTTGTCATCCGTGGCGATCAAAACTTCCTGGAGAATGTCATCGTTGAAACGAAAGGGATCGGTATTCAATTACGGCAAGCAGACTACAACACGCTTCACAACGTTCAAGTCATTGGAAAAATCAAAGGTGATGGCAGCCCAACGACCAGTTCTGGACATAATCACGGAGCACAGCCTGAAGTAAAGCCAAAGCAAACGGAAAAGGCGAGACGAGGAAACGGAATTGACGTCCGTGAATCGCATCATAACCGTTTCATTAAAAATCAGGTGACGAATGTCGAAGATGGCTTTTACGTCGAAAATAGCGATCGAAACCATCTGGAACAAAATCTGGTGACGAGCTCGCGGTACGGCTATCACTTCATGGGCACCTCTGATACGACGGTCATCAACAACATTGGAATGGAAAATGTGACAGGCTCCCAGCTTATGGAGTCGCGCAAACTGACGGTTACCGGCAATCAATTTTTGAAATCGCAAAAAAATCCTGGCTCGCAAGGAATTCTTCTCATTACCGTACAGGATACGCTGATTGCAAACAACACGATTGAGGGCAACCGCGTTGGACTGTACTTAGAGCAATCATCCGGAATTACGGTCAAAAACAATTTACTCAGTCTCAACTTTATCGGCATGCAGTTTTTGTCCTCTTCTGACAACGTATTAACCGATAACCAATTTGTCTCCAACGTCATCCAAGCGCAAGCCCAGGATAGTCAGAACAACAACTTAAATAAAAACTACTGGGACAATCTGCAAGGACTCGATGTGAACGGGGATTCCCGCAGTGATTTGCCGTACGAGATGAATCCTTTTTACCTGGGTTTGACCGATGCGGTTCCTGCCTACCAGCTGTTTTTCCAAGCCCCGGGATTCGTGTTTCTGGAAGGCTTGTTTACAAGTGGAGCCGGCTCAGCAATCAAGGACGCATCTCCTTTGATGATGCCGTCGGACACTGTGCTGGTTGAATCCGGGGAAACGAGTGGTTGGGGTGCTGGCATTCTTGGACTTATCTTGTTATTAGGAAGCTGTTCGATCATTTATATAGGAGTGAAAAAATCATGAATAAAATGAACAAATGGTGCACAACAATCGGAGCAATTATCGGTATCAGCCTGCTTATGGTCGGCTGCGGAAACGAAGAGCCGAAACCAGTAGATATCGCGGAAGGTGTAGACAAATGCGACCTTTGCAAAATGCATGTCCCTAACGATCACAATGCTACTGAAATCGTCTTAAAAGATGGAAAAACACTGAAGTTTGATGATCTCGGCTGCCTGAACAACTGGACGAAAGAAAATGGAACCGATAACGTGGCTGTACAATTTGTCCGCGATTACTACACAGCAGAATGGACAAAAGCAGAGCAAGCTACCTACGCTTACGATAAAGACTTCAAAACGCCAATGACGTATGGCATCTATTCCTTCAAAGAGAAGTCTGCTGCAGACAGCTTCGTTCAAGAGCAAAAGAAAGGTATTGTCATGAGTGCGGAAGAGTTGAAAAATCATAGCTGGGAAAACGGCATGAGCAAGCACATGAACAAAGATGGTCAGTCTTCCGAAGGTCAACATAATGGCGGTCACGAAAGCAAACCAGCTGATCATGGAAGCAACAGTACTACCCCAACCACACATAACTAACAGAGGGAGTGGAGTCTTTGCACATCAGTCTGATTGCCAAACGAGAAGTGAAGGTAGGCTTTCGCAATCCATGGTCCTACTCGTTTATGGCTCTGTTCTCCCTGTTTAGTTTGGGACTCTTGATCATCCAATCGCAGTCCTACATGAAGGGTTATACGTATACGACAGGTACCATGCTGAATCTGATTTTGTATTTGCTGCCACTAATGACGATGCTTCTCTCCTCTTTTTCCTTGACGGCGGAAAAAGAAGAGGGAAGCTGGCAGCTCCTCTCTACTTACGCCATGACAACCTCCTCCTTCTTATTGGGGAAATACTTGGGACAAGCACTCGTATTAGTCGCGATCGTCAGCTTCGGGTATGGGTTGTCTGGTGTAGCTGGCATGCTGCTAGGAAAAAGCTTTGCATTTTCGACTCTCTTGTTTTTGCTTGCCTTTTCCGTTTGTCTCATTCTGTTATTTTTAGGTCTAGCCATGCTGATTGGCGCCATCAGTAAAAACCGTTGGCAGGCTTTGACAATGGGGGTCAGCGTCTGGTTCTTCTATATTCTGGCATGGCCGACTCTGCTCATCTCTATGCTCAGCTTCGTCCCTTATACATGGATCAAGCCTCTGCTTCAGCTTGCAACATTTCTCAACCCGGCGGAGTTTGTACGAATCTTTTCCGTTGCCAGATTAGGCGGTGGCTCGATCTTTGGACCTGAATACTACAAATGGGTGTACTGGGCTGATTCTCCGCTTGGTGATCTCATCTTTGTCGCACTCAGTCTGCTCTGGATCAGTGCGACCTTGTTCATAGCCATCCGGGTATGGGAAAGAAGGTAATGCGATGAATATGTTAGGTCTGACCATCGATCAGGTCACCAAGGAAATCAATGGAAAAACAATCGTCCACCCATTCAGTATGGACATTGCACCCGGTCAGGTCGTCGCCTTATGCGGCGGTAACGGTGCAGGGAAAAGTACGATCCTGCGGATGCTGGTAGGTATTCTCCCGCCTTCATCGGGAACTATTCAGCTAAACGGGTTGAACTGGAACGATAATCGCGTGGAGTATCTTCAAGAAATCGGCTATATGCCGGATCACTTTACATTTTCTGCGGGACTTACTGCAAGAGAGACGCTCGAATTTTACGCTTCCCTGCGCAATCGCACCCCAGAAGAGGCAGATCGACTGCTGAAAATGGTGGGTTTGCACGAAGTGAGAAACAAACGGGTGTCTCAGTTCTCCAAAGGGATGCAGCAGCGCCTCTTGTTTGCCCAAGCGATATTGGCCAAGCCTGCACTCGTCGTCCTCGATGAACCGACCAATGGACTCGATCCGTATTGGATGGATGCCTTCGTCGATCTCGTGCGGGAAGTAAAGCTCGCGGGTCAATCCGTTCTCTTTACGACTCACCAGTTGCAGGTGGCAGATGCGGTAGCCGATCGGGCAATTTTTCTGATGAACGGGAAAATCGTGCGCGATGGGTCGATAGAGGAGTACCAACAACAGTATGGGGCAATTGGTTTGTATGGTGCCTTTTCTGAGCTTGTTCATCAGGCAAAGGCATGAATAAAAAAACGCGAGAGATTGGATCGTTGTTACGATCGGCTCCCGCGTTTTTGCTATTTATAGCGCCTTTGCTTCCATATAAAAGACAGATAAAAACTTTTTCACGCTAATCCGGCACTTCGTCGTTTTTTCGCCCGCCTCCAGCTCTTGCATCCGTTGGCGAATTTCTTGAAAATCAAACAGTCGTGGTGCAAAGTGTTCAAAGGTCGGGTTGGCATAGTCGGTCAACCCCAATGAGGAAAGATGCGTAAAGGCTTGCAGGACCATCCGGCGAATCCGTTGTTCCATGGCACGCACCTCTTTGGTAATCCCATGCTCATTCAGGCTGGTATGCACCTTCAGTAGGATTTGTGTATACAGTTCCTTGAGCTGCAATTCGTGCAGCTTGTCTCCTTGTCGCTCATCCTGTACGAGCCATTCCATGATCAATAGTAGATCGGGAGCCCCGGCTTCACTCGCGATCCCTAGCTGCAACAGCAGTTTTCTCGCTTTTTGTGCCAGATTGTCCTGATCGGAAGACTGACTTTTCGAGCCGCCGATATGCGGTTCTTTTGCTTTGACATCCAATATTTGCAATGATTTGCGGATGGTTTGCAAAGATGCTTCCAGGGACAAGTAATCCGATACCCGCTTCAGCACAGCCATGACTTCCAAGCGGTTAATCGGTTTTTGAATAAAGGTATCAATCCCCTGCAAATAAGCCTCCCCGATCATTTCTTTGTTTTCCACCTGTGACACCATGATGAAGCGGCCCGCGAAGCCATCTGCCTGCAACTTTTTGATCGTTTGGATGCCATCAAGCCCCGGCATTAGCAAGTCGATCAAAATGACATCGACCCCATACAGTTGATCAATCGATACGTGACTGCCATCGCTAGCTTGCCCTACAATTTCGCCCAACCCGCTGTCTTGAATAATCCGTTCGAGCATGCGGCGTACTACAGCATCATCTTCAATTAAAAAGAAACGTATCATTGCTTACACTCCCTCCTTTCCGAGCAATTGGTCGGTCGGAATTTGTACTTCTAAGTGCGTCATTTGCTTCTGATCCGGTAAAATACGCAAGCTTCCTTGCAGACTTTGGACAATTCCGCGGGCATGCGTCAGTCCAATTCCGGTAGATGCATTGCCCTGCTCATCGTATTTAGTCGTATAGCCGGGCTGAAACACCCATTCCTGCTCTTCTAGCGGAATTCCCGGACCACTGTCAAGTACACTGAACACCAGATGACGATGAATCAGCTTCACATTCAGCTCAATCTGTCCAGACGTGGGAATCGCCTCTACTGCATTTGCTACGAGGTTGTTTAGCACGGATAGCAACGCATAGATTTGGCTGGTCGACAGGTTGATGTTACAGCTCCACTCCATTCGTATATCTTTTCCCAACATCTCTGCGTATTTCTGATTCGCGCGGGCAACCAACTCACACAGCTCTTTGATCGGCAGCTGTGGTGCTAGCCCCTCTTGATTAATCAGCTTGGAAATCCCCGCCAGCATCCGCTGCGAATCTTTTTTCACCTCATGCACATTCTCGGCAATCGCCAAGGCCGTCGGGGATTCCGTATGATCCGAGGTGAGCAGACGCCTGTAGAGCTGGTAGCTTTCGCGCGTGATTTCCTCCAGATGCGTCATCGATTTGCGCAAGTAAAAGGCTTCTTCATACAGCTCCGTATTAATCATCCGCAGACGCTCCAGCTCCTGCTGCCTCACCTCTCCCACTGCCCGCAATTGCCTGATCGAAAAGCTGTTGTACAAGCCGACAGCAAAAAAGCTGCGCAGGACCCCAAAGAAGAGAAGCATCAAAAAGCTCTGCCAAGTGATCGGCGGAAAATCAGTGAAATACTGTCGTACTTGGATCTCTACCACATTGGAGACGAAATCAATGGATGCACCTATCAGCCCCAACCATAGGGGGAACTCGCGATAGCTTCGCGCACGGAGCAAATAAAACAGAACGGTAAAGCTGAAATAGAAGAAGGCTGAGGGAAGATGCGCAGCCACACTCTCCATGTACGGACGGTACGCAAAAAAGACATCCATTCCGACGCGAAATCCGAAGATAAACGTCCCTGTAAAAAATCCCGTCACCAATACAGGTACGGACGAAAACCACAACAATCCAAAAAAGAAAGCAGCGATGCCCAAGGAAAAACGAAACGACCCTCCTACGGGGTTTACCTTCATCTCTCCAAAAAAAGCAGTTGCCAGCATGATAATAAACAGGATCAAAAGGCGTTCTCGCATAGCTGCTCCTTTCTTACGGAAAAAGATCTCCTATTCTTATTTTACTAAGAATCGGAGATCTGCAAAGATAGAACGATTAAGCGTGCTTGTTTTCCAGTCGCTTGGAGACGACTGACAACGCATAGTTGACGACGAAGTACATCACTGCCACCATCAGGAAGGTCGGGATGACGTAGTTGACATTGCGTCCGTTGATAATTTGCGCATGGTTCATCAGCTCTGGCAAAGCGATTACAACAGCCAGCGACGTATCCTTCAAGAGCGAAATGAATTGGCTCACAATCGGCGGAACCATTCTTCTAAGAGCCTGTGGAAGGACAACATTCCATAGTGTCTGGACATAATTCAGACCAGAAGAACGTGCAGCTTCAATCTGTCCTTTTTCGACCGAATTTAAACCACTTCGTACGATTTCCGACAACATTGCTGCTTCGAAAATAACCAACGCCAGAACAGCGGCCCAAAACTTGTCCAGCTTGATTCCCACTTCCGGGAGAGCAAAATACGTAAAGAAAATAATCAACAAGAGCGGCAAATTGCGAATCAGCTCTACGATTGTCCCGAGAACTTGTGAAACTCCGGGAATTTTTGCGTAACGCAAAACCCCTACGAGAATCGCAATGGTAAAGCTGAGGACAATTGACAAGAAAGCGACCTGCAAGGTGACCCAAAAGCCTTCGAGCAGGAAGGTCAAATGACTGGGCGTATAGGCTCCGATAAAGTCCATGATGTCCCCTCCTTCTTAGCGGCTTCCAGCCAAGCGTCGCTCCAAATAACTGACGAACGCGCTCAACGGAAGGGTCAGAATCAGATAGAAAACAGCTACAAAAATGTACACATCAAAGGTAACAAACGTATCGGCGGAGATCAGGTCTCCAAAGTACATCAGGTCAAGACCTGCAATCACACCTAATACCGAAGAGTTTTTTACGAGATTGATAAATTGGTTACCCATCGGCGGGATTACGACCTTGATCGCTTGCGGCAAAATGATATAGCGCATCGTTTGTCCGTACGTCAATCCCGAGGAACGAGCGGCTTCTGTCTGTCCTTTTGGAATCGCCAAAATACCTGCGCGGATCGTCTCCGCAATAAATGCTGCCGTATACACGGTCAAGCCGAGCGTCCCTGCAATGAAAGGCTCCAGCACGATACCAATTGCCGGCAGGCCCACAAAAAAGAGGAAAACGACGAGAATCAGCGGGATATTACGCACAAACTCGATGTAAACCGTAGCGATCCACTTGAGTGGTCGAATCGGAGAAATCCGAAAGATCGCAAAGAGCGTCCCCAGTGCAAAGCTCCCAACGAGAGCAAGCAGGCTCGCCTGCAAGGTGTTCCAAAAGCCTTCGAGATACATATCCATGTGATCAAACAAGATAGAAAAATCGATCATCTCTTATGCGATCCCCCTTGTGTGCAAAATTCTGTTAGGAATATAAGGGAATGAGCGGCAGAGTAAACCGCTCATTCTTTGTGGAGTCGAACCGCATTATTTTTTAGGTTTTGTTCCGATCCATTTTTCATAAATCTTGTCGTATTCGCCGTTTTCTTTCATTTCTTTTAGCAAATCGTTCACGGTTTTCGCGAATTCAGCGTCACCCTTGCTGATTGCAATACCGTATGGCTCTTCCGTGAAGGCCTCTTCTGTTACACGGTAGTTCGGATCTTGCTTCGCCATGCCGTACAGGAGAGCGTTATCAGTTGTCAGCGCGTCACCTTGACCAGCTTTGAGTGCTGTGAAGGCTTCCGCGTAGTTTTCGAATTCAAGTACTTCTACATCAGGAGCACTCGCTCTGATGTTTTTCGCAGAAGTAGAACCTTTTGCGGTCACGATTTTCATGCCTTTTTGCATGTCTTTCAGACCGTTTATGGAGCTGTCCTTTTTCACCAAGAAAGATTGACCTGCCAGGAAGTACACGTCAGAGAAGTCTACTTCTTTTTTGCGTTCTTCTGTAATGGTCATCGTTGCGATGATCGCGTCAATTTCTCCGTTTTTCAGCATCGGGATACGCGTTTTGGAGGTTACTTCCTTCAACTCGATTTTGTTTTCGTCCCCGAGCACTTTTTTCGCAATTGCTTTTGCAATATCGATATCGAAGCCTTCTACATTTCCGGTTGCCGGGTCTTTCAAACCGAACAGATTCAGGTCGTACTTAACTCCGACTACGAATTTGTCTCTTTCTTTGATTTTTGCCAATGTGCCTGTACCAGCTGGTGTGCCTTTTGCGCCGCTTTCTGTTGTACTACCCCCACCACAGCCTGCCAACGCAGTTGCACTTAGCATCAGAACGAGACCCATACCCGCTACTTTTTTCCAAAGCTTGTTTGCTTTCATCTGAATACCCCTTTTCTCTATCGTTTTCTTTTTTTAGTGATTCAAAATCCGACTCAAGAACAAACGCGCACGCTCTTCACGCGGACTTGCGAAAAACTCCTCTGGTGTAGAATCTTCGAGAATTGTGCCCTGATCCATAAATACGATGCGATCTGCTACTTCGCGGGCAAAGCCCATCTCGTGCGTCACGACCACCATCGTCATACCTTCCTTCGCCAGCTTCTTCATGACGTCGAGCACTTCGCCGATCGTCTCTGGGTCAAGCGCAGAGGTCGGTTCGTCAAACAACATGATTTTTGGTCGCATGGCCAGTCCGCGTGCGATCGCTACGCGCTGCTGTTGACCGCCAGAGAGTTGCGTTGGGAACATTTCTGCCTTTTCCGGAATCCCTACCTTTTCCAAATAGTAGAGAGCGGTTTCTTCGGCTTCCTTCTGCGATACGCCCAGAACCTTGGTTGGTGCCAGTGTAATGTTTTGCAATACGGTCTTGTGCGGGTATAGATTGAAGTGCTGGAACACCATGCCGATGTCCCGACGCAGCTTGTTGATATCGGTGTTTTTATCGTTCACTTTCACCCCGTCTACCACCAATTCTCCGTTTGTAACCGTTTCCAATCTGTTGATGCAACGAACCATCGTGCTTTTACCCGATCCTGACGGGCCAATGACCACGACGACTTCTCCCTGGTTGATATGCAGGTTGATGTTTTTGAGGACATGAAAGCTTCCGTAATGTTTATTTACTTGATGAAAACTGATCAACCAGAATCCCCCCTTGCTCTATGTCTTATTTTGTATACTAATGTCGAACTACTCAAAACTACTGGAAAAGACAAAGAAAAGTTTTTCTGTTTATAATTTTCTAATAATGAGCAATAAAAAAATAAAGTGAACCTCCCAGGCGAATGGGAGCCAATATATCATGTAACACCTGAATGGAGGCCGGCCTATGAAAGAGGAAAACGTAAAGCCTTGGCTCATCCGGATGCGCCGAGGAGAAGAAGAAGCTTTTCAAGAAGTCTATCGAGCAACTCGCACATACGCCTACAACCTGATCTATTTTCTGGCGCCACACAAACAGGATGTAGACGACATGATGAGTGAAGTGTATGTGGAGTTGATTCGAAGCGTCGACAGGTACGATGTGGAGCAACCCTTTATCCCATGGTTCAACGGATTGATTGTGCGGCAGGTTCGCAACTGGAATCGAAGCATTTGGCGAAGATTCCGCCTGTTGGAGCGGGTAAAGGAAAAAGGCTACGAAGCACCTGTCGCAGGTATGGAGGATAAGCTGGGGGCAATCAGTGATGAGCTGGAGGTCATTCCTGCCGTAGAGAAATTATCCTTCAAGCTCAAGGAAATCGTCGTACTGCGTTACTATCAAAACTGTTCCTTGGAGGAAATTGCAGCGATTCTACAAATCCCGCTCGGAACGGTGAAATCGAGACACCACTTGGCGATGAAAAAGTTGAGAGAGCATTTTGAGCATCGCATTAATCGTGAGGAGGCATCTTTTCATGTACATTGAAAAAAAGCTGAGAAATGAGTATGAATCCGCAGCAGGGGGGCTCCACATTGATCCTGCATTGGACAGCAAAATCGAACGAATCGCCAAAAATGAGTTAGCTGGCAAGTGGCGTTTGCACATAGGAACGCGCTTTCGTCCAAAGCTGGTACATGCTGCAGCAGCGTTCGCCCTACTCACTGGTTTTGGTTATGCGACACACAGCTTGTTGTACAAAATGGATGAAGGCTCTGTCCGTATGGAAGTTCAAGCACATAAGGATTTTACATTGACGCAAATAACGCCTAAAGAAATAAGACAGGAATTGGAAAACGTAGAGAACAAACTGGCAACAGGCGAAACCGCCCTCGTCTATTTCGCAGCGCTGGAAAAAGAGAAGCACCCTCTCTTTCAACAAAACCCCATGATCGGCATAGAAAAGCCGAATGTCGTGAAAGATTGGAAAGAATGGACAGCCATCCTAATTGATGAAGCTTCACTCTCACATGCCTTGCCACACCAGCTTCCTGACAGCTTTTCATTCCTTGAGGGCAAACAAGGTACCCCCTACGGTGTCATGATGGGTCAAGAAGGACAGCAGTGGCTGCATGAGCTTCAAAAAGAGAGCAAGGAAACAGGTAAAAGTATCGTATGGAAAGTCGTTCCACAAGCGACTTCACCTATCGAATCGTATACGAGCCTGTATGAGAACAAGCAAAAAGAACGCATCTTTGTCACGGTAGAGAAATTCCCGAAGGAACAGCTAGATGTACAATTGAGCACGCCAGAAACAACGAAATACGACGCAGTCACTGTCAGCGGAAAAAAAGCGCATTACACGAAAAACGACCAGTTCTTGTTTAGTGAATCCGGTCAGTATCAAGAGCTGTCTTGGTTGGATCAAGATGGAGAGCAACCGATTATGTATCGTGTAGGTACCGATTCGCCAACAGTTTCTAAAGAAATGCTGCTCCAGGCTGCAAAAGCAAGCCAGCAGTAACCATACGAAAAGCCAGCCCTCTCTTGCTTTGTATCTGCAAAAGAGGACTGGCTGCTTTTTTGTTATCGTCACAAGGGATTATCCCCGCAGGCGGTTCACCCAGAAGCCGCCCTTCAAATGTTTCGGCTCAAAAGAGATCACAAATGCTTTTGGTGCAATCTCATGAATGAGGTTCCACAGTTTTTTCTCATTGCTGCGCTTCGTCAACACTTGCATCATGAGACGATGCCCGTCACGTCCCTCTGCTACCCAGGAAGTAACGCCAAAGCCATGTTCACGCAGCTTCGCAGGAACCCCCAAGTCAACGGAATCCACAACGACTTGCAGCGTGACATAGCCCAAGGCCAAATACTCCTCGATCTTGCTGCCGATGAATACACCCATTCCCCAACCGATACAGTAGGCTGCGAGATTGATCGGATTGTCCAGGTTGTCCAGAACAATCTCTAACCCTTTCAAGTACACGAATACTTCCACCATCGCTAATAGGGATGCCAACACCCGATAGCCCTTGATCACCATCAGTAGTCGCAGCGTAAAAAACGAAACGTACAAAATGTTGATCCCGATGATGATCAAAACAAACGCCAAGCCCATTGCTCTCCTACCCCCACCCAGACCGGGTACTATGATGATTTTGTAATCGTGATAATCATATAATTGAAGGTAATTTTATAACAGCGGTAAAGTTTGGTTGTTTTGATACAATTTCCGTGCGAACTCCTCCATCAATTCTCGCTTGGCCAACAGCGTAAGCATCCGTTTAGGCAAGCCTTCTACTCCGTAATAAGCACCTGCCAATTGACCGTAGACAGCTCCCGTCGTATCCGCATCATCACCGAGGTTTACGGCTAGGAACAGGCCTTCTTCAAAAGAACGACAGGAATAAAAAGCCCAGAGTGCCGCTTCAAGCGAATCGACAACATATCCCGATCCTTTGATCTCTATTCTTGTTTTCTCTTTGTAGGAGCCATTCGCGACACGGGCGATATCAGGATCAAGCGGTTGCTTTTCCCATAGATCGGCTACAGGAGAGAACGAATCAGCAAGCAACTCCTCTTTGGAAATACCCTGTATAGCCCCCAGGAGCAATGCCCCGAAAAAACGACAGCCGTCTACTGCCTTTGCCGTTGCGTGTGTAGTGCGAGAACTTTGCGCGCAGTAATCGATGGCGAGCTCCGGTTGATTGGCATAATAGAGTGCGACAGGTGCTAGCCTCATAATGGAGCCATTCCCTGCCGACATCGGATGGTCAGATCCGCTGAATGGATTTTTCGTCTGCTCAAAACGCCACAACGCTTCTTTGGTGATATTCCCGATATCGAAGCAATGATCCTTGCAGCTCATATACCCATTTCGAAACCAGGCTACGTATCGATTCATCTGGTCAACCGGATCGAAGCCATTTTTCGTAATCAAGCTCTCAGCCAGACACAGGGCCATCGACGTATCATCCGTCCATTCCCCCGCCTTTAAATCGAATGGTCCTCCCCCGATCATTTCTGTAAGCGGCTCGAAGGTACCCGGTTTGCGAAATTCTAGAGTAGTGCCGAGTGCATCTCCAACGGCCAATCCAAGCAAACTTCCAGCATAGCGGTCACGCAACTCCACACCTACCCACACCTTTTTTCTGAATTATCTGTACCTATCAAACAAAGCATCTGGCAATGACATTTTGACCGAAGTATTGTTCGTTCAATTCATCCGTCGCTACCTTTTCTTCTGTGCTTGCAAGCGTGATAATCTGCGGTAGAACCAGCTTGTAACGATCCTCCATCACGGTTTCGAGAACATATTGCCCCTCTTTGTCCCACAAAAGAATTCCTGCTAAAATTCTGGTCTCCACATAGATCCCCTCCATTTTTTTCTCTTTTGAATATGTACGAAAGACGGGTACAATGACCCGCCTTCTAGTGCTTACATAATGTGTAATGTGTATACTTACTGCTCTTTTTTCAGGCGTGCATCCAGAACGAAGTTGCCGAATGGCAGTAATGAAGCGATAAATGCCCCGATTACTTTCATGAAGGACCACTTATTGGTCATTGTAACATGTGCCAACGCCAAAATATACAGGACAAAAAACAATCCATGAAGCGAGCCAGCAATTTTTACTGCGTCTGGATAATCCCAAAAATACTTAAGCGGCATAGCAATTCCGAGAAGTACCAAATACGAGATACCTTCGATCAGGCCGATGAGACGGAAGCGTCCGAGGGCAGAGTTCATCATGTGTGGGTACCATCCTTGCCATTGAAATTACCACTATTATAAACGAAAAACTATCATAATGATGAAAATAGTCCAATGTTCATAATATATTCAAAATCAACGGCCCCAAGCTTCTTCTCGGATGCGTTCCATCCAGCGCATTTCTGCGTGCAAATGCTCAATGGCGCCGATCAGAATCGTTCGTGCACCCCAGCTAAGCCTCTCTCTTTTTTCCTCCTGGATCGATTCCAATAATCCAGCTAACCGTCTTACCTCCTGGATGTTCACTTCCAAGGCCTTATCCATTTTCTTTGGATCACCGTACGAAGCAAACGTAAGAGCCGCGTAGATCGGATTGGTCAGCTGCATCGGTTTTTGCAGTTCTTCCAAGAGAAGCTGTTGAAATTGCTCTTCGCCTTTTTGTGTGATCCCATACATCGTCTTATCTGGGCGGCTAGTCTCACGTATGACTTCTTTGACCTCAATCATCCCGCTCTTTTCCAGTTGGTCGAAGGCATAGTAGAGGGAGCCTTTGGCGTATTTCATGTAACAATCCATTCCCCTGGCCTTCACCTGCTGCTGAACCTCGTAGGGATGCTTCTCCCCTTCCATCAGCAATCCCAGAACAAGCAATTTTAGACTCATGACGATTCTCCTCTACCCGCGTTCCAGTTTCGGTTTCGGTGCGGAAGGCGATTTTGCCAGCGCCCGATCATTTCCCATCAGCAAAATGCACACGAGAGCAAGAACAGCAGGAACGAGCGCCCACATAAACGTGTTCGCAATCGATGAAGCGAGAATATCGATCATTTGATCCAAAACAGGCCCCGGAATGGATTCGCGCGCTGCTGGTGTCAAAATCGCTCGCGGGTCCGTAATAGCATTCGTCATCCCTTGGCCCCCGAAAGCAGAGAACATGCCGTTTTCAAACGAATTGCGTTGCAAGATACCAAACACGGTGATTCCCAATGTCATCCCCAATGAACGGGAAAAAGAGTTCGTCGAACTGGCCGATCCTCTTTGACGCATATCAAAACCATGAATCGCTGAAATTCCCAAGGTGGAGAAAGAAAAGCCCACACCAAACCCTGCAATCACCATATAAAGCGTAACGATTGAACGAGGAATATCAGGCGTCAGTGTACTCAAAAGGAAAATACCTGGTATGAAAAATACTGCGGACAGAAGCATAATATTGCGGAAGCTGGTCTTCGTCGTCAAAAATCCGCCTAGCTGGCTGCCAGCAACCGAGCCGAGCATCATCGGTGTCAACAGCAATCCGGCATTCGTCGCTGACCCTCCATATACCCCTTGGATAAAAATCGGCAGGTACACTGTAGCAATAATAAAAGCAGATCCATACAACAGTGCAATCGCATTTGTCGCGGCAAATAACCGCTTCTTGAACATGGAGAACGAAATAATTGGATCAGATGCCCGCTTCTCGACAAATAGAAAAATCACAAACAACAAGAAAAAGGAAGAGAACAATCCAATAATCTGCATCGAATCCCACGCGTATTGATTGCCGCCCAGCTCCAGTGCAAACATCAGACTCACTACAGCACCGACCAGCGTAATCGCTCCCCACCAGTCAATGCTCTGCTTGCGATATTCCAGCGTCTCCTTGTAATACATCGAGATCAACCAGAGTGACACAGCACCAATCGGTACATTGATGTAAAAGATCCAATGCCAGCTGACATATTCGGTAATATACGCACCCAGCAAAGGTCCAAATACGCTGGACGTACCGAATACAGCTCCGAAAAGTCCCGTCATCTTTCCACGCTTCTCCGGCGGGAATACGTCAAAAATAATCGTGAAGGCAATCGGCATGAGCGCTCCGCCGCCAATCCCTTGAATCGCCCGATAAATGCTCAACTCAACGATGCTGTTTGCCGTCCCGCATAAAATGGACCCTAACAAAAATACAATGAGACCAAATACGTAAAAACGTTTTCGCCCATACATATCGGAGAGTTTACCGAAAATCGGCATCCCCGCCATCGTAGCGACCATGTACGCTGATGTCACCCAAACAAACTTATCCATGCCGCCCATCTCACCGACAATCGTAGCCATCGCCGTCGCGACAATGGTATTGTCCATGGAAGCCATCAGGAGACCAAGCAGCAGCCCCGCTACCACCCTATTCACTTTACTTTCTCTTGCAATCATTGCTTCACCCTCCTGAGTGGTCAAATCAAAGTACTATACATTATTATATTCAAATTTGACTACTTATCGAAAAAAACTGCTCCTTTTCGCGGAGCAATTTTTCACAATCTATTATTGCCCGAACGGTGACGGGCTGAATGGCGAAGGCTGCTGGGCTTGATTGCCCTTCCACATTTTATACGCCGCTTCTGACATCGGCTCCACTGTCGGCTTAATCTCCCCAGTGAATGGATTCTTATCATAGGGCAAGTTAAACGTTCTTGTCCCGTCGCTCTTACGCAGCAAAGAACCATCCGACAGCCTCACCCAATTGCTGCCAGGTCCTCCATCGTCTACGACATAGAGGCCGTTATCATCCCAGGCCGGATACGTTGGCACGTTTTTTACCGGAGGACGTGCCGTCTGTTTCTTGACTGGTTTTGTCGCGTTTTTCGTCTTTTGGGTTTTCTTCTTCGGTGTGTTCGTTTTAGCAGTTGCTACCGCTTTTGTTTTTGGCTTTCCTTCGCTTTGTTTCTGCGCTGACGCTGGTGCAGGTGCTGACACAGCCACAGGCTTTTCAACCGGATAGGCAGAAACGTTACCGACACGCGGACCTTGATTGGCCAAATCCATAGCGGGCTTTGCCGTACCTGCTTTTTGCGAGACAGATGCTGTTTTCGTATCCGTTCGTCCATCTGTTTTTACCGCGTGAATCAGTGTCGGCCACAAATAGGCGTTGAAGCCTAGTAAAGCGACCATCAAGGCAATACCTACGATTTTTTTCATAATGAGGACTCCTATGACTGAATAATTGTGGCAATAGAGCAATGACTTCTGGCCTATATCAAAAGTTTAGACGATTGGAAGAAAAAAGAAAACACCTTACATAAACAAACTCCTTCTCAGGTTGATTTTGAGAAGGAGTTTGTTTTGAAGGATATTCATTTCAAGGCAGCTGCTTGCTTCTGTAAATGTTGTTTGATTAGCTCAATGGTGTGATCAAGCAAGTTTTTGCCTCCCGTGTTTCCATGTCCAGGTACAACGGTCTCGATCTGTGGATATTTTTCGATTACCTTCTGAACGGAGCCATCCCATTGTTCTACATTGGCATCTGAAAGATTTCCGAGATCCTTGGCATCTAATGATTTGACGAAGCATCCACCGAATAATATTTTGGATTCGGGAAGCCAAACGGTAATGTTATCACTCGAATGCCCTTCCCCAGGATAAAAGGCTTCTAAGATGGTGTCGCCTACCTTTATTACGGGCTTTTCATCGAGGGTCGGATTTGGCGAAGGATATCCATATTCTTGTGCTAGTTTTGCCGTCAAACGTGTACTGCGTACATCTATTTTTTGATGGAGTAACGCACGGATACCTGAAATGCTGTCATCATGTGCATGTGTAATCAGCGCCAACACAACGTCCTTCTTCCAATGCTTCTTGATCAGCTGTAATAGCTCCTCCGTTTTTTGGGTGTCCCCCCATGCTGTATCAATCAGGACGATCCCTTTGGACGTAGAAACGATTAAGCCATTGTGGTCGTAGGTTGTGCCATTCCATTCATTATAGGATGTATGTAACCATACTTTGTCATTCAATTTTGTTAACACAATGCTTTTCCCTGGATTGGTAATCTTAGTGGGAGTTGATGCTGTAGCTTGGGCAATCGTTTGATGAGGAAACGGTGTTAGAGCAACGGCGACTGTCAGGAACAAACTACATACAACTTTCCCTATCCATCCCTTATGAATCTTCAAACGAATCTCACCTTTCAACATGGATTTTTCTTTTCCCTGTATCAAACATCTAAGCGATATCCATATCGTGGAATTGTCGTGATATGCTGCCCGTAGCGCCGAAGCTTTTTCCTTAATCGATAGACGAGCGCATTGACTTCCACTCGTCCAACATCTGGGACATTCCCCTCATGCAGCATTCGCTCTGGCCATACTGTCAGCATGATTTCTTCAAAACTAACGGCGCTGTTCGCCTTTTGGTATAGAAGCTTCAGCAAGTCCATATCTTTTCCGGTCAAATGCAGTCTAGTCCCATCGAGACGAACTTCTCTTCTCTCCAAACGAAACTCCAATCCTGGCAAAAGCGACGCGTTCTCCGACTGCGTGAAAGGGAGCTCCACTGTATCATCAAGTCTATTGGTCTCTCGTAAAAAGACGAGCTCGGCTATCCCTTTTGACAAGCTTATTTGATCCCCGTGACGAAGAATAAGAGAGGAACAATGAAGGGGCGTCCCGTTTACCTCTGTGCCATGCTTGCTTTCTAGATCGATAATCTTGTAATCATTCCCGATCCTTTGAAAGGCTGCATGCATTCTCGAAATGTACGGACTGGAAAATGTAATGTCCAGTTGAAAACCAGTTCCCCTCCGCCCGATTGTACAGCGATCCTTGGTGAGATATTTGCGTGTGGTAAATGGGGTGGGGTCCCCTTTTTTTACGAGTAAGTATGCACCGTTGTCTATCATCTGGTGATCACCTCACTTGTTGATCTGTTACGGTTTTACAGCCGTCAGTGCGTCAACAGCAACCTTGGTAGCTTCAGCAATGAGCGCATCATCATAAGTGTCGTCCTGCTTATCTCTGCTAGACAGCACTGCAATGACAATGGGCTTTTTATTCGGTGGCCATATGATACCGATATCGTTTCGCGTTCCGTAGCTTGCAGCTCCCGTCTTATCTCCGACCTTCCAGTCTTTGGGTACGCCCGCTCGGATCAGCTTATCTCCCGTCGTGTTGCCTTGCAGCCACTCGATGAAAATCTTTTGCTTGTCAGACGACAGCACATCCCCTACCGTATAGGCTCTTAGGTTCGCTGCAAGTGCTTTTGGTGTGCTTGTATCGCGAGTATCCTCTGGTTTAGCCTCATTCAATTCCGTCTCATAGCGCTCGGATGTTGTCACACTATCACCAATCTGTCTCAGAGCTGATTCAAAGCCTTTCGGTCCACCTAATTCTTTGAACAACAGATTTCCCGCCGTATTGTCACTATAGCGAATCGCGGCGTCTGCAACCTCGCGAAGAGTCATCCCGGTCGCTATGTGATTTTCTGTGATGGGTGAATAAGTAACGAGATCGTCCTTGGTGTAGGTGATGACTTTGTCGAGCTCTTCCAGCGGTTTCTGATGCAAGACTGCACCTGCGGCTAAAGCCTTGTACGTAGAGGCAAAAGCGAATCGTTCATCTTCGCGATAAGCAACTACCACATCGGTTTCGGTGTCGATCGCATATATGCCGAGTCTCGCATCAAACTTGGTTTCCAGCGCAGCGAACTTTTGATCCAGTGCAAATGCTGGCGTTTCCGTTTTTACGACAGGTGCTTCTGGAGAAGAGCAACCAGTGAGCGTGAGAAGCGTGAGAAAAATCGTATTCACTGTGAATCCGATCAATTTAGAACGGTGAATTTTCATGGAATAACAAACCTCTTTCTAAGAAGATAACCCTTTCGGATTACATTGGTAATATCATACTACATTTGTAATCAATTGATTTCACGATAATATTACACGCGTAATCCAAGAGTGTCAATCTCCTTTTTTCTGTTAGGAAAAGAGTTACATCCATTCTTTCTTAAAATAAAAAAGACGCCCTCTCAAGAAAACTGGATAACCGTAAATGGTTTCTCCAAGTCAGCTTGAAAGGGCGTGCTTTATTTTTTAGGATGTTCAGTCGATGCTTGTTTCGCATCCAATATGGAACGCAACTCCTGAATCTCCTCGTCCGATAAGGATTCCTTCTGGATGAACTGAACCAACATCGATTTTAGAGCTCCACTGTAAATCCGTTCCAGAAAAGACTGTGCCTCTGCGTGCTGGCATTCATTTTGTGAGTACAACGGATAAAACGTATAGACTCTTTGGTTTTGATTGACGCCAACGGCATTTTTTTGAACCAAACGATTCAAAAGAGTACGTACTGTTTTTGGGTTCCAATCCGTTTGACCTTCCAAGGAGGAAATAATTTCGTTGGCCGTCAGCGGTGACCTTTCCCATAACACATTCATCACTCGCCATTCCGCTTCTGAAATACTTGGCATGGATGTAGACATGAATTCTCCCCCTTTCGATAATCATGACTAATATAACAAAGGCTAGTAAAGACCTTTCGCTTTCAAAATGGACAAGGTTATTTCTGCTGCTGCAGGTCCATTCGCGTAATCTTCGCTTTGTATATTTGTAGCAAAGAAGTAGGTGCCTTCCTTGTTCTCTACATATCCGACAAACCAACCGTTCACATCTTTTTGATTGACGGTGCCCGTACCTGTTTTACCGGAAAGAGTCGAACCCGCCTTTTCCGATAACCGGATGGAATCTTTCACCGTCTGGATATTGTTTGTTTGAAAACTTAACTGGTTTGTATAGAACGCTTTTAACAATTGTACCTGCTCCACCGGAGAAATCTTCAAGGACGATTCTATCCAATATTCGCCGATTCCACCAGATGTATTGTAATTCCCATAGTTCAATTGTTCCAGATAATCTTGAATCATATCCAGCGAGATGCTCTTATCCAACTCTTTAAAGTACCAGTTTGTGGAGTTTCGCATCGCGGTAAATAGATCTTGATCGTGGTTCCACTGCTCATACGGATATTGGATTCCATCCCATTTTAACAGGGAATCTTCCCTCGAAATCACATCGGTCTCCAATCCAAACAAGGTGAGAAAAATCTTGTAGGTGGAGTCCGGTGAAATTCTTCGTGTACTTCCTGCCTCGTTGTAAATCCGATACTGGTCGGCTTTCAAATCATATAAGACAAAACTACCTTCATAACCACGGAAGTAGTTGTCCAAATCCTCGTAAATCGTTCGATCATCTTGAAAATGATAGCGACTGCGATCGTCAGCTAAAGCGGAACCAACAAGAACCTGACTGGCAACCAAGACGCCCATCATAGAAAAAATGAACGTACTTTTCAACTGCAACAGCTTTGATTCAGTCTTGTGGGATGCGATTTTCTCGATTCGTTTTTTCACTGCCTTCTTGGAACCGTTTAACTGATTGGCCAAAACAACATTTCCGGCTCGACTTTCTTTATCCAAAAACTTAATGATGGTATGACCATATTCCACATAATTTCGCTTGTCTAAAAAGTTCAACACAGCTACATCACAAGCAATTTCACGGTCCACTCTCATTTCCCGAAAAGCCAGCCAGACTAATGGATGGAACCAGTACAAAAGCTGATACACGACGGTCACGTAGTTCATGACGATATCATTGTTTTTTTTGTGCATGAGTTCATGCAAAAAGATATACTTCATTTCATTGCTCGACAGCCATTCATCAAAATGACTGGGAAGAACAACATACGTCGTAAAAACGCCAAACGTCATCGGAGACTTGACCTGCTTGGATTCTGCTAACACGATGTTCCGATTTATTTTTACATCCTTCTTGCATTGTTCAAACAAATCGATGATTTCTTGATTGGTGATCAGAGAAGCTCTTCGCTTGATCTGCTGGATTTTTAACCAGGCGGATAACGTGATCGAAGCACAAACGATCATGCCGACTACCCATATGCCGACGAGAATCGTAGGAAAGGAGTCAGGTGTATAGCGATTTACGGACAACGTTAAATCCTGTACCCAATTCGCATTTTCAAACACAGGAGCTTGCGCAGCGAGCGTCGAGCTACCGGCTACATTACGCTGATTCATGCCTGAGACAAATAGATTTCCAAAATCAAAAAAGTAATTCGGAATAAAAACTGGCGTCAAAGCGACCAGCAAGAGAAACCACAAATTGTACTGCCATCTAGCCGACAGCTGGGAGCGAAATACTTTTCGAATCAAGAAAATAAGGGCCATCGTGCAGGAAGAAACGATCAAGCTTATCACCACATGATTGACGAACATGCTACCTGTCTCCCTCCCTTCTTACATAGGGCAATCTAGATAAAAATAGAATCCGTATACAGGAACGCTCTTCAACCTGACAGGATTCTTCTCTTCGCTAAGCACAATTAGCTTCATTATGTCAAAAACGAGATCACGATACAAGCGATTCATATTGCCAAGAAGACGTAAGCAAGTGGAAGAAAAAAGAGAACACCTTCTTCCAAATGGTAAGAAGGTGTTTCTAACCTGATTAGTTTGTTTTCAAAACATCGTGATCGACGTAACGCTCGCCATTCAGTTCGCTGATGACATTGATTGCAACCTTGGCGCCATCACCAGATGTAATTATTGTATGTACGCTTACTCCCGCGCACGTACCTGCTGCCCAAATTCCTTCGATGTTCGTCTTCCCTTGTGCATCGACATCGACAACGGTTTTAATCCGTGGCTCTGTGCCTTCTTTGGTTTTTACCCCAATCGCTTCTGCCAAAGTCACGAGCGCTCCCGTTGCAAGAATCACATGTTTAGCCTCGAAGCTGCCTTTTTCGGCTGTCTCTACGAGTAAGCCTTGCTCTGTTTTGGTAATGCTGCTCACTTGATCGGCAACCAGTTCCGCACCGAATTTCGCTGCTTGCTTCTTACCGATCTCAATGAGATCTGGGCCTGAGATTTCCATGATGCCGTAGTGATTTTCCATCCACGCGCGCTTGGTCATGCTTTTGTCATTATCAATCAGCAACGTCCTCTTACCTGCTTTTGCAGCAAACAACGCTGCACTTCCTCCTGCCGGGCCTGCTCCAATAATTACGATATCAAACAAAGAAATCTCTCCCTTCCAAAATAACTTTCACAACATAATTATATACTAAGTATGTTAAATATAACAATACCTTTTAACTAGTTTATCCAGTGATTTTTAGCTTCGAACAAAATATTCAAAAAGCAATTGATATAATCACAAATTTATATTATCTTATTAATTGGTAAATATTTGAAATAGGAGGATTAAAATGATTGATATTATTAAAAAAGGAAAAAAGTTATTTTTAACCTCTCTTGCCTCAATGATGCTATTCAGCACTGTTCTGACATCTAGTTTTGCTGCAGAGACTGATGTATTAACCAAATCATCCGTGAATGAAATGCTTCAATACGAATTTTCAAATGAAGTCATGTCTGAAAACAAAGATGATCTTGAAAAATCACTTACCGATACTTTCGAAAACCTAGACCTTGTTCTAAAAGGAATGAAATCTGATAGGAATCTTCAAGAAGCCTTTTTAGAAATAACTACACTTGAAGATGATGTGAAAATGGATTTGGAGGTGTATTTTTCCACTAATCACGATGATGAAAAAGAGCTGAACAAATTAATTCGAGACGTAAAAGACCAAATCGCTGAAAATCATTCGGTATTACCTGAAATAACAGAAGTTCTGCTGTTGCAAAGTAACTCAAGCCTTAGAGGCGAAGAAAAAGTTCAAGCTACTATATTACCTATTCTCCTAAGAATTGCTCTCAAAGAAGCAGTTAAGAAAAAAATGGGGAAGAAAATAAAAAGAATGGCTTATGACGAATTTGAAGAAAGAATAGAGCCTGAGATTTGGGCGGAAGTTGAAGCCTTGCACGAACAATATGGTGGCGATATTGATTATGATGGTCCAGAGTCCAAGAATGCTAGAAATGGCATTATCCAAGGAGAAAAAGTTTTCGATATAAAAAACAAGAGGACAGGAAAAGACTTATTGAGATTTCATATGAAAAGAGTAGACGAAGGTACAAGCATTGACTTCCATTGGCATAAAAGAGATGATAATTTTAAGTGGCATCATGGTCAAACAAAAATAACGAGAAAAAATCAATTTCCAGAACATTGGGGAGAAGATTAATGTATAGATAATTGAGATAGCCCAATTTTCTCTTCTCCATTAAGGAGTGAATGAAAATCGAACTGCGAATCGGCTTTGTGATTGGCAAAAAAATTGATTGCAACAAAGTCCGGGAGATTTTATACACCCATGAAAACAAACAAGATGCATCTTGTGAGGTCATATTAGACTATATCGAGATGGACCCAGAGATTTTTTTAGATCGTTCCTTCTCTTCCACTTTTCCAGTCCCTATTAAAGATCCCGACCTCCTTGAAGCTGAGCTTTCCCAGTTGTACGATTTTGTGTGGGTTGAAGTATTAGGGGGAATTGAGAGGCATGGGCACCCAAGTGTTACGATCTCTGATACAGAATATGAAGGGAAGCTAATCCATACATTAGACAAAAGAATGTTCATCTTTTTACGAGATATCGTCAGTGACGATCAGGGGATACAACTGCTTGGGAAAATCTGCCGTGTCCCCAAAGCATTACAATGGCTCGTTCTACCAAAAAAGGACGGCAAAACTCCACCCCCAGACTATATTCTTGACGAGATGGAGCAATGGGTTCGCAAGTTGATTGCATACGAGGTAGATTAATAAATAGGGAAGGGCTATCTCAAACGTCTTGTAAACAGACAATGAGATAGCCCTCTCCTTTTACGAAGGTCGTGTAATCCAGAAGCGGCGAATGATCAATCCATCCTCGTCTGTACATTCCGACTCAAATACGCCCCCGTTCTTCCGAATCGTTTTTTCCGATCCTACATTATCATAATCACAAATCACCAATACTTCGTTTATTCCCAGCTCGTTCGTGATGTTTAGGGCTTGCGCTAAAATTTCCGTCGCATATCCTTTACGTCTCTCGGAAGGCCGGATTCCATATCCGATGTGCCCGCTGTATTTTCGTAAACGCTCGTTGAGACGATGCCGAATATTCACCGCCCCCACTATGCGCCGTTCCTCGTTCATGAGCCAATACGTCGAATGAGGAACATAGCCATCCGAAAGATTTTCCTCGCTGCTCTCACTCTCCAGAAATTCCAGATACGCAGGAAAATCATAGGGATCCCGATCCACCACCCACGGTACGATAGGCTCTCCACTTTCTTTCCACTCTTCGTAAAAGGAAATATACTCTGCTTGAAGTTCTGCACAAGGCTTCGTTACATACAGTTGCCCAGCCATCGACTTCACTCTCCCCTTGCATATTTTTGCGTAAAATTCTTTCTATTATATCGTAAGGAAAGAGCGTTACCAGTCAAACAATCTTTTCACTTGTTAATCAATTCTTTTTTGTGCCCAAAGCCACGTAGGAAGAAGCGCATTTCCAGTCCAAGCGCCTCTGGAGCCCAGCTCAGCGTAGGGAAAAATGGCGGGGGTTTTCAGCTTCACTTATGAAATACTTCCTTGAAACTTCAACGTTTGAAGCGCTCCCGCCATTTTTTCCGAAGCGTAGACTGGAAATGCGCTTCTTCCTCCACCAACAGCTACATCAAAAACAAAAAAACGCGGCACAAGCAACGAATCGCCTGTGCCACGCTCTTAACTGATTAATATTTGTTAAACAACATGATCCAAAGGGAACCTGCAACAATTGTAAATACAATCACAAGTCCAAGAATCAATGTCTGTACGTTGTAGCGTGGTTTTTCTCCTTCGCGGATATGCATGAAGAAGACCAACTGAACTACGAACTGCAATACCGCCATTACCAAGATCGCGATCATGGTCGCCGTTTTACTCAAAATCGAGTTCATGACCAGCACGAGTGGGATAATGGTGAGCACGATCGACAGAATAAAACCGATCACGTACTCTTTCATCGATCCGTGACTATGATGTCCGCCATGGTTTTGATGTTGTGCCACCTTACATCACCCCCATCAAGTAAACGACTGTGAAGAGGAAGATCCACACAACGTCAAGGAAGTGCCAGTACAAGCTAAAGTTGGTAATTTTGCGGCGAGTAACCGCAGAGATTCCACGACGCTTCAGCTGCATGATCAACGCAGTCATCCAGAACAGACCAAGCGTTACGTGCAATCCGTGCGTACCAACCAGTGTGTAGAAAGCGGACCAGTAGCCGCTAGTCGCCATGGTTGCACCTTCGCTGATCAAGTGCATAAACTCAGTGACTTCCAACACTACGAAAGACAGTCCCAAAAGACCAGTTACAGCCAGCCAAGCAATCAGCTGCTTAACATTGCCTTTGTTCATCGCCAGAACAGCGAGACCGCTGGTAAAGCTACTTGTCAACAAGATAAAGGTTGAAGCAATAACACCTGGCAGCTGGAACAATTCCTGTCCAGTTGGTCCACCAGCAAAGCTATTCATCATTACCGCATATGTTGCAAACAATGTACCGAACAGCACGCAGTCTGTTACAACGAAAATCCAAAAACCAAGAACCTTTAATTGTTCATGCTCTTCATGATGGTCGTGGTCGTGGCCGTGACCATGGTCATGATGCTGCGCCATCGTTACACCACCCTCCCCAGTGAAGCCTCAGTGCGACGCACTTCCTCCACCGGTACGTAATAATCCGTGTCGTATTGGAAGGAGCGTGCCCACATGCATGCGAATACTCCAATGAATCCAATGACGGCCATCCAAACCCAACCAAATGTGAAACCAAACCCTACCAAGAACCAGAAGTTCGCCATGATAAACGGAATTCCAGAGTTCTTCGGCATATGAATCGGCTCCAGTTTCGCCGGTTGTTCTTTATAGGTGCCATTTGCTTTTGCTTCTTTTGTTGCCCACCAGTCATCCATTTCTTTCACTTGTGGAACAACAGCAAAGTTGTAGAACGGTGCAGGTGACGGAATCGACCACTCCAATGTGCGACCATTCCATGGATCGCCTGTCGTGTCGCGCTCACCATTCTTGATGCTGTAAGCGATTTGCCATACTTGGAAGATGAAACCGATACCCATCATGAATGCCCCAACAGTGGATACGAGGTTCATATCTGCCCAGCCGCGGTCCCAACCGTACGTGTAGTAACGGCGAGTCATACCCATGAAACCGAGCGCGTATTGTGGCATAAAGCACACGTAGAAACCAATATTCCAGAACCAGAAGCCCCATTTGCCCAGCTTCTCGTCGAGCTTGAAGCCGAACAGTTTTGGCCACCAGTAGTAAATACCAGCCAAGTAACCGAATACTACCCCACCGATCAACACTTGGTGGAAGTGGGCAACCAAGAAGTAACTGTTGTGATACTGATAGTCTGCTGGAGCTACTGCCAGCATTACCCCTGTCGCTCCACCAATTACGAAGCACGGGATAAAGGCAATGGTCCACAGCATTGGTTGTTTAAAGGATATCCGACCACGGTACATTGTAAACAGCCAGTTAAAGACCTTAACCCCGGTCGGGATACCAACAACCATCGTTGATATCGCAAAGAAGGCGATAACACTTGCGCTCGTACCCATCGTGAAGAAGTGGTGAGCCCATGTAAAGAACGATACAACGGCAATGATCATCATCGCCCAAACCATTGATTTGTAGCCGAAAATCTTTTTGCGTGAGAACGTAGCCACGATTTCAGAGAAGATACCGAAAGCTGGTACTACTACGATATATACCTCAGGGTGACCCCACATCCAGATGAGGTTGAGGTACATCATCGGATTACCGCCGCCGTCCATCGTGAAGAAGTGAGCACCTGCAAAACGGTCAAGAAACAACAGTGCAAGTGTTACAGTCAAGATTGGGAAAGCGAAGATAATCATAATGCAGCTGGACAATACGGACCAGCTAAACAATGGCATTTTGGAAAGCTTCATGCCAGGTGCACGCATTTTGAGAATCGTTACGATAAAGTTAATCCCTGTCGCCAAACTACCGATACCGGAGATCTGAATCCCCCATATATAGAAGTTCTGACCTGGTCCAGGGCTGAATTCATTTTGTGACAATGGCGGGTAAGACAACCAACCAGCGTCCGGGGAGCCCCCGATTACGAACGAAATGTTGAACAGCATTGCACCGAGCATAAACAGCCAGAAGCTGAGTGCGTTCAAGAACGGATACGCTACATCTCGAGCACCGAGTTGAAGCGGTACTACCATGTTGAACAAGGCAAACATCATCGGCATCGCCATGAACAAAATCATGATCGTACCATGAGTCGTAAAGATGGCATTATAGTGATCCGAGTTCAGGAACTCTACGTTCGGAAATGCCAGTTGCAAACGCATCAGCAGGGCGTCAACCCCACCGCGGAACAGCATCAGAAGCGATGCAATCAAATACATAATACCAATACGCTTATGGTCAACTGTAGTCAACCATTCACGCCATAGCCAACCCCATTTTTTATACTTAGTCAGAACGAATACGATCGCAACCATGGATAGTACAATCGATACGTCCGCACCGTAAATCAGCGGGTCACCTGTTACAAAGAACGTGGATGCAAAATCCTTAATGTTCTCCCACACGTGGTATTCCTCCTCCCTCTCGCCTAGTGGTTCATACTGGAATGATTCATTCCAGGCATGTTGTGCGATTCAGTCTTTTGCTGCGTATTTTGCGAAGTCTCATTAGAAGACTTGTCACCTGCAGGTGCAGGAAGTTTCTCCATCACATAGTCCATATCGTGACCATGGCCATATTTGGCAACGATCTCTTCAAACATACCTTCTGGGAATGCAGAATACGTAAACTTATCTGTCACGCCAGGCTTGCGAAGTTCTTCATAATCTGCCTTCGTCATAGCTGGAGTCGTACCTTTTACTTCTTTAACCCACTTATCGAACTCGTCTTTTGGTTTTGCCACTACATTGAACTGCATTTTGGCGAAGCCTTCACCAGAGAAGTTGGAGCTAAATCCAGCGAATGTACCTGGTTCATCTGCTTGCAGATATAGCTCGGTAGCCATTCCCGCCATCGCATAAATCTGTCCACCCAATTCTGGGACCCAGAAAGAGTTCATCGGTGCATCAGCAGATACCTGGAAGCGAATCGGTACGCCTGCTGGAATCTCCAGATGGTTAACAGTTGCGATATTTTGTTCTGGATACGTAAACATCCATTTCCAGTCCAAAGCCGTAACCTGAATAGTCATAGGGGCAACTTCTTTATTCGGGTTCTCTTTTAACAAATAAATATCACGGACAGTAAAGTAACCCAGCAATGCAACGATAACGATAGGAATAATCCACCAAATTACCTCTAGGGTTGTACTGTGTGCCCACTCCGGCTTATAACTTGCTTTATTGCCCGGTGTATCCCGATAGCGGTATACAATGAAAGCGGTAAGCACAATAACCGGAACGATAATGACAGCGACCAATATCGTGGAAATAATAATGAGATTGTACTGCGTCTCTGCTACAGGTCCTTTTGGATTCAAGACGAGGTATTCGCTACCACAGCCTGTCAGCAGAACGGTGCCCAACACTGCCAAGATCCAAAACTGGATATGCCTCAGCATTTTTCCTCCGCTCATTCTCCTAATCCCTCCTAGTCACAAACAACAAGCATGTAATACTTTGAGAGCTCCGTTCTTTTCAGGTGAACTTCGCCTCACATATGTCGATAGTGCAGTCACTCTCTATGGAGAGGTCTCGAACGAGGTTTTGGAAAACCTTCTTTTTTAACGTGCATTCACACTTTTCGAGAGTTCCTCACAGTAGAGGTTTTTTAACACAAGTGAACTTCACTATTTGCCGCATATACATACTATCAGAGTCGGCGAGCTTTTGTACTCGTTTTTAACGACGTTCAATATTTCGTAGCTTTTCTGTTACAAAGTGTTCACATAGCAGTCACGAGTTGATCATATTCTTGTTAGGATTCTCCTCTAATGAAGTTCATCACCCATTTTTGGTCATCTCGCCCAGTTTTGAATGTCAAGTTTTCTTTTCACTTTTAATAAAAAAATCAAAAAAACCGCCAGCGCAATTGGCTGACGGTAAAATTCCATATAAATAAAAAAACCTCTCATAATAATGAAGAAATTGAGAGGTTCTCTACGGGACTATTTTTCTCTTGTTAGGCGTCCGTTCTTTTTAGTGTCATTAAGCGAAACACCGTGCTCATAATGAAAATATTCATGCCCGCGATCAAAAATCCGATCGACACCATCAACGGCAAGTTCTGCGATCTGAAATCGCTTGCAGTGAAAGCCATAATAATAGCACCGACAAATAGTGCTGTCCAAGCCATCCATCTTAATACTTCCGCTGCTTTTCGATCGTTATTCATAACACAAAACCCCTATCATCATAGATTTTTTGCGTGACCGTTTTTGTTTGATGCTCTTATTGTAACATAATATTCACTTGTTGTTCATAATTTGTTCATTTTTTTATAAAAAAATTGTCAAAACTTTTTTCATAAACCTATTGGCTGTCACGTTGTTACATTTTTACTTTGTGTCACAAATGTGAAAGCGTTATTGTTATAATAAATGGAGTAAACGGTTTCATACATTCCTAACATCTTGAACTGTCATCGAAGGTGGTTTGCCCATGGTTCATACACCCAAAAAAGCCCGCATCAGCCTCTTGACTCAAATGGTTCTGCTCATTTCCATCGTTGTCCTGATCAGCATGGGAATAGGAACTGCCTTATTTTCCTTCATATTAGATGACATTTTGGATCGTTATATTGGACAGCAAGCCATGACGGTCGCCAAGCTATCTGCCATGGACGAACGCATTATTGCAGCTTTTGAAACGGATGACCCCTCCAAGACCATTCAACCGATAGCCGAAACCATTCGGATGGAGACGGGCGCCAGCTATGTTGTGATTGGAAACAAGGACGGTATTCGGTACTCTCACTACGACCCAAAGCAGATTGGATTACCGATGGGAACCAGCAATGACCCCGTCTTTTTAGAAAATCGTTCAGTTATTTATCGGGGGACAGGCATTTCAGGTCCAGCCATCAAAGCAAAAACACCGATCGTCAACAAGCAAGGGGAAACAATCGGTGTCTCCTCTGTCGGCTATGTCATGAGTGATGTAGAGAAAAAGGTTGCGGAATACAAGGAAAGGGTCGTCACCTTATCCCTGGTGCTGCTGGTTATCGGAATTATTGGGGCGATTATCATTGCCAGACGAGTCAAGCGATTGATCTTTGGTCTGGAGCCAGAAGAAATCTCATTTTTGTTTACGGAAAAAGCAGCTATTCTTGAATCGATTCGCGATGCTACGGTAGCAGTCGATATGCAAGGGCGTGTCGTCTCGATGAATAAACGCGCACGTTCCCTCCTCCAAGAAGATTTGTCCGTAGGCAAATCGATCGCTAGCCCGCAATTGCGTGACATCATTCATTCTGTCAATCGAAATACGCAAGAAATGAACTACAAAATTTTGCTGGGGCATGAAATTTTTATAACCGACTACTCTCCTATTTTGAGCAATAATGAAATCAGAGGCGTGGTCTTCACATTTCGTCCAGAGTCTGAAATCGAGCAGCTCACCGAAGAAATTACGAAGATCAGCTCCTTTTCGGACAATATGCGTGCACAAAATCACGAATATTTAAATCGTTTGAACATCATTTATGGTCTTCTCAAGCTAAAAGAGTACGACAAAGCAATCGAACTCATCACCGATGAAGTAAAGGAACGGCAGGATATTCTCGCCTTCATTATGAGTTCAGTCAAAGAGCCCTTCATCGCAGCTTGTCTGCTAGGGAAAATCAATCGCTCCAAAGAGCTGAAGGTATTACTCGAAATTGATCAGGACAGCTATTTGGGAAATGTACCTGACAGCCTGGATACAAAGGTATTGGTCACTATTCTCGGCAATTTGATCGATAACGCGATGGAAGCTGCCCTCGAATATAAAGGCTCAGACGCAATGGTTCACGTATCCTTTACTGATTTAGGTGGCGATATCATTTTTGACATCGAAGACAATGGACATGGGGTATCAAAAGAATTGGAGCCCCGCATCTTTGAAAGCGGTGTCACTACGAAATCAGGTGAAAATCGAGGACTCGGTTTGGCTATTGTGAAAAACGCCATCGAGCTGTTAGAGGGGCAAATCTCACTCGGAAAAAGTGATCGTGGCGGAGCGCGTTTCACCGTCGTCGTCCCCAAGAAATGGGACAAAGCAAGTAGAGAGGAGGCAATCCACGATGTCTGAGAAACCCATTACCGTCATGATCGTGGAAGATGACGAAATTGCAGCTAGAATCTATGAACAATTCACAAGTAAACTGGAAGGATTCCAGATTATTGCCACGGCCACGACTGGAAAACAGGCATTGGAGATGCTTCACGTCGTTACACCTGACGTTCTGCTCTTGGACATTTATTTGCCAGATATGAACGGGATTGACCTGTTGCGTGAAGTACGGAATCATTTTCGCGGGATCGATGTCGTCATGATCACAGCCGCAAACGATGTGGAAACCGTGAGAGAAGCGATACGTGGCGGGGCATACAGCTACATCATCAAGCCGATTATGATCGATAAATTCATGTCTACCTTGGAGCAATATGCAAATACGAGACGTCAGCTCCAGCAGCATACAACCATTGATCAAACAGCAATCGATAAGCTGTTTACAAAAGCCGCACACACTCCCGCTACCAAAACCATTGAGACTGTCACCACACTCCCGAAAGGCATCGACAAGCTGACGTTAAAGCTGATCCGGGACAAGATGCAGGAGACCACTCAAAGCATGAATGCCGATGATTTGGCTGCACTGGCTGGCATGAGCCATTCGACGGTGCGCAGATACCTCGAATTTCTCGTCTCTATTAATGAAGTGACTGTCGAGACGTTCTATGGAACCGTCGGGCGTCCGGAACGAAAATACCGCTGGGTGCCGCAAAAAACGGCCAAATAATGCCTGATGGCAAAAAGAAGGGGAAGCTTCATTTATGAACCTGAAGCTTCCCTTTTTCTTTCTTTACTACCGGTTGTGTCGCACCTGGACTCTTTTCCCGAAACATCGTGATGATGGCAACGGATGCGATGATCATGACAGCAGCAATCAAGGTTTGGCTTGTCAATTGTTCATCAGCGAGCAGCCAGCCTAGAAATACTGCAACAATCGGGTTCACATAGGCGTACGTGGAGACCAGAGAAGGCTCTGCATTTTTCAAAAGCCAAATGTACGCCGTGTAGGCAACAATGGAACCAAATCCAACTAAATAGCCAAAGGCAATCCAGGAACGCAGGGAAATCTCCGTTATATGCAGCTTCGTCCAATCGTCGAGAAACAGCGACGCGATCCCCAGCAAGCTTCCTCCGATGATCATTGCAAGGCCGTCGCCATCACAGGTGAGGCTGGGAGCTTTGCCTTGCGAGAATACAGCGATCCCACTGACCAGCAGATCGAGGCAAACAGAAGCGCCAAAATTCCGATGGTATCGATCCCTTGATTGCCTGTGCCCTCGGGATTGACAACCAACACAGCGATCCCCGCTAATCCAAACAGGATTCCTCCCATGACTCCAACTGTTGGCTTTTGCTTGCTGCCACCGATCCAGTTGAAAACGAGAATCCATAATGGAACCGTAGCGATTAGCAAGGACGCGATTGCTGACGGTACCTTGAGTTGTGCCCATGCGACTACACCGTTACCTCCGAGAAGCAGCAACGCCCCAACAATTCCGGCCCCTCTCCATTCTGCTGCACTGGGCAGCTCTGCTCCTTTCCAACGCCCAATCAGGAACAGGACCAATCCCGCCAGAAAAAATCGCGCTCCCGCCATAATAAAGGGTGGCATCGATTCAATGGCGATCTTCATTCCGAGATAAGTGCCTCCCCAAAACAGGTAGACCGCTAGCAACGCAATCGTAACGACAAATAATTTCGAATCTTTTTTTCCTGTCATTGTGTTTCCACCCTGGCTTTCAAATTTCTTTCCTGCCATCCTCGTAGATCGTCGATAAAATGAAGGTCGTAGAGGTTTCTAGTATTTCGTCAAACTGGACCATTTCATCGATCAGATTGGTGATATCTTCCGGTGCCGTCGCACGTACTTTTAGCATCATACACCACTCTCCCGCGAGCCGCTGGCATTCGATGATGGTCACGTTCGGTACCTGAACGTTCACAATCTTTGCTGTCATTTCTTTGAAATCCTGACATCTTGCTTTGACGAAGATCAATACCTTCAGCCTTTGCTCTAGTTTTCTCCAGTCAATGATGCCACGGTATCCCTTGATAACGCCATTCTTTTCGAGCTTGGCAACCCGTTGGTGGACAGCCGGTCGCGAGATGTGCAGCAGCTTGCTGATTTCCTCATGAGATATCCTTCCGTTTTCCTCGAGCAATTGAACAATTCTCAGGTCAACCTCATCCATCACATACCTCCTGTGGTTATAGTAGCATATTTTCCTTCATATAGACCATTCGTACTCTATATTGACCGAATTCAAACGAATAGTAAATACAGAACCAAGATATCAAAAATATAATGCCAAAAAACCGTATTGAAAGCCCCCTTATCATTACGATTCGTTACTTAGGTACCCATACAAAAAAGAACAAGCCCCCGCTTGATTGTAAGCGGGGACCAGCTTAGAAGCATCATCCTGATCATTCTCGTTTCTCAAACAACGCCATCCACTCATCGACTTGGATGGAAACGACTTGCTCTCCTTCTTTTTCAACTGCGAAGTAGGCTTGGATTTCTTCATCAGCACTTGTAATATGCGCAGTTACTTGCTCAACCTGCTCCTCAGTCTCAGTCGTACGTCTGACCCAAGTCGCATACGGGAACGTCTTTTTACGGATGCGAGAATGACTCTCCACCAGTCCCTCTTGCTCTATCCACGTTAACCATTCGGACCGTGAGTAGCTTCGTACATGACTGTGATCCCGAAGTTTCTCCAGCGTATTCACAAATTGATCGAGCTTTTCATCCTCTACTGCGATATTGTCGATCAGCACAAATTTTCCACCCGGTTTTAGGACACGGGCCACTTCTTTTACAAACGCCTCTGGGTTCGGGAAGTGATGAGCCGCGATTCTGCACCCGACTGCATCAAAGGATTCACTCAAAAATGGAAGTGCTTCCGCATCTGCAACTACATAAAAGACATTGCTTGCGTGAGATTTCAGATGGTTTCGTGCCGCTGTAAGCATCGGCTGCGTCAAATCAGTCGCAAATACTTGACCGACATGTGGAGCGATTGCCTTGGTAAGATGACCGCCACCCGTTGCCACATCGAGAAACACCCAATCAGGCGAAGGATTCAGCCAAGGCTTCAGGAGTCCGAGATCCTCTCCCGTAGCATGCGTCTGGCTATTCACATATTTTTCGGCATTCGCACCGAACTGCTGTCTGACTTCCTCTTTGATCTTTTTGTCATCGCGCATGAGAACCGCCCTCCACTATGCTTCTATTCTTCGTTCACGATTACTTTCTTCCCTCTCATTTTCATGATTAAGGGAACGGTGATCCAGAGAACCGCAATGATCAGAAACACCAGCGATACTGGCTTTTCAATAAAGATAGAAAAATCACCATTGGACGTCGTCAGCGCGCGTCGCAAATTGTTTTCAATCATCGGACCCAAGACCAAGCCAAGAACGAGTGGAGCCATTGGGAAATCGTTTTTCGCCAAAAAGTAACCCACGAGCCCACAGAGGAGCAACAAGACTAGATCAAATACGGAGACACGGACTGCGTATACACCAAACACGGAAATGGCAACGATCATCGGGATCAAATATTTTGGCGGTGTCTCAATCAGCTTCGCAAACACCTTTACGAGCGGCATATTGAGGATCAAGAGCATCACGTTTCCGATGAACATACTGGCGATCAATCCCCAAGCGATGGTCGGATGATCTTCAAACAAGAGTGGACCTGGCTGCACGTTGTACATAATCAGTGCGCCCATCAATACCGCTGTCGTCCCTGTACCTGGAATACCCAAGGTCAGAAGTGGGATCATCGCCCCACCAGATGCTGCGTTGTTTGCCGACTCTGGAGCCGCTACCCCAGCGATTGCCCCTTTGCCGAATTTTTCAGGCGTTTTGCTGATTTTCTTTTCCAGCAAATAAGCGAGGAAGGATGCCAGTGTTGCACCAGAACCAGGAACAATTCCTTTAAAGAATCCAACCAGCGATCCGCGGAGAATCGGTCCGGCACTTTCCTTCAGGTCTTGCTTGGTCGGTAAAATTCGGGAGATTTTGGCGATCTCCCCCTCGTTGATATCACGTTCTAGGATCGTCTTGAACACTTCCCCGAGGGCAAATACCCCAACGGCAATCGTCAAGAATTCCAAACCGGAATAAAGCTCGGGCATATCAAAGGTAAAACGCGCCACGCCGGAGACGTTGTCCAGCCCGATCGTCGCGATCAATAAGCCGAAAACCGTCATCATCAATGCTTTAGTGACGGACTTGCCTGCCAACCCGCTCAGTGCACACAACCCCAAGATCATCAGCGAAAACTCATCTGCTGGACTGAGCTTGAGCGCTACTTCAGAGAGTGGCTCTGCCAAAAATACCAGACCGACAAGCGAGACAAGCCCTGCAAAAAACGAACCAATCGCAGCGATGGAGAGAGCAACTCCCGCTCTTCCCTGCTTGGCCATCGGGTATCCGTCCAGTACGGTTACGACAGAAGATGACTCACCAGGTGTATTCAACAAAATCGAAGTGGTAGAGCCGCCGTACATCGCTCCGTAGTAGACCCCTGCCAGCAAAATAATGGCGCTGGTCGCCGCTGCTTCTGGCGGCAGTCCACTCGTCAACGAAGCTGTCACTGGAATCAACAAGGCCACGCCACTGATTGGCCCAATCCCTGGCAATACCCCGACTACTGTCCCGATCAAGACGCCGACAAACGCAAAGATGATATTTTGCCATTGCAGGGCAGTGGCAAATCCGTTCAGCAAATAGTCAATCGCACCCATTTCATCCACCTCCTACAAGCCTAACCATGTTGGTAAACCGGGCAATGTGCCATCGAGAACTTCCACGTACAACAAGTAGACACCGAACGAAAACGCACCAGAAATGAGCAAGCTGTTGAGCCATTTTCCTTTTTGCATCGTCTGGAATCCAACCAAAAGGAAAAGGAAGGTACTGATCACGTAGCCGATTTCCTCTAAAAGCAATACGTAGAATAATGCCGAGACAAGAATGATGAGGAACCGTTTGTAATCGAGCTTTTGCTTCTCTTTCTCGCCCTCTTGCTTGTATTTGAACGTCTCATAAAATAATCGCAGGCTGAGCAGGATCAGCAGACTTCCGAGTCCCATCGGAAAAATGTTTGGTCCGACATTGCTACCGTAAGCGCTCGCCGAGATGTTTTGGCTGCCGACCACAAATGCTACGCCCAACACGAGAAAAATCAGACTGGCGAAGCGGTCAAATGTTTTGCTCACGTATGTTCCCTCCTGTTCGTACAAGAATCCAGAATGAAGGAGGAGAAGAATCGCTCCTTCTCCATCCCCCATCAAACCTTTTTATTTCGCCATTCCGAGCAAGCCCAGGATTTCCTTGAACATTTTTTCTTGCTCCCCCAGGTAGCTCTTGAAGTCTGCACCGTTTTTGTAGCCATCGTCCCAGCCGTTTGCTTCCAGCTCTGCTTTCCACTCAGGAGTCTCTGTCATCGCTTTCAATTTTTGCTCCCAGTAAGCAACAGCATCTGGCGTCATGTCTTTTGGTCCAAATACACCGCGCCAGTTGATCAGCTCCGTGTCATAACCGGATTCTTTGTACGTCGGGATGTCCTTGAACATACCTTTCAAACGCTCTGGGGATGAAACACCCAAGATTCTTACTTTGCCGGATTTCAAGTATTCACCTGAACCGGATACATCTGTAGCCAGTACGTCAGCATTGCCACCCAAGAGAGATGCGATCGCTTCTCCGCCGCCATCGTAAGAAATGTATTTCACTGATTTCGGATCAATTCCGGCTTTTACAGCTGGCATCAAAAAGGTCAAGTGATCAAGCGAGCCAGGAGCAGAACCGCCTGCAACCGTTACTTTGGTTGGATCAGCTTTGATTGCATCCATTAACGATTTCAGATCCTTGTATGGAGAATCGGCTGCTACTACGATCGCGCCGTAATCTTTCGTCAATTGTGCCAACGGAGTCATATCATTGTAGGAATGCGGGCTGTTTCCTTCTTTTTTCACATTGTTGATGACGATTGGTGTAGAGGGAAGTAGGAGCTTATAGTTGTTTTTCTTGTCCTGCGTCACGAAATCAGCCAAGCCAACTGCCTGTCCGCCACCTGGTTTGTTTTCGACGGAGATCGTCTTGTCTACCAGCTTCGTTGCTGACATCACCTTTGCGAGGGAACGCGCTGTTTTATCCAAGCCGCCGCCTGCACCCGACGGAGCGATAACCGAGATTGGTTTTTCCGGGTAGGTAGAAGCTCCTCCAGAGGATGCCGTCTGCCCACCACCGCCTCCACAGGCTGCGAGGCTAAGTGCCATTGCCGTAGTGAGGAGTACTCCGGTCCATTTTGTCCATTTGTTTGATTTTTTCATCTTTATGACCCCCTCGATTGATAGCGTTTTCAAATAAGTTAAGGAGATCATAGCATCCGATGAAAACGCTTCCTAGTTTGTTCAGATAATTTGGATAAACACCATATTTATGATTATTTTCATTTTTTTCACGCCAAAAAGACCTGCAGTTTTCCGATTAGGGAACGTACAGGCCTCGCTATTGATTCGACTATAAAACTGCGTCAGGCACTGGTCTCCTTTGGCTGTTTTATTCTTCTGTGACGGTTCGTCCATGCACGAGCGCCGAAGGAAAACAGCGTAAGGACAAGGACCAAACGGAACAGATGAAACGCCGTCACTAAGAGCGGATCGGCTCCTGTCGCCAAGGCAGTCAAGCTCATTTCGGCGAGTCCACCTGGCACCGTAGCCAAAATCGCCGTCACGATATCGGTAGCCGTCACGTAAAAAATGCCGATGGCAAGCACAATCACCATGACGAACAAGAACAGGGAATGCATGAGACCGAACAGAAAGAATCGGCGGTTTTTGGCGATGTCCTCTCGTTTGAAGCCAAGACCGATGCTGACCCCGATGAATATTTGCGCCCCTTGGACCAAGATGCTTGGCAACGCAGGACTCTCTCCTACAAGCGATGTATTCATCGAAATCAAAGCGGTCACGAGCAAGGCACCTAGCAAGAACGGAGCAGGGATATAACAGCGCGATGCAATCAACGCTCCAACGACACCAGCCACAAGAATCATGACTGTCTGCCCAATCCCCAGCATGTGTTCTGGAGTAGCCGTCTGTATGGCAGCATCGCTAGGTAGAAAAGTCACAAGATAAGGGGTACAAAGCACGACGCTGATCGCACGGATCGAGTGGAAAATCGTGATGACTTGTTGATTTCCTCCCGCCGTTTGCCCCACCGACACCATTTCCGATAATCCGCCGGGAATATTGCTGAAGATCGCCGTTATTCCGTCTACTCGGCAGACCTTATAAAATATCCAAGCGTTCACCAAACTGATCAAGATGGTCAAAATCGTGGTGATGAGCATCAAACCAATGTGCCCTGTCATCGCATCGACGATTTCAGGTGTCATTCGCAGACCAAGAGTAATCCCGATCACTGTCAATCCTGCTTGACGAAACCAACGGGGAATCCAAAGATTTTTGACCCCAAGCATATTACAAATAACGGTGGTGACTAGTGCTCCGAGCAGCCAAGGAAGTGGGCTGTGGATGGTAGCAAACAGCCAGCCTCCCAGTGATCCGAGCAGCAATGTAAACAGAATACGTAGCAGCATAAGCGTTCCCTCTCCTACTCTCCGACGTTGTATGAAGCTTCTAGGGTGGGGGTACACCTAGTGTAAAACAATTGTTCTCGCAGCAAAAATACAAAATGGTTATCGTTGGCGATTCCTTGTATGAATAATAAAAAAACTGCTGGCTCCCGAGTCGAGAGTTCCCAGCAGTTCCTTTTTCCCGGCTTAATCGATGAATGATATCTCACCCTGCTCTATGAAACGCACAAATGCCTTGACCATTTGCAATTCCATCGAGTCGGCATGATAAAACATCCAGGTACTTCGTTTGATCGGCTCCCCCTCTGCGGTGGTCAGCTCAATCATGTGCAGATCATCTTTGCCATTCAGCACGCCTCGCGGAAGGATGGCGTATCCCAAACCGCTTGCTACCATTTCACTGCATGTATCCGCCTTGTCGACCTCCATGCCAATCAACGGCGGTTGGGAAAATCTTTCCGTCCACCAGCTGTCCACCAACGCTAGCAGCATGGGGTCCGTCTCATAGTCGATTCGTGGCAGGGTGGGCAGGTCGTCAATCTGAATCAGTTCTGTGGATACGACATAGACCGATTCCTCGAACAGCAAGTGCTTTTGGTCGGACCAGTTGTAGCTTCCCCGGACGAAGCCTACGTGCACGTCCTGATTATACACGGACTTGTAGACATCTTTGCTCCATCCGGTCATCACCTTGTACTCGACGTTTGGATAGATCTCCTTGAACTTTTTCAAGATCATCGGGAGCTTGTACCGTGCAAAATAGTTGGAAACCCCCAGCCGAAGCGTACCATTGACCTCGTCTCCCATGTTCAAGACATGCTCCTTAATATTACGCAGTCTGAGGAGCATTTCATCCGCGCATTTGGCCAAGTATTCGCCTTGAGGAGTGAATTGAACACCTCTACTCCCCCGTTGCACGATCTGTACGCCAAATTCTTTTTCAATTTGCCGCAGTCGTTTGGTAAGCGCAGGCTGGGACAAATACAAGCTTTCTGCTGTTTTTGTGATGTTTTGTTCCTGATACAAGGTTTGGAGAATGTACCAATCGCGATATTCCATGGCTATAGTGTCTCCGCATGATTATTTGTCACTTCTTTATTTAACACATTTTTCTCCTTCCGTTTCAAATAGTTTCCAATCACGATCACCAGAAGTGCCAATGCTACCGGCAAAATCATATGCAGTGAAGGCATTACCCCCTCCAGGAAGCTGCCAACTGCTTTGTCTCCTACAATCATTTCTCCTGCTGTATATCCGAGCAAAGCCGCCCCCAATAATACGATAATAGGAAAACGGTTCATCAGCTTCATCAGCAACTGGCTTCCCCAAATGATGAGCGGAATACTGATGGCAAGACCGATGATGACCAACACCAGGTTCCCATTTGCTGCTCCCGCTACGGCAATGACATTGTCCAGACTCATAATCAGATCGGCAAAAATGATGGTTTTAAGTGCCTCAACAAAACTCGCTCCACCACCAATGTGACTGTCCTCATCTTCACCTTTTAACAGCTTGACCGCAATCCAGATGAGCAAAAGTCCTCCGACGACTTGGACAAACGGGATATTCAACAGCCAGATGGCAATGAAGGTAAGGATGATCCGCAGTCCGATTGCACCGAAGCTCCCCCAAAAAGTGGCTTTCTTCTGCAGCTCTGGACTCAGGTTGCGACAGGCAAGGGCAATAACGACTGCATTGTCTCCGCTCAGAACCAGGTTAATCATAATGATTTGTAGTAAGCTAAGTAAGGATTCTGTCATGATGTCTCCCTCCAAAATTGCTGATATTGACAATAATAGACCTATCTTTTCGTTAGTGCAGTATTATTTCTATTATTTGCATATATTTTTTTTGGAAGACAGGCTACTTCTTATATCCATACACAGAATAATCGGCCCGCACTTTTCGAATCGCTAGCCAAACCGGCAATCCTCTCGCTACCCAACGTAGGGCAGACATAATATTTTGTTCATTTTCAAACTGCTCGACAATGATGATGGTCTTTTCATTGATGTACGTCTGAAGTTCCTCCCAGTCCATTGCGGAATAGCGGTCATTTCCGTACGTTTTCAGCGCCAAAAAGTCTTCGCGTTTTGGGTCCTTCAGCTGGAGAAGATGTTGAATGGCTCTCGCGCATTCGGGATGAATGCTATTATTCATGATGTCATGCCTCACTTTGGTACGGGATGACTTTATGTTAAACGATTGCAGCAAGCTTCGCACGCAAATAAAAAAGGCCATCATCACTTTGGTAGGATAACGACCTTTTGTGCTTCTGTTGATTCAGTTTTTCTGCTCTGGTCTTCGTCGTCCGCTGTCTCATGTCAGCAAAAGTGAAAATGCTTCTGTTGAGCTCTGGGTTTCTTTTGCCTTCACGGGCCAGCTTTTCCCGTTGCTTGCGTGCTGCGGTTTTTGCCATTGTCTTTCACTCCTTTTTTACAATGAATACCGTCCTTGGTTTTATCATAGAACGCTTCCTGTGTTGTTGCAACAAAAATAGTATAATCGCCCTGCTCAGTATTGCTTGTGACAGGGCGACTTTTATTGAACGGAAAGCTTACCTCGTCTTAATGATCACCGTCATTTTTTGCTTCATTTTTGTATCCTCAATCATTCCGATGATCTCCGCTCGTTTCCATACCACAAATTTATGCTCTTGCCCGTTATGCATCTTGATTTTCATTCCGTTTGGGATCACGAACAGCGTATTCCGATTTTCAACTGCCGCAATATCTTTCAAGTTTAATTCGAGAGGTTGTGTTTGAATATTGAGACTGTGTGGTTGGAAATAGAGTCTTTCACTTGTAATCGTTAACTTCCCACCTACACCTTCCATTCCTCTGAATAGGTTTGCCGCTATATTCTCTTGCACGATCGATTCGTTTCGCCTGAGTTCCATTTCTTCCTTTTCCCCTCCGACATACGATTCCGTTTTTTCTCGAATTGGTAGGAACTTCATATTACCATAATTAGGCATTCACATGTACAAATCTCGGCCTTTTTTGCTACTGCTTTATCCACCGCTCACTTCCTTATTCAACAAAAGCACTTGAGTATTCAACAACGCCCGAGACTTGAGCCAGCGCATTTTCTTGCAGCTCCAGAGCCATATATACCTCATCCGGTACTTCGAAAGGTGCTGTTATTCCCCAGTGTGAAGCTTTTTGGAAGCCAAACTTTGGGTAATATTCGGGATGGCCGAGAACAACAACAGATTGGTATCCCAGTTCTTTTGCTTTTTGGAGGGCTTCGAGAATTAATTTCTTTCCGATTCCTTTGCTTTGGTAATCAGGCAATACTGACACTGGGGCAAGTGCAAGTGACTCTATTCTCTGATTGTCATTGCAAATATGTATTTTCGACAAAAGAATATGTCCCACGATTTCTTGATTTTCTTCATCAATCGCAACTAGAGATAACGCTGGGATGAATGCATCAGATTTTCTGATGCGAGACACCAATTCATGTTCTTTGTGATCGCTGAACTCCGAATTCGCGAATGCACTTTTTACGACTAGTTCCGTAACGGAATAATCATCTACCTGTTCTATTCTGATCCTCATATTCATCGTTCTCATCTCCTACTTCCATATCGTTTGTGTTGCCCATATGTTATCACATCTATACGGCAAAGCGCCCTGCTCGTATGCCTAGAGACAGGGCGCTTCGTTTGTTTACGGACACAGGTTAATAGGTAAACTTATTGATCAATACTTTCAGCTCTTCCGCCAATGACGACAAGGATTGAGCGGAGGATGAGATCTCTTGCATGGAGGCGAGCTGCTCCTCAGTAGAGGCTGCTACTTCCTCAGCTGTTTCGGCATTACTTTGCGCAATGGTGACGAGCACATTGGCTGTCGCAGTTACTTCCTGAACAGCAGCCAAGATTTGCTGTGCGATCAAGGAAACCTCTGCGATATGCGGATTGGTCAGTCTGGTGCTCTCCATGATGCCTTCAAACTTGTGAATCGTCTCCTCCGAAACGTTCAAGCCTTCTGCAACATCCAGTCTGACTTTTTCCATGTTGTCGACGGATTGCTTGGTCTCCCGCTGAATCTCTGTGATCAATTCAGAAATCTGCTTGGCTGACAATTGTGATTGCTCAGCCAACAGGCGCACCTCTGTAGCAACAACTGCAAAGCCTTTACCATGCTCACCAGCCCGTGCCGCTTCAATCGCTGCATTCAATGCCAGCAAATTCGTCTGCTGGGCAATTCCGCTGATGACATCCGAGATCGTGCCGATTTCCTTCGAACGATCATAGAGCGATTTGGTCATGCGATCCGACTGTTCTACCGATTCATGAATCGACTTCATTTGACTCATGACCTGAGCGACAAAGTTGCCACCTTCTTCTGCTTGAACCGTTGTTTGCTGAGCAGTGTCCGACAACATATTGACACTCTCTACAATCCGTGTGACCCCTTCCGAAATTTCCTGCAATGAACGAACATTTTGGTCGATTCCGCTCGTTTGTTGTTCCGCGCTGCCAGCTACCTCCTGAACAGCAGTCGTTACAAGCTCAGTTGCAATGCTCGTCTGCTGCGCACTCGCAGTCAATTGCTCCGAAGACGCTGCTACTTGCTCCGCTCTGGCCTCGACATCGGAAATGAGCGCGCGCAGGTTATCCTGCATCGAGTTAAACGCATGGCCGAGCTCACCAATTTCATCCGTTGACCGCACTTTAATCGGATCAGTCAAAATACCTTGGCTCACTCTGACCGCATGTACCTTCACTTCCCGGATGGACTGGAGAAGGGAACGCAGTACAGCTGCTACAAGGAGTCCTCCCAGCACCAAGCAAATCGTAATCGTCCAAAACGTTTGCGCGAAAATCGGCTGTGCAGCATCCTCAACCTCTGACAGGTACATCGACCCGGCAATTTTCCAGCCAGTAGCCGGATTCGTCACATAGTAAATCTGTTTCGGGATGCTTTGCTCCTCGTAATTGAATTGACCTGTTTCTCCTTGATACAAGTTATCGTAATAACTTTCTTGTGCCAGTGTTCCTGCCTGATTTTCAGGGTGGACAACATATTTCTTATTGCTGTCCACTACGATGACATCTCCATCGGAACCAATGCTGACTGAGTTTGCCAGTTGTTTGATCTGTTCAATCCCAACTGTAATGCAGATAACCCCTGCACCATCCTCCGTTGTTCTCGCTACCGCTACTAAAACCTCACCTGATACCGCCGAAATATAGGGCTCTGTCACGACGACAGTCCCCTTTTTCTCCATCGCTCTTTTGTACCAGTCTCTCGTCCGCGGATCAAACCCAGCCTGTACTTCTTGCTTAGGAGCACGGAAGTACTGTCCGTCAACCGTTCCCAGACTGATACTGGCCGCTTCCGAATGCATACCCATATACATATCCAAATGATGCATGATTTCTTCTTGAACCTCAGCTGATTTCACGCTAGGTGTGATATCTTTTGCCAAATAGTCAGCATCCTTCTTTTTTCCCTCAAACGTACTGCTGACGATGGAGTTGACCAAATCAACGTTTTCGTTGGCGCTGTCCATGATCTGTCTGTCAATTTCTTGTTTCGCTTGATGGTAAGCCAGGCTTCCAACGACAAAGGAAGGGACTAACAGAATCAAGAGAAATGTGATGATAAGTTTGGTTCGATAGCTACTGAACCAATTTCTAAGGTTATCTTTCACTTCATTTCATCTTCTTTCTAAGTTGTATTTGGATAAACGTTTCATGTTGGTGAAGTTCTAATTTTTTATATCGGTAACGAAGGAAACTTAATTAAGTAAAAAATATATAGAACTGTAATAGATATAAAAAAGCGGCCCCCGAGGCCATAGAAAAACCGCCCTGCTTATGAATGAAAGACAGGACGGTCGATATTGGTTGACTATTTAGTAGCGAAATTTATTGATCATCGCATTCAGCTCTTCTGCCAACGATGACAGAGATTGAGCAGAGGCTGAGACCTCTTGCATTGATGCGAGCTGCTCTTCTGTAGAAGCAGCTACTTCCTCTGCGGTCTCAGCATTGCCTTTTGCAATCAACGCCAGCTCGTTCGCTGTTACCTTCACTTCCGCAACAGTTGCCACGATTTGTTGAGCGATCGACGAGACCTCCTCGATACGAGGATTTGTTTGTTTCGTGCTTGTCAAAATTTCCTCGAATTTATCAATGGTACCTTTGGAAATTCGCAAGCCTTCCGAAACATCGCGTCTGACTTTCTCCATGGTCTCAACGGATTCTTGCGTATCGCGTTGAATTTCTATGATAAGGTCGGAAATTTGCTTGGCCGATTCTTGTGATTGCTCTGCCAACAGCCTTACCTCTGTTGCTACAACCGCAAACCCCTTGCCATGCTCGCCTGCTCGTGCCGCTTCGATCGCTGCATTCAGTGCAAGCAGGTTTGTTTGCTGCGAAATCCCACTGATCACTTCGGAGAAGGCAACAATGTCTCTGGAGCGTTCAGAAAGGGATTGGACCATGTGATTGAGCTGTTCCACAGATGCGTGAATCGAGTTCATCTGGCCCATCACCTTCTGAACCGATTCTCCGCCTTCACCAGCGTGAATCGTTGTTTGCTCAGCGATATCCGTCAATCCATGCACACTCTCCACAATTTGCGCTACGCCGTCTGATATATTTTGGAGAGAGTGGACGTTTTGATCAATTCCATTGGTTTGCTTTTCTACGCTGCCAGCAACTTCTTGCACGGCTGTGGCAACATGCTCAGTGGCGATGCTCGTCTGCTGCGCGCTCGCGGTCAATTGCTCAGACGAAGCGGCCACTTGTTCTGCTCTTGTCTCTACATTTGAAATGAGCGTGCGTAGGTTGTCCTGCATCGTATTGAACGCGCGGCTCAGCTCACCAATCTCATCATTGGATCGAACCTGGATAGGCTCTGTCAGTATGCCCTCACTCACTTTGACTGCATGTACCTTGACTGCTTGAATCGAGCGGATAATCGAGCGCAGTACAACCGTTACGATCAATCCTCCTACAAGCAAGCAAATGGCGATTGTCACGTATGTAAAGGTGAAGATAGGCTGTACAGAATTTTGTATCTCCGAACGATCCAGCTTGCCAGCGATTTTCCAGCCAGTCAACTCATTCGTCGTGTAGTGCACTTCTTGTTCGTGGCCTTGCTCGTCGTAACGGAAGTCACCTGAAGCACCCTCATACAATTTTTCAAAATGGCTCTCTTCAGCCACAGTGCCAGACTCTTTTTCAGGATGAACAACGAACTTTTTGTTGCTATCCAAAATCATGACGTACCCGTCGCTTCCGATACTGACCATGTCCGCCAGACTTTTGATCTGCTCGACGCCCATTATCATGCCAACGACAGCCGAGCCGTCATCCGTTGCTTTGGAAATGGAGACGAGGACTTTGCCTGTTGCCGCAGATACATACGGCTCCGAAATGACTGCCTTGCCCTTGTTTTCCATCGCTTTTTTGTACCATTCTCTCGTCCGCGGATCATAACCTGCCTTTGCGCCTACCATCGGGGATTCATAATACTGTCCGTCCACAGTCCCCAAACCAACACCAATCACGTCCGGAAGCATGCCTTTAAAGATGTCCAGATGGGGCATGACGAGCGCTGCACTGTTTTGGGTTGGATACATGGTTCTGTTGACCGTTTTGGCAAAAAAATCAATGGCATCCAGCTTAGGTTTAAACGTATTCGTCACTATCGAATTGACCAGCCCGACATTTTCTTTGGCGCTGTTCAAGATCTCCTTTTCCATCTCCTGCTTCGCCTGATTGGAAGCCAGCATTCCAACAACAATAGTAGGAACGAGCAGAATCAACAGGAAGGATGCAATTAGCCTCGTTTTAAAGTTTCTACTCCAATTTATTAAGCGAACTCTCACTATTTTCAACTACTTTCTAGGATGTATTGGGGAAATTTTCATCTTGGCATAACCCCAAACTAATATCGGCTAGGAATGGATGATTATGTAGTGAAAGTTTTACGAATCAAGTATTTATCTGTAAGTCACTTCAACCGCGCTTCATTTTCCCCAAGCGGATAAACTGTTCGTCACGTACACGCAGCTTTTCTGAGACAGCCGTATCCTTATACGAGTAAATACCTGCTCCTGTCTTGGTTCCGAGATTGCCTTCTGCTACTCTGTCTTCAATGATGGCGGGTGCTTTTGTCGAAGCATCCAGTTCTGGCGCCAGGTTATCCATCACACGCTTCCACGTATCGAGTCCGCCAAAATCCGCCGTCTCAATAGGCCCGACAAAAGCCCAGCGATAGCCAATGCCATCCTTCATCACCGTATCGATCTGGGCTGCATCTGCCACACCCTCTGCAAGCAAATGAAAAGCTTCTCTCATCAAGGCTGTTTGCAGCCGATTGGCGATAAAGCCCGGTACATCCTTTTTCAGCAAAACCGGGGACTTCCCGATCTCTTCCATCAACTGCATCGTCTTGTGAACAACTTCCTGCGCCGTGCTCTCGTGCCTGACTACCTCGACCAACGGAACCAATTGGGCTGGATTGAAAAAATGTGTAATGATAAAGCGTTGTGGCGTAGTTGCTTTTTCGATCAGTCGCGCAATCGAAAACGTAGATGTATTGGAAGCAATAATGGCATCTGGCCTCGCGTATTGCTCCAGCTTTTCAAACAGCTCCCACTTTAGCTCGATGACTTCTGGTACCGCTTCTGTGATGATTTCTGCATCAGATACTGCCGCTCGCAAATCCGTGGTCAGGACAATATGCTCGAGCGCTGCTGCTCTAGACTGGTCTGCAATCACTCCCTCTGCAACCAGAAGGGAAAGGCTGTGCTCGATGCTCGCCCTCGCTTTCATCAAAAACGCTTCCTGCAAATCGTAAAGAGAAACACGAAATCCAGCCAATGCGTATAGCTGCGCGATTCCATGTCCCATAACACCTGATCCGATAACAGCCGCATGCTTTTCCATAGAAAGAGCCTCCCAGGGGTGAAATAGGTTTACTAACAAAGCTTTCCACGATCAAATACCTAGTTCCTCCTAGCAAATTCCTACTACTTTTACCGAAATTCATCCCTATGGCGCTTGTTGGGGATGGCAAATTTCTGTACCATTAAAAAACATATAAGGATCCAATTATTGGATGGATGTTTTGTATATGGAGGTACACATGAAATTACTGAATAAAGTCGTGGTCATCACAGGAGCCAGTCGAGGATTGGGTCTTGAAATGGCAACTGTTCTGGCAAAAGAAGGAGCGATTGTTTGGGCAACCTCTCGATCCGCGCCTCATCCCAACGAAATCGCACACGCCGAACCCGGAAGTGTGACGAATATACAGCTAGACGTAACAGACGAGCAAAGTGTCCTTGCCCTTTTTGCGCATGTACAAAGGATATACGGGCGTCTAGATGTCCTCGTCAACAATGCAGGCGTCGGCGTGTTTAAGCCTGTTGAACAAACAAGCTTAGAAGAATGGGAGAATGTTTTCCGCACCAATGTAACCGGACTCTTTCTTTGTAGCCGTGAAGGATACAAAGTAATGAAAGCTCACGGTGGACGAATCATCAATATCGCTAGTGTCTCAGGATATATTCCTATTGCGGAAAACGGTGTTTATGGTGCTTCGAAATTTGCCGTCCAGGGCTTTTCCCAAATTTGCAATGAAGAATGGAAAAACGACAACGTAAGGGTCTCTACCATTTTTCCCGGCGCCGTTCATACAAACATGACGGAGGACCGGCATTTTTTTGATCCGAGTGCGATGCTCGTACCAAAAGATGTGGCAGATACCGTGTTAGATATCGCCTCCCGTCCCCTACACGTTCGAATCGATGAAGTCAAAATCCTTCCTCCTAAAGGCATTCTCTAAATGACAAATGAATAAGGAGAGTTTACAAATGCAGCAAATAGCAATAATCACAGGAGCAGGCAATGGGATCGGGGCCGCAGCAGCTAAGCTTTTGTCTCAGCATGGGGTTCGTGTCGCTGTTCTTGATGTACAAGTAGAAAAGGCACAAATAGTCGCCCAAGAAATTCATCAGGCAGGCGGTCAAGCCTTGCCCATTCGCTGTAATGTCGGTCAACGAGCGCAAGTTGAAGAAGCCATCCAGCTTGTGGAATCGCATTTCGGAGATATCACCATCTTGGTCAACAATGCGGGAGTGGGCGGTCCATTCCACCGCGTGGACGAAGTCTCCGATGAAGAATGGGATTGGATCATGAATACCAACTTGAAGAGTGTATTCCTATTTTGCAGAAACCTGTTGCCCAAGATGAAAGAAAGGAACTTCGGTCGGATCGTAAACATCGCTTCCATTCAGGGCTTGCTAGGCTCTGCACACTCATCCACCTACGTCGCTTCCAAACACGGCATGCTCGGCTATACGAAAACAATTGCTGCCGAGTGGGGAGAGCACGGGATTACTTGCAATGCCATCTGTCCAGGATATGTGGATACGGCGATGGGCGTACGTCCGGAGGATATTTCGGATTACATGAATCGGGTCATTGCCAAAAGTCCGGTGAAACGCGTAGCTCAGCCGTTGGAAATCGCCCAGATGATTTATCATCTTGTCGGACCGCATAGTGGGTACATCAACGGAGCGAGCATCACCATGGATGGCGGGATCAGTAGTCACATCGGAATTACGGATCAGTTGTCCTAGTTCGGACATGTAGAAAAAGCCGCATGCTCGGTCAGCTTCCACTGGGCATGCGGCCTTTTTTCCCTATAAAAAGCGGCGATGCACTTTCTTGCCGTCGTACGTAAACAACACTTGTCGATCCTCTACCATTGATTCCAGATGGACGGATTTTCCCCACATGGTATAGATGTAAGGCAATGTTTTTTCTACGTATTTGACATCCAGCTCCAGCCCCTCGAAATGATGCTTCAAGTACATCTCGCCAGAGCGTAAGTAATCCCCATCGTGCACGAGTACATAAGGGAATCCCCCGTTAACCCGTGTGCCCGCAAGACCATCGCGTACCTGCTCCCACTGCTTTTCCGCGACCACCCAATCGTTGCCCTGCTTGCCGAACATATACAAATCCAGATCACTGACGAGGTCCTTGGTCAGGAAGTTGCGAATGAAGCTGATATCGGACTCCAGCTCACGCACCTCGAAAATTTTCGCGCGTCCCTCTCCTGGCTTGCGTCCGAAGCGCTCCTGCTCTTCCTTCGTCGGATTATCCCAGCGTTTTTCGATGTCCTCCAAAATTTTCAGACCCAAATGATACGGGTTAATACTCGTCGTCGAAGGCTGAATGACGGAGGAATGCAGCTTCGCAAACTCGATCGTCTCCGATTCTGTCAGCTCCATTTCCCGCAGGATGCGCATATGCCAGTAGGTGGCCCAGCCTTCGTTCATGATCTTCGTTTCCATCTGCGGCCAGAAATACAGCATCTCATCCCGGATGATCGTCAGCACATCCCGTTGCCAATCGTCGAGGATATTGCTGTATTCCATAATGAACAGCAACAGGTCTTTTTCCGGCTCTGGCGGGAATTTGCGTGGTGCTTTTACTGGTTCGGCTTCCTCTTTTGCTTTGCGGTCCAATCCCCAGAGGTCGTCATAAGGGGATTGCCGTCCGTTCTTCGTCTTTTTGTTCGGCTCCTCTGGCTCTCGTTTCCAACGCAGCTTTGGACGTAGCAAGCTCGGGTCGATATGCTCCTGAATCGCCAAGCTCGCATCGAGCAAATTCTCGACAGCATCCTTGCCGTACTCAATCTCATACTGGCGAATCCGCTCTCCGCTGGCCGCCATGCTTTCGACCATATCCCGATTGGTGTTGGAGAAGCGCATATTGTTTTTGAAAAAGTCGCAGTGAGCAAGCACGTGAGCCACAATGAGCTTGTTTTGGATCAAGGAATTGCCGTCTAAAAGAAACGCGTAACAAGGATTGGAGTTGATGACGAGCTCGTAGATTTTGCTCAGATTCAGGTCATATTGCAGTTTCATCCTGTAGAAGGACTTTCCAAAGCTCCAATGACTAAATCGTGTAGGCATTCCATACGCACCAAATGTATAAATGATGTCAGACGGGCATATCTCGTATCGCATCGGGTAAAAATCAAGATTGAACCCTTTGGCGATCTCGGTAATTTCGTCAATGGATCGCTCCAGTTCTTTTCGCTCGTCGTTGGTCAAATCGTTTCGCCTCCCCCTTTTGCCGTCGGTCTACTTTATGTATATGGGGGACCGCGCTAAAAGACGCCAGCCTTCCGAAGAAAAAAGGCATCCCCGATTGGAGACACCCTTGATTTGTTTACCATCTTACTTCTTAACCCTTAAACCAGTCGCGTACACCAGAATAAATAAGAGCTCCCGCGAATACAGTCACAGCGATGAGACCAACTCCATCTACCAACGGGTCCAATCCATTCAGGAAGGAACCAGCCACTGGTGCTTTCAGTAATGCGTAACCACCGACGAGACCTCCAACGTTGGAAATCCATTTGTTCATATTACGTCACCTCCCGTCGCAGCAGCCTGTAAGCGTTGCCACTGCGATACTTTACTCTATGTCGGAGGTTGACAAGCGGCTTGTATGGTAGTCCAAGGCGTGTTCACCAAATTACAATTGGGCTTTCATACCCGATTTACGTTAAAATAAAGAACGGATTATGTGAATAAAGGAGTGACGCACTCATGAAGCTGTTTTTGATGCTTGGCAGTATCAGTGGATTTCTTTCGGTTGCGTTAGGAGCTTTCGGAGCACATGCACTGAAGGAGAAGTTGGACGAGTATTCGCTGGGCATTTTCCATACGGGCGTGACCTATCAGACGACACATGCACTGGCTCTAGTGCTGGTTGCCCTGTTGCTCAATGGTACCCGGATTCTTCTGGCCTCGTTTGGGCGGGCTGGTGCTTTGCAGCTGGTACGTTGATCTTCTCCGGCAGTCTCTACACGCTGGCGATGACCGGAATTAAGGTTCTAGGTGCGATTACGCCGATTGGCGGAGTTTTGTTCCTCGCAGGATGGGCGCTGCTTGCGATTCATGCTTGGAAAACCGTATCGTAGACAAAAATCTTGCAAAAGGTTGGGATTTTCACTCCCAGCCTTTTTTTCTTTCCGCCATGACTTCAGCGGAACTTTGCCTGCCAATAACGCCAGCTCCTGGCACCCTCCATGGACGATTGCCATATGCTGTAGGGTTAGCAGTTACCCCACTCACAAGGAGAGGAAATCATGACAAAGCCCTCCTATACACGCCCCTCGTACTTTTATGGCGGAATACCAGATGTCTACATGCAGATGGGGTACTATCCGTTTCCCACTCCTTCTGCTACGGAACAGCTGAGTCGGAGTGTCCACATTCCGTATGCGATGTCGATGGCGGATCAATGTAAATACTTCATGGGGCAATCGGAAAAAATGATCGTGAGCAATGGGGCAATCGGGATCGCTGCCTTGTCGAATCCCTTGCGCTCCGGTGTTCATTTATTTGTCCATCACTGGATGATCACCAATCCATCCCCGCATCCGATAGAAGCACATTTTTTGTTTGGCAAAGGTTCCTCCCTCACTGGTGCAACTCTCTCACGCCAAGTGACTTCTGGTTATATTCAACTCCCCGCTTGTCCCGCCGCCCAAGGGCAAGTTTTGCATGGGGCTGGTATGACGGATACCTTTTCTGATCACATTCAGACCGCCACGCGAATCATTCCGGCATCCTCCACGGTTGAGGCGACCCCTGGCGGACAGTGGATTCTCGGACCAGGAATGGCGCTCATCGTTCGCGTTCCAAACACTGGTGAGAAGACATCCTTTTCCTTTTCAATAGACTGGTGGGAACAACCCGTATATGGGTAGCTCTCACTGGAACGCTTGAAGGACAAGTCTAGTCGCATCAAAAAAGGGAACCCCCAAAGGAGTTCCCTGTCATTTCAATTTGTGTTTTTCCTACACCATGTTGAAAAGCCAATTTTCACGTGATACAATGAGAATTGGTCTGTTGGTCAATTGTTAATATGCATCTATTTTATCTCCAATATAATAGTACCACATTCACTTTCGATTGTCAAACCATCAGATCAAAAAAGGGGAACGAAAAAGGAGCGGTACCATGAGCGTGACTGATCAAGATCGGCAAAACGAACAACAACGTGTTGAACGAGTCATCTCAGAGATAAAAAACCGAATAGATGACCTCAAAGAGCATGTGAATGTCGTGAGCGAGGATATCATCGGAATTCGCAAGCATTTTTGGGACGATGTGACAGTCAACTTCGAAGATGCCATCGAAGCTGTCGAGACTTACGCCAGTATCAAGCAGCAAGCGGAAGTCCTGTCCGAGCGTGAACGTATCCATCGCCATGCCCAAAATCAGTTGCGTACACTGCAGCGATTGTTGCACTCTCCCTATTTTGGCAGGATTGATTTTCAAGAAGAGCTGGAATCGAAGCCAGAAGCCATCTATCTCGGCATTGCTTCCTTGCTGGATAAAAACGACGAGGAGTTTCTTGTCTACGACTGGCGCGCACCGATCTCCAGTCTGTATTACGACTATTCGCCCGGGCCAGCCGAGTACAATACCCCAAGCGGAAGCATAAATGGAGAGATTACGTGCAAAAGACAATACATCATTCGCGACGGCAAATTGCTGCACCTGTTCGATACTGGCGTGACGATTGGCGACGAGCTGCTTCAGGAGGTACTCGGCAAACAGGCTGATTCGCAGATGAAAAGCATCGTGGCCACGATCCAACGGGATCAAAACCGCATTATCCGCAACGAACGTAGCCGACTCGTCATCGTCTCCGGAGCTGCCGGTAGCGGAAAAACGTCTGCTGCTTTGCAACGAATCGCTTATTTGTTATACCGTTATCGCAAGACATTGACCGCGGAGCAAATCGTCTTGTTTTCGCCAAACTCCTTGTTTAATAGCTACGTCTCGACCGTACTTCCTGAGCTCGGCGAGGAAAATATGCAGCAAACGACTTTTCAGGAATACGCGGAGCATCGTCTCGGTGACGACTTCCGCCTGGAAAACCCGCTTGAACAGATGGAATATGTACTGACAGCAAGTGATCAGTCTGGATACGAGGCGCGGCTGGAAGGAATCCGTTTCAAATCAAGTGCCTTGTTTTTGCAGGCTATGGACGAATACGCGAATAGCCTGAAGGAATCTGGTATCATGTTTCGCCCCGTTACATTTAGAAACCAGACACTAATCAGTGCTGCCCACATTCATGAGCTGTTTTATTCTCTCGATACGAGTCTGCCGATCCCCAATCGGATGGTACTCGTTGCGAAATCACTGCTGACAGAGCTGAAAAAACTGGAACAACGAGAACGCTCAAAACCTTGGGTAGAAGATGAACTGGAGCTGCTTGACCGAGACGCTTATGTAGCTGCCTATCAATCGCTGCGCCGCAAAAAGCAGTTTCGGGAAGATACCTTCGATGACTTCGAACGCGAGCAGGAACTCTTAACCACATGGATCGTCAAAAAGCAGTTTCAACCTCTGCGCAATTTTATCCGGGAACTTCAATTTATTGATACTCGCGCTATTTACCGCCAGCTCTTCTTGTCCCCTGACTTGCTCGGGACGCTTGCGCCGGACAATTGGCCTGCCGTGTGCGAACAGACGGCAGAGCGTTTAGAGCAACAGTATTTGGCATGTGAAGACATCCCTCCTTATTTGTATTTGCAGGAACGATTGGAGGGCAAGCAGACGAACAATCTCGTCCGTCATGTATTTCTCGATGAAGCCCAGGATTACTCTGCCTTTCAGTTCGCTCTCATCAAGAGCTTGTTTCCCCGTGCCAAAATGACCGTGCTGGGAGACTGGAATCAGGCGATTTACGCTCATGCGTATCACCAGAATAGCTTTGAGTCTGTCACATCCCTGTTTGAGGCTGAAGAGACGGAGACCTCTGTCCTGACCAAAAGCTACCGCTCCACCTATCCCATCGTCTTGTTTACACGACAACTTTTGCGAAACGGGGATATGATTGAGCCTTTTATGCGCGACGGTCGCTTGCCAACGCTAACCAAAGTGACATCACCGCAAGCTCATACTGATCAAATCGAAACGCGCATACGTGAGCTCGCCGAGCGTGGTCATCAGACGATCGCTGTTATCACAAAAACGCTAGAGGAAGCCCAAGTCGTTCATGACGCTTTGCAAGAAAGATTGTCGCTTCGCTTGATCAAGCCCGCTACTCTTTCCTTTGAGAAAGGTATCTTGATTATTCCCTCTTACTTGGCAAAAGGGGTAGAGTTCGATGCGGTCATCCTTTATGATGCTTCCGCCACATGCTATGGCAAAGAAAGCGAACGCAAGCTTTTTTACACGGCATGCACACGAGCCATGCACGAGCTGCACCTTTACTATTCGGGTGAAAAAAGTCCATTTTTAGATAACGTTTCTCCTGAGTATTACGAGCTGTTTGTTTAAAAAAAGAGATCCAGCTGACCGCTTACTGGTTCAGCCGGATCTCTTTTTCACCTTTTTAGACCCACACAAATCGTGACAAGCAACAGGATCAAATTCAGCTCATAACCGCCCACAAAGCCTTTCGCCCATTTCACCGTCACAATCGCCCCTGCCATGTTCACAGCTAATCCCCAGGCAGCATACCTCGCCCCGACTCCGATGATCAGAGCGAGACCGCCGATCAGTTCTACGATCAACACCAGATACGCCAGCCACCCCGGCAAGCCGAGATCTCCAAACATCGTCACAACAACAGCCATCCCTTTTTGCAGCTTGGCTATGCCATGAATGAAAAACAAGATTCCCGTCCCAATCCGTAATAAAGCAAACGCTTTTTCGTAAGCCATCTTATCTTATTCTCCCTCCCCTCCCACCACTACCATATGCCCACTTGCGTACAATCAGTCTTGTGCTCTCCGGCGGGACAACAGTTCAAAGCTCTGGTGCTTGCAACGAGGGCAGCCGCGTTTTTTCAATTGCTCAATCGTCACTATTTTTGCCTGTGCCCCTACCTGAATCAATCTTTTGCATCGCTTGCATTGATACTCTCGCTTGGAAGGAGTCTCTTCGCCTGTGTATAGCGACTCTAGAAACGAATGCTTGATCGTCGGAGCCGTCAGCTCTGTCGTGGTGAGCACGATCATCTGTCCCTTATTTCCAATCATTTGCGCCGCTTCGTATTCATTGAAATGACTGAGCACCTCTCGTACGGTCAATCCTGCCAGCACGAACTCCCGTTGCATATTCAGCGTGAAATCTGGGGATTTATGCGCAAAGGACAGAAAGACGGACAGCCCCTTTTGCTTTTGCAGCCCACTGATGCCGCGGGATAAAAACAAAGCCATTCCTTGCAGCGTGTAAGGTGGATCAGTAAAAAAGCAATCGTACCCACCCTGCAGCTTCTTCGGCAGCGGTTGCCGAAAATCAGCCTGATGGCAGGATACGGTCAATGCTTTTCGCTTGGCCACATCCGTAATGTACTGGAGAAAGCGTTCATCGATATCGACTACGTCAATTTGCTCTAGACGTTGTTGATTCCCTGGAAACAAGCGCTTAAGCAAAAGCCCCAGCGAGATGCTGACTAAATCATCATCCCCGACGCATAATATTTTTTTGCCCACCAAGCTCTGATGCCGCAAGCATAAGATTGCCCTGCGCAAGCTCGTCTCGACTGTGCATTTGGACTGATCAATCTGTACATCGACTTGCGGACGCCCAGCAAAAATCGTCTCCATCTCCGCTTGCAAGTCAACCAGCTCGGTTTTCCAAGCTTCGTCGTCTTTCATCAGCTTTTCGTACAGCTCTCGATCCAGTCCGGCGAACCCTAGCTTTTGCTCAATGAACGCTTCCCCTTCTTCGGTGCATCTCACCCCGCTCCCCTGCTGTATGGCACCTGCCTTGATCAGCTCTTTTTTTATGGCTGTCGCCACAGGTACAGGCAAGAGTACCTTTCTTGCCAGCTCTTTCGTAGGCAAATCCGGATGAAAATAACACGCAAGCAGGAACTGTTCGATCACTCGTTGACCTTCTTGTAAACGCACTTGTTTATAGGTGTCTTCGATATAATTTTTCATGTAGAAAACCTCTTTTCAAAAGGGATGGACCCATCGATGCATGCAAAAAGGCAGAGCATGAACATTCGTTCATCTCCGCCTTGAGGGCATACGTTCGCTACGTGCGCGTGGATAGTCACGCAAAAAAACCGTGCGTAAGAGCACGGTTCCCGTAGTCGAGCAAATGGGTAGATGGATGACCGTAAGTTCTTAACCAATCAAGGTCTCCTCTATTCCATAGCAAATAAGCTCACATAAAATGAGGTTTTTGCCAAAAAGAATGGGAGTACCCTATCCAATTGCTTAGTTAAGAACACACACCGACATCAAAACGTCCCCTTTTGAAAAGATACTTTCCATTATACGGTACTCGCAATCAATCGGCAAGAAGCTACATAGCAGTCTCTACGATCGCAGTTCTAGGCTGCTTCCGCTTTTCATGCAGCCTGCGTCCCAGCCAATAAAAGATCAAGCTGACCAGCGCCAAAACTGCCATGACCAAAAACATCACGGGACCACCATATGCGGTAAGCACCATACCACCTGCCCATGGTCCGAGGAAGCTACCCAGCATCGTTGCGCTTTGTGCCCCATAGTAAGTCCCTCTCATATTCGCGGGACTGATCTCGTCGATTTGCGTATACTCCGCTGGTATGATCAAGATTTCCCCTAGCGTAAAGACGATCATCGCCGTAATAAACCAAGCCCAGTCTGGCGAAAAAGCAAAGCCGACTTCTCCTATGGCCATCAGCACAGCGCCACCTGCTATCCGCGCAAACAAGGAATAACGCTCAACCAGCCTCGTCACTGGAATTTGTAAAAGCAAGACGGTAAATCCGTTGACGCTCATCAAAGTTCCAAACAAGGCGACTCCCTCTGAAAAGTTTTCTCGCAAGTATTGGGAGAGCGTAACAGACATCTGACCGTACACCGTCACTAACAGGACGCCACCCGTGACAAAGGTAAGAAGGACGACATCCCTTCTGAGGACTTGCCAGATCTCAGCCAAACTGGCCCTCTCTCCCTCTCCCTCTCCGTTCCCCCCGGCATCATCAGTGACGCCACATCTCCGACAGGCCACTACTAAAATGATGGCAAAGCTCACCAAGGATACCGTCGTCAAAAAAAATGCCAGATTGCTGCCGGAAATCCCCAAAAAAGCACCGAGCATAGGACCAATCGCAAAACCAAGATTGTTCGCAAGATAGCGGTTCGAGAATACACGAAAACGCTTATGCTCGGGAGTCAAGTCTCCCATTAATGCTTTTGAAACCGTCGCAAATATCGAGGCCGACAATCCCATTATCATACTGATCAGAAGCAAACCGATCGGATGCGCTACTGTAATGAATCCAATAATCGAGCACGCCATAGCAAGCAAGGAAAAAAACATCAGCTTTTGTCTGCCAAATAAATCCGAGAGAATCCCGCCAGCAAATCCCCCGACTGTTCCAGCCAAGGGACCTGCACCGATAATAAGTCCAATATAGGCATGAGAGAGCTTCGTCGTTTCACCGAGATAGATGGCCAAAAACGGAATACTCATGGATTGCGTGAGCTGAACGAAAACCGTCCCTGCCATCAACAAATGAACAATCGGGTGATACGCCTCCCACACTTGCCTCATTTTGCTCATACTGATTCAACCTACCCTCTCAACAGAATCATGCAATCTCCGGAAGCAAAATTACTCTGGTGTATGGAAAAAGGAACGAAGCAAGATGGGAAGACGCTCGACGAATGATTCGCGCAAACTGTAGTAGGAAATCGTCGTACTGCCTGTGTAATGAGCACGAATCAACCCCGCTCTGCGCAACGCCGTTACATGATGATGGACGGTGCTTTTTGCCAGTGATACTTGCTTTTGCAATTCCCCGAGGGTGCACGTCTTTTTCGCTAGACAACGCAAGATTTGCAGGCGTTTCTCATCCGCCAGGCACTGTGTGATGGGTAACAGCTCCAGGAGCGGCTGTGGTTTGGTCATTGCGGCATCTTTGACAGGGTACATGCAAGTGGCAAGCCCCCGATAAAAGTCGAGCACAGAAGAATGGGCACAATGATATTGCGGGATCAGTACAACCTCTCGCAAATCTGCCATCGGCTCAATCCAGATACCGTTCGTAACATGATCGACCAATTCGATCGAAGGCGTTTCTTTGGCACGGACTGTCAGCTCATCGGCGCTCCGTTGCAGACTCTCCAAAATGCGTGGTTCCACCTTCGAAAAATAATGTTCATTCCAACGGGTAAGCAACGATAGGCTGCGATCACGGATTTCCCCCAGGTTCAGCGGGATTGTCTCCACCCATGGCGCGAGACGCTCATAAATCTCACCCGGAGGGATACTTTCTAGCCACCCAAGAAATTCTTCGACGGATTTGGTCTGGGGCGATTGCGCTACAAGCAGTACCAAACGGTGAAGTACCTCCCAGCGTTCATCTGCGAGTTCATCTGCAAAAGACGCCGGAAGCATTTGTTTTGTCTCCTCTTTCCAAGCTGTACCAAGCAAATAATGCTTGCGCTCCTTTTCGTAAATGTAAGTGTAAAGGCTAATGATACATTCATACGCAGGAGACCATTCTACTCTAATCGAATATATTCCATTCATTCTATCACCATCGAACGTTTAGTTTTTTTCAGTGTATCATTATTTCCTGAGCTTGCATAGCTACTTTTGTAGAAAACAGGTAAACCCCGCCAGATTCACTGACGGGGCATTTCTTACAGTCTTTTTATACAAACGGCGGGTCCCACGCTTTTTTTCGCCAGCCCAACCGATGATCAACGACATTCAAATCACGGTCCAAGACAACATCTACGCCAAATGGAAGCTTGCGGTTGTACCAAAAGCGCACATCACTCCACGTGACTTCATAACCGTCGGCAATCTCCTTCCACGTGACGTGGATTCGTTGAGCAAATCCGAGAAAAGCACGAACTCCGTCCACACCGACAGTAGCCTGAATGATTGCATCACGCTGCTGCTTCGGATATATATCCTCCAGTATCACACGTGCATACTCGATTCTCCCTGTGTAAAACAGTTCCTCCGTCTCTACAACGAATCGCCAGTGGAAAGGATGTATGCTAGGGAAAACATGGGTTATGCCTCTTGTTTCCAATGCTCTTGCTACCCGTCTGACGTTACGGTGATGCTGCCAAGCCCGCACCCCAATATACATGAGCGTCATCCCATATGCTATCGGAAATAGCACGCTGGGATTTCCGTTAAAAGCTATCCACCATATCGCCGCTGCCAGATGAACCGCGAATACCAGTGGCTCAAAAATCGCGAGTACATCCAAATGCACCCAGCGCTTGTTAATAGGGCGAATACACTGGACTCCATAGGCGTTTAGCATATCGAGAAAAACATGTAGCACAACAGCCAGTAGCGTCCACCCGTACAAAATCCCGAACTGCCCCATGAGACCAAAACCCCAGGCGAGAGAAAGACTGATGATGAGGGGCCACAGAAACAAGGCGGGAATCGAATGAGTAATTCCCCGATGAAAACGAATGTAAAAAGAAATACCGCGAAGTCTGGCCACAGTGTCGAAATCCGGGGCATGAGAGCCCACTACCGTTGCGACCATCAGCGCCTGAGCAAGTGCCGGATCATGTGCCACTGCCGGCGTGATATGAGCTAAGCCCGCCAGTGTGACACCCAACAAAAGATGACTACCAGTGTCCATTTCGATGCCTCCCTTTGCAAGTACTCCCTTCTCTTTTACTGTACGAAAAAATAACGAGGATTCTATAAACCGCAGGTAAAGGTTATCCGAAGATTTCGTCTGCGATGTTAACAATCTCTCAACGAAAAAGCAGCCTGTCAGAAAAGCGACAGACTGCTTGGAGCTTATTTAGTCTTGTATTTATGCTTCTTCTGTCAGGCGCAGGAATTCCTCGATGTCTGCCACAGCCAGGTCAACAGCTTTTTGCCAGAACTCGACTGACGTCATATCCTCGCCGAGATGCTTCTTCGCCAAGTCCTCTACCATCAGGCGGCCCGTATCTTGGAGCAGTGCATCGTATTTCGGCGCGAAGCTCTCGCCTTCTTCAAGCGCACGCGCATAGACACTCATGCTGAACAAGTACCCGAATGTGTACGGGAAGTTGTAGAACGGATACGACGTGATGTAGAAATGCAGCTTGGATGCCCAGAAGTGCGGCTCATAATCTGCCAAAGCTCCATTGTACGCTTGTTTTTGCGCCTCTTCCATAATTCGGTCGAGATCAGCCGCGCTTACGAGACCTTCTTTACGCTTCTCGTAGAAATTTTTCTCGAAAAGAAAGCGAGCGTGGATGTTCATGAAAAACGCGATGATGGATTGCAGCTTATCTTCCAAGAGCACCAGTTTTTCATCGTCATTGGCTGCATTTTTCACAGCAGCGTCAGCGAGGATCATCTCTGCGAAGGTCGATGCTGTTTCCGCTACATTCATTGCGTAGTTTTGGTTAAGTGCTGGCAAATCCCACATGACTTGCTGATGATACGCATGCCCCAGCTCATGTGCCAGTGTGGATACATTGCTTGCGCTTCCCGCATACGTCATGAACACGCGGGACTGCTTGCTGACTGGGAAGCTCGTGCAGAATCCGCCTGGGCGCTTGCCAGGACGATCCTCTGCCTCGATCCAGCCCTCATCGAATGCCTTTTGCGCAAACTCAGCCATGCTCGGATTGAAGCGGTTAAAGTGCTCAACGATCAGGGCAGCTGCTTCATCGTAAGACACTTCTTTATGTACCTTACCTACTGGAGCTCCTACATCGTACCAGCTCAGCTTGTCTACACCGAGCAGCTTTGCCTTGCGTTCCAGGTAGGCAACCAGACGATCCTTGCGATTGTCGATGGCCTGCCACATCGCGTCGAGTGTTTTTTCCTGCATACGTCCGATATCCAGTGGCTCACGCAGGACGGAGTCCCAGCCGCGATGACGGTACAGAGAGAGACGGAAACCACCCAAGTGATTCAGCGCCTGCGCGCACAGCTCCGTTTCCTTGCCCCAAGCTTCATTCCACTTTTCAAAAACATGGGCACGAACAGCACGATCAGGACTGCTCATCAGGTTAGAAGCTTGCCCGACGGACATCTGCTTCGTCTCTCCATTGACCTCAACCTCAATGGTCATACGTCCCACGACGGTATTGTACAAATCTTGCCAAGCGTGATACCCGTCTACGGCTAAATCATTTGCCAGCACTTCTTGTTCAGGTGACAGCTTTTCCTGTGCACGGCGGCGGCGCTCATTCAGCACAAAAGCAAGCGATTGCAATTCTCCGTCTGCCAGCAGCTTCTCCCATGCAACCTCGTCGATAGCCAGCAGCTTTTCTTCCCAGCGCGTCAATACTGCACCAAACGCAGCCGAGATGCTCTTTACACGCCCACCCAGCAGTTTGGCTGGCTCATCCTTTACATTTTGAGCAGTTAGGCAAGAAATGAATGCACCTGCTTGTCTCACCCGCACAGCAATGCTTTGGACATGCGTGATAACTTCTTTGAAAGCCGCTGTTTCATGCAAACCAGCGCCAGATTGCTCCAACTGTGCTTTCAGGTTCGCAATATCCCCTTCCAACGTCCCTAAAAACGCCCGAAAATCCTCCGATTCACTACCACCAGGAAAAATCACATCCATATCCCAGCGTTGTGGCAATGCTTTTGTCATATGTACCCCTCCTCAAAAACTCCTTCGATAAAAATATTTCTATAATAAGGTAGCTATTCCTCCCCCGTTTATTCATATCAACGTAAAAAGCGACTGCCATGTATGCAGTCGCCAACTTTTCACACCTATTGAACAGGGATCGAAAACGTCTCCCCTTGTTTTTCAACAACGATCCTGTCCCTCTCGTCCCCCGCGGCTGCCAACAGACGCTCGAACGGCTCATCAACTGGCTCACGCGAGAGCACAAACGTATTCCAATGAATAGGCACCAGCCACTTGGCTTTGGTCTCCTTGAACATTTGCCATGCTTGCTCTGGCGTACAATGCGCTGCTTGATACGCGTCTGGCTTGTAGGCGCCAATCGGCATGAACACCAAATCGATCGGCCCGAATTGCTTCGGCAAATTTTCCATGGAGATATAAGCCGTATCTCCTGGATAGAGAATGCGCACACCATTTTTCTCAATCATATAGCCGTTGTAGCCATACTCATGATTCCATGGAAAGCGGTTGCCCCAATGGCGAACAGGAATCGCAGTAACCGTCATTCCTTCTTTGGTTGTAATGGCTTCTCCCGGCTGCATTTCCTCATACGATCCAAACGGCATATGCTTAAACAGCTTGCTCGTCTGGTGCGCCGTAATGACATGTGTGGAGCGATTCGCTATTTTCTGCAAGGTAGGCAAATCGACATGATCCAAATGGGCATGCGATAGTAAGATGATATCTACCTCGCCAATTTCAGCAAAGTCGAGGGCAGGAGGCGTGAAGCGTTTGGGACCAAAATGGACACCTGCAAGCTTAATCCCCAGCTTCTCGCCCAATACCGGATCCGTCAGTATTTTCGTACCAAACATATTCAACAGAATCGTCGAGTGGCCGATCCATGTAAATGTAACCTCATCATGACTCCAGTCGGCAGGCATTGGCTTTTCAGTGTCCAGATGACGAAACTCCGGCTTCGGAAGCTGCCCCATATGGTACCAGTAGCGGTAAGCCACATAGCTAATCAATCCGATAAGGAGTACCCCCACGATAGAGCCTACCCATATAAAAAAGTTGAGCATCAGACAACTCCCTTTATCTAGCTGTGATTTCCCCATTATAGCAAAAGGCATCCTTGCTGTAGCAAGCCTAAAAAAGCGGCAAACTGCTTTTTACGTTTGCTTACTTCCTCATGCCGGGCTTGCTATAATTGCTAGAGAAAAACGTAGAGAATCGAGGAGAAACCCATGATCCTACACAAGGGAGAAGTCCTGTTTCGACAAGGAGAATCTGGACCGCTCTATCATTTGAAGAGCGGTCTGTTAAAAATCGTCCGGGTACATGTAGACGGAGCATTGACGCTGGTCAACATCATCGTTCCAGATGAGATCATCCCGCATCATTCGTTGATGAGCCCGAATCCATATTACGGGACAGCGATCGCTCTCGTGACCTGTGAGGTCGAAGTGCTGTCTGCCCCAGATTGGTATCGCCATCTGGATGACCATCCTGAAAAGTGTCGTGATATCGCGCTACAGCTGCAAGGAAAGCTACGGATGATGCAGCAGCGTATCGACCAACTGACCGAGGTCTCTCCTGCTGAAAAGCTACGCAAGCTCCAGCTTTGGTTTCAGACATTCATTCCTGTCGCCTCGCTTTCGGAATTGCTGACTCAAGATGAAATCGGTCAGCTCATCGGGCTTCGCCGCGAGACGGTAAATCGGCTGCTGCGCGCTCAAGCTGCGAATCGCGAGTAAGCTTGCGCTTTTTTTCGTGAGAACCTATTTATGCCAAGGTCGCTGCCGGACCAAAAAACTCAAAATGAATATCGTCTGCTGGCACGCCCCATTCCAACAGAGCACCGTTGATCGTCTTCATGAATGGAATTGGACCACAGAAATAGTAGCTCGCCTCTTTTGTATCGATGACCTTTTGCAGCCACGGCAAGTCGATATATCCTTCTTTTTGAAAAGCACCGTTCACTCGATCTTGCTCGGTCGGCTGTGTATAGCACCAGTGAACAGAGAGCTGCGGATGTTTTGCGGCCAGTTCCTCTACTGCTGGCTTCATGGCATGCACATTTCCGTTTTTGGCTGCGTGAATGAAGGTGATCGGACGGTCTGTTCCCGATTTGATCAGTGTGTTCAGCATGCTGATCATTGGGGTCAATCCTACACCACCACTGAGCAGCACAACTGGACGGCTGTCCTCTTGCTGTAAGGTAAAATCTCCAGCCGGAGTAGACAGCTGCAGGCTATCTCCTTCCTTCACTTCCTCTGACAAATAAACGGATACTTTTCCTGCTGGTTTATCTTGCATTGCGTCCTCGCGTTTGACAGAAATGCGGTAGTACGCATTCCCTGGCGCATCTGAGAGACTGTACTGACGAATGTGTGTATATTGTTCGCCCGGTAATTCTACCTTGACGCTGACATACTGCCCTGGCTCATAGCTGGAAATCGGTTGACCATCCGCCGGAACCAGATAAAAGGAAGTGATCACGTTGCTTTCCTTCACCTTGCGTTGGACGATAAACTCTCTGAAATCTACCCATCCTCCAAGCTGCCCGCTCGCCTGATCATACATTTCGTGTTCCACACCGATGAAAGCATCTGCAATGACGCCATACGCTTCCGCCCACGCTTGTAAAATCTCGTCCGTAGCGGCATCCCCAAGTACGTCTTCGATCGCAGCAAGTAGGTTTTCCCCTACGATTGGGTAGTGTTCAGCCTTCACTCCCAAGCTACGGTGCTTATGTCCAATCTGCTTCACTACAGGCAAGATCGTTTCCAGCTTATCAATATACAAAGCCGCAGCATACACCGCATTGGCCAGAGCCATTTGCTGTCTTCCCTGTTTTTGATTGGCGTGGTTGAAAATATGGAGAAGCTCAGGGTGCTTAGCAAACATCATTTGATAAAAACGTTTTGTAATGGCAGTTCCGTGTACCTCTAGCACAGGAACGGTTGATTTTATGATTTCAATGGTTTTTTGGCTTAACATCGTAGAACCTCCTTGAAGTGCTTCGTTCTTTCTATATTTCAAGTGTACGGGAGGTTCACAAATACACATGTGATTCTGGTCACAGGAAAAAGAAACGATTTGTGACAACTGCAAAACACTATAAGAAAAAGTCGTCCCCCAACTGTCTTATTGCAAAAGAAGCGGTTGCCATGATAGCATATCAGCCAAATCTATCATTCCAACAAAAACACTGAAGGTGAATGAATGCTAACAGTAAACCGAGATGACGAGCGTCCAATCTGGCAGCAACTGCTGGACCAAGCAATCCATAATATTACCACCGGAAAATGGCAACCAGGTGAATTGCTGCTCCCCTCCCGCGAACTCGCCTCTTTAATTGGCGTTTCCCGTTCAACTATACAGATTGTTTATGAGGAGTTATTCAGCCGTGGATACACAGTAACCTCTCGTCGCGGCGGGACTAGAGTTAGCGAATGGACTTATGCAACTCGTCCTTCAGAGGATGCTGCGCCCGAAGGACCTGTCCCCCCCGAGTTGCCTTTATTAAACGCTACAATCGGTCATTTACACGGTTGGTTCGGGGACAAAGATAGTCGAAAGGTTGAGATCGATTTCAGTCCCCACGAGCCATATTTGGACGAACATTTTCAAAAAAATTGGAGACGTTCGTTTTTACAGGCTTCCACAGAAACGAATCTGGACAGTTGGGCTTATGGCAATGCCTATGGATACCAACCGCTACGAGAACAGATTCAACGTTTTTTGTCACTTGAACGGGGAGTTCATGTGACTATCGATCAAATCATGTTAACCTCAGGTGCACAACATAGCATCGATTTGATCGCCCAAGCCCTTTTACAAGAAGGAGAAACCGTTTCTGTTGAAGATCCTGGCTTTCCTGCTGCCTGGATGGCAATGAAGTATCGGCGTATGCAAGTTGTCTCCGTTCCAGTTGATGAGTATGGGTTATGCGTTGACCTGATTCATCCAGAGTCCAAGCTTGTCTATGTTACGCCATCACACCAGTGTGCGGTTGGAGTAATTATGTCGGAACCTCGCAGGCAACAATTGTTACACATGGCTGCTGAGCAGCGACTTTGGATCGTTGAGGATGATTACGACAGCGAATTTCGCTATCGCGGCGACCCACTTCCAACCTTGTTCAGTCAGCGACCTCACAACACGTTGTATATGATGAGTTTTTCCAAAATGATTGCTCCTGGTATTCGAATATCGGCAATCATTGGTCCCAAAGAGGCCATTCGTCAGCTCGCCCAAGTCCATGAATTAACCTATCGTCATCTTCCGATTATGGAGCAATTAACGCTTACTCATTTTATTGAGCATGGTCATTTCATGCGCCATATGAGACGAGTTCGAAATGTATATCGGCGCAGACATGAAGCCATGACAAAGGCTATCATCACGTCAGGTCTCGGCGAACACTTCAAACTAAGCGGCGTAGAAACGGGGTTGCATATCCTTCTTGAAGCTGATAAATCGTTTGATGAAGAAGCCGCGACGATCCTAGCACTGGAAAATGGAATCCGTGTTTATCCACTTAGTAAGTATTGTTTGAAAAGCGCTCGAAAAGGATGGGTACTGGGTTTTGCTAAAGTAGATGAATCCACCATTGAAGAAGGCATTTTTCGTCTTGCGGAGATTACACGGTTTTACTAGGTTTGAACATTTTGTCTTCTTCCATTGGGTTTTCTTTCGCAGTGATATGCTGCGGATCTATTCGGTACACCTGAACCGGACCACCGAATACTGCTGAACGGTATTTGTCTACGTGTTGCTTGGGTAAAGGGCGATGAAAGTAGCCAGGCACATACTTATTCATCATTTCTTGCAACATGTGTGTAGCTTCATCCAGATCGACTATAGGCTGTGCCTTGCCAAAAATCATTACACTCATATACGCTGTGTCCGTCTTAGCTGGCACCGGATCCGTAATCGTTCCATATTCTTCACAAACCGTAAAGCAGACCTCTGAATTAGCATCCATAACCTGATTTCTTCTCCCGCCAGTGGCTCCATGGAAATATAGCTTCCCATTTGTCCAGACAAAATTGAGCGGAACAACATACGGCAAATGACCATCGACCATTCCAAGATGTCCGATTCTAGCTTGCTGCAAAAATGTCTCAATCTTGCTCTTATCCAAAACTTCTCTAATTTTGTAACGCACTCCATCCATTGTTATCACTCCTATTATTTTGAAATATGCTGCAAGTTTATCAGCCATTGGAGTGAATATATACGTCCAAAACTAGCAGATTGAAGCAATCCAAAAGCTATCGTCTAAAGCATGAGAAAACCAAAAAGCTGCCGGAACATCCCGGCAGCAGGCATTTTCTTATTACTAAGTATGGTTGATTAAATGAGCAATTTCTTTAACTCTCTCCATTGTAATTCCTTCTCTTTGTTCAATTGCAAGTGGATGACTCGTTTGTTCTACTTCTATTAATGGAACCGCACCAACTTCTTGTGTATGTACCCATGTCTTTAATGATAGTGTCGTGTTTGAATAGATGGGAAGTTCAGTCGATAACCAACCAAAATAAGGTTTTTCATTCTCTCTTCCTTCTACGTGCAGCAATTCATTCGATTTCAAAAAGTTTTCTTCACTAAGAGAAACCCAAACACTCCATATCAATTTCTCATTTGTATCCATTATCGGTATTTCAATATGTCCTCTAATAAAGAAATGCTGTTCATCAATTACACAAAAGTCTCTGATTAATTCTGTTCTTTTCTCTTCTGGTACCGTGTAAAAATAATGTGGTGCTTCCATTCCGTAACATAAGGGAAGTTCATTTAATTCGTCGTTACAGTGAGGGCATTTCATGTTCTTTGCTCCTTATCATTTCTCGCCGATTTTTTATTTACATTACCACATATTTCATTACATGGATAATCTTCCGGCAAGTGCTACAAAAAAAGATCATCCCAACCAAGCTGGAATGATCTCAATTTTTCTAATCAGTTTTGACACTGCTAAACGGATACCCGTTCCCTTACAAACTTGGCCAAGTTGTCTATGTCATTAATATCGAAAAATGGCAACCCCTGCTGACGATTGTCTGACCAACCTACGATTCCTACCAGATGAGTAACGAGCGATAAGAGCTCCTCATCTTCTGGCCGGCGAAGCAGAACGAGCTTGGGATAACCTTCACGCTTGAAGCCTTCTACCAAAACGAGCTCAGCCCCGGCATCTGCTAAGCGCTGGATAAGGACGGACAACTCCTGCGGCTTTTGCTCCACAATGGCTGTCTTCGTTTTCGAAGTGATAGCAACAAGCGAGGCTCCGGCTTCACGATAACGCCAGGTGTCCTTCCCTGGCTGATCCCACTCAAAATCGTGTCCCCCGTCATGCTTGATGACCCCGACTCTTATCCCTGCCTTTTCGAGGATCGGAATGAGCTTGGTGAGCAGCGTCGTCTTGCCACTGTTCGAATAACCAACAATCTGCAAAACACAAGGTGGCTTAACCATTCGCTATCCCTCTCTTCTCCAGGTTGGGGCGGTATGCGTGAGAACATCAACCAGCTCTCCTGCTTTTTGCCCGCTTCCCCCGGCTGGTATGATCATAAAGCATTCGCTGTCCTTTAACGTCCCCAGATTCCCTGCCTTTTCATTAAAATCAGGGATCGCGTGCAAAACCCCGTCTTTTTCAAGGAGCTTCCCTCGCAAGTAACGCGGGTATGGACAAGGCTTCGTATAATCGACGCCAAGTCTCGCCTTAATCATCTGCTGCATTACATGGGCTTCTCCCGATATGCGACGAATCGCTGTTCGCGCAAATAACTCAAACCCTAGAAAACAGGCACCCGGATTACCGGATAGGGCAATAAGAGGCTTGCCTTCCATGATCATGGCTGTTGTCGGACTTCCCGGACGTATCGCGATCCGATTGAACAGAAGCTCCACCTCAGGCTCATCCACTAATGCCGCGATCACATCAAAATCCCCAACGGACACACCGCCGCTTGAAACGACCAGATCCACGCCCTGCAAGCATTCACTGATTTTCGCCTTTGCCACCGACAAATCATCCGGTAGTCTTGAAAACGAAACAGGGATGCCCCCTGCCTCGGCAATCAAGGCAGTCAGCATCACCGTATTACTGTTGCGAATTTTGCCTGGAACAAGCGGCTGATCAATCTCTAGCAGCTCGCTTCCAGTCGAAATCAGACCGACACGCGGCTTACAGAACACCTCAAACTGCGAATAGCCAAACGTAGCCAAACTGGCGAGAGTGCCTGCGTTAATCCGCTCGCCCGCCTTGGCAATGATCGTTCCTCTAGCCATCTCTTCACCGCGACGCGATACATTTTCCCCAGGCTTCATCTCCCGCTTGATCCGTACAGTATCCGCCTCTTCGGCTGGGTTGTATGTTTGCTCAAACATGATCACCGCATCCGCACCCGCAGGCATCATCGCGCCTGTCATAATCCGCGTAGCGTAGCCCTTTTTCAATTCTCTAGTAGGTACTTGCCCGGCCGCAACCGTCTCTAGCACTGTTAGCGTAATCGGGTGGTCAACGGAGGCCCCAACCGTATCCGCAGCTCTCACGGCAAACCCATCCAGCGGCGAGCGGTCAAAGTGCGGCAAATCGTATGTTGCACATAGATCAGAGGCCAGTATCCGCCCGTATGCCTCCCCGATCTGCACTTGTTCCGTTCTCCCTGTCAGCAATTTTGCCAACAGCTTGCTCATCGCTTCTTCAACCGAGAGTGTTTGTCGCGAAAAACGCATGGCTTGTTCCTCCTAATCTTGACCACCCATTGCTGTAGCTCGTCAGCCGACGTTTACTTCCAAATCTTCTACTTCTTTCTCCACGTATTTCAAATCTTTGTTGGCGTGGAAAGTGTCTGCTTTTTCAACCTTCACGGCTGTATTGTATTCGGGAATACCTGCGTATGTCTCGTATACACCCTTCGGAATGAGTACGTTCCCTTCCGGCCAGTGTACTTGAATGTTTCCGCGTCTGGTGTCCTCGAATTTGGCCCGTCCTTGGAACGTTCCATATTTATTGTAAACGACGATATTTTCGCCTTCTGCAATGCGTAGTTCTTTTGCATCCTCTGCATTGATCAGAATATCATAACGGTCCGCATTGTTGAACGGGTCTTTCTTGCTATAGACCATCGAGTTGAACTGCTTGCCCCGACGAGTCGTTACATAGAAGTGGCCCTCTGGCTTGTTCAAATCCGGAATCTCAGTCGGGATCAGATTCGCACGTCCGTCTGGTGTCGGGCATACGCCATCTTCACACAACCATGCGCCACCCCATTGGAAGACATCTCCACGGTTTTTCAAATGTTGGATGCCGTCGTAGTTCGGATTCGCTAGGGCGATCTCTGCACGAATTTCAGCCGCATTGGAGAAGTGCATCAGATGCTTTTTCTCTGGATTTACCCGTGCCGCCAAGTCTACGTAAATCTCCCATTCCGAACGAGCTTCTTCAATACGTGGCCCTTCGACTTCTGCACTGAAGTAGACCATACGCTCTGTACTGGTCGAAGTACCGCCACCCGGCTGCTCGTAACGAGTCATTGCTGGCAGAACGATCACTTCTTCCTTCGCGTCCACCAACGTAGATGTATTGAAAATGATGTCCTGATGTACACGTAGCTCTACGCTTTCCAAGCATTTTTGCATGAAGTCTGGATCTGGCATCGTCTCCAGGAAGTTACCACCGCTCGTGTAGAACAGTCTGGTCTTGCGCTCGTGTCCATCTGGCAGCACTGCATTTTCCAAAGAAATACCCACGATGTCCCCTTGCCATTTCGGAATCGGGAAGTTCCAGATCTTTTCAATGCGGTCCCACGATTTTTCTTCGAAGTCGCCGCCAGGCAAGCTGAATGGATCGGCACCCATTTCACCGGAGCCTTGTACGCCGGAGTGACCGCGAATCGGCATGAGACCTGTGTGCTTACGACCGAAGAATCCACGCAGGATAGCCAGATTGGCTACTTGAGAAATATTGTCCGTACCGAATTTGTGCTGGGTCAGTCCCATACTCCATACGAATACGCCATTTTTAGAGTTGGCGAGCAGTTGCGCGAATTCCTTGATACGCTCACGGCTGAGACCGGAGGATTCAATGATTTTGTCCCACGATTCATTCATCACATGCTTGCGCAGCTCTTCGATTCCGTTCGCGTGCTCCTTGATGAATTCATGATTGATCGCAGAACCTGGTTTGGCTTCCTCCATCTCGAACCAAATCTTCATCACGCCGTTCATGAATGCGATGTCGCCGCCAATATTCACTTGGTAGTAATCGTCTGCAATCTTTGTTCCGAACAAAGCACTATCCGGTACAGATGGAATCCAGTACTTCTCCATCGCTGGCTCTCTGTACGGGTTGATCAGGATGATTTTCGTTCCTGCTTTTTTCGCAGCATACATGTATTTCGTCGATACAGGCTGGTTGTTACCTGGTACAGAGCCCCAGAATACGAGCACATCGGTACCGATCCAATCCTGATAGTTACAGCTCGATGCACCAATTCCAACCGAACGCTTCAGTGCTGTCTTACTCGGCGAGTGACAAATACGTGATGCGTTGTCGATGTTGTTGGTTCCGAGGAAACGAGCCATTTTAGCTGCCGTGTAGTATACCTCGTTGGTAATTCCACGAGCGGTCAAGAAAAAGGCCAGCTGTTTCGGGCTGATGTTTTTGATTTTTCTCGCGATGCGGTTCAACGCTTCATCCCAGCTAATGCGGGTGAACTTGTTTTCGCCTGGTTTTCTTGAAAGCGGATACGGAATTCTTCCCAGCTTGCGCAATTCTTCGCTGGACAGCTTACGTAGCGCATTCACGTCTTCAAACCATTTGGCATCCATAGCAGACATAGTATTGAGACGCAGTACGTTCAGTCGCGTGGTGCACAAATGAGGACCAGTCAACGTCTGATCGTACAGACCGGATACGCCGAGAGCACAACCATCACATACCCCTTGCGTCAAAATGCGATAGGCATATCCCAAATTATCGCGATTGTCATAGGCCACCTTCATCGTATCGCGAATGTGATGCGGCTTGATTTTTCCGAGTCCCATCGGCATCAGTGAAGCCCATAAGGAAGGCTTCCACGAAGTATCCAGCTTAATTGGTCCTCCATGCTTGGTCTTGCCCATTTCTATTGTCTCCCCTCTAATAAACTCCATTGAGACGAAAAAACCACCATGAAACCGTCCCTTGTCCTATAGGAAAAGAGCGCGTGTTCACGGTGGTTGTCTACGGCAGGTTCGCTACCTAGTCTCAACTTCGTGTTTGCTTTCGCGAATTCCGTTGCGTCTAAGCCGGTGAACAGGAACGCTGCTTCGTTTAGACTTACGGTTCGTTTTTCATTCTTTTTTCGATGTCTTGATCAAAAACAAAGATCGACATTCCAAAATCCCGTTCAATGTCAATATCGACGAAAAGATCAACGAGTTTTGCTCCAAGAAACGCTTCCATGTCAACTGGCTGGTGTTTCCGATAGATCTCTTTGACCATTTCGGTTCGGGCAGCTCGTAATGTCTGCTTTCCGTCTTCCGAAGTGGCGATGAACTTTTCCACCGGAGAAAGGTTGCCTTCCATCTCGCAGATCGCCCAGTTCTTGCAGAACGTGGTGCTGATCTTGCTAGGTCCCTTTCCCATATGGCGCTTTCGGAAAGCCCTGACCAAATTACTGAATTCTGCTTCGAACTTATTCATCGAGGAAAATCACCTTTACTTCAAATCATTCTCTACTTAAACTTTACCATTGATTAACTAGCCAATTCAACAGACTTTTCTCTTTGTTTGGCTTCTTCCTTCAGTTTTTTGATATCCAGACGGACTACTAGCGAGATCACCAGAGCGACAACGAACATTCCCGCGAAAACACTCATGGTTCCAGTATAACTATCTGTCGTCTTGCGAACCCATGCTGCAAAGATCGGTCCTGCCAAGCCGGCAGCAGCCCATGCCGTCAGAATATAGCCGTGAATTGCGCCCAATTGCTTCGTTCCAAACAAGTCACCAATGTAAGCCGGAATGGATGCAAAGCCACCACCGTAACAGGTCATAATGATGAACATCGCAACCATGAACAGGATTGGATTGGACAAATTCGGCAACAGGAAGAACAATACCATTTGGATGGCAAAGAAAGCTGTGTACGTATTTGGTCGTCCAATGAAATCAGACAGTGACGCCCATCCAATGCGTCCACCACCGTTGAACAAACCGTTTAGCCCTACCATCAGGGCTGCTGTTCCGACAGACATGCCTACCATTTCTTGCGCCATCGGCGATGCTACCGAAATAACCGCGATTCCACATGTCACATTGATAAACAGCATCAGCCACAGCCAGTAAAAACGGCGAGTCTTGATCGCCTCGTTGGCAGTCAATTGGCACAAATCTTTTTTGATTTGCTTGCTGCCAGCTCTTCCCTCAGCGGAAAATCCAGCCGGTACCCAGCCTTTTGGAGGTGGAGCCAAATATTGAGCCGAAGCCAACATTACAACGAAATAAATAATACCCAAAATATAAAAGGTGTTCGCGATTCCTACATTCGCAATCAAAGCGTTCATAATCGGACTGGCAATCATGGAAGCAAAGCCGAAGCCCATAATCGCAAGACCTGTTGCTAAACCACGGCGATCCGGAAACCATTTGACCAACGTCGATACTGGCGTAATATAACCTACCCCAAGTCCAATACCACCCAGCACTCCATAACATAAGTACAACAGAGGCAAGCTGCTCAATTGAATCGCCAAGCCAGCCCCAACAGTTCCTACTCCAAAAAAGATAGATGCGAGAATGCCAGCTTTGCGCGGGCCGTGCTTTTCCACATAATGACCGAGAAAGGCAGCAGACAGCCCCAAGAACAAGATCGCAATACTAAACGTAAATTGAACGTCTGGCAAGTCCCAGCCGAACTGCTCGGTAATTGGCTTGGTGAATACACTCCATGCGTATACCGATCCAATCGAGATGTGGATGCCTACCGCAGCCAACGCGATGAGCCAGCGGTTTTTCACTTTTTGTTCCAAATCATTCATCTCCTTCGTAATGGTCTTTCGCATGCTGTGGATCCATCAGCAGCCTTCTCGAAAAAAAGAAAAACTGCTGATTTCACCGACTCACCCAAGTCTCCACAAATGGAAACGAGAGCTACGATGAAACACAGCAGTTAATCATCAGCAGGAACGCTACATCAGCATCAACAAGCATTGTGTTCACTATGTAATTCGCTGCAAGGCTACAAAATAATCGGTGGCAGGGTCGCTGCTCCGTGTCAATCTGTCCTTACGCTATGCATACATGGAAAGACGAAAATTTTATGACACTTTTCATCTCACATAGTATACTACCATGTAAGCGTTCACTCGACAATATTTTCCTCACAAAATAGCCATGAAAACTTCATAATTTCGACAAAAAGGAGGCCCGTATGTCCGAACTAACCATCACCACTCGATTGCCCGTGTTGAAAATTTCGGCTGACCAACATGGCTGGGAAGACGACGAAATCGTTACCGAGTACCCCCTCACGATTTTCCTCAATGATGAGGAATTCGCTACAATTGTATGTACTCCGGCCGACCTGGAAGAAATGGTCATCGGATTTCTCGCAGCCGAGGGCGTCATTAAGAGCTACTCGGAAATTAAACAGCTTACGATTAATGAGGCCCAAGGGTTTGCTTACGTTGATTTGCATAAAGAAACGATTTTGTCGCAAAGCTTTTACTCCAAGCGCAGAATTACTTCCTGCTGCGGAAAAAGCAGACAATCCTTTTACTTTTTTAGCGATGCGCGCACAGCAAAGCCCGTTGAAAGCACGACAACTGTCACCCCTGCTCAGTGCATGCGCCTGATGAAAGAATTACAAGCGTCGTCTGAGATCCACCGCCAAACAGGTGGCGTCCACAATGCAGCTCTCTGTACACCGGATGAAGTTTTGCTTCAGTTCTCCGACATCGGACGTCACAATGCGCTCGACAAGATCTATGGGAAATGCTTGCGAGATAACATTTCCACCACAGACAAAATTCTTGTCTTCAGTGGACGCATCTCGTCTGAGGTGCTGCTCAAGGCTGCGAAGATTGGTGCTGGCATCATATTGTCCAAGTCCGCTCCAACTGATCTCGCCTTACAATTGGCAGATGAGCTGAAGCTCACCGCTGTCGGATTTATCCGCAATGACAAAATGAACGTGTATACACAAGCGGGGAGAATCCTCCTACCTTAAAGGAGGAATCAATCAAAAGCGGGACAAGCTGTTGGTAATCTCAAAGCCCGAGTTAGCTCTCGGGCTTTTGTTCTTTGTACGTGGGAATTTTTTATTTGCAGCAGCAATGTTTCTTTTTGTGATGCTTGCAGTGGTCTTCGTCATCGTCTTCGTCTTCATCTTTGTCTTCGTCTTCATCATCTATCTCGTGCTTCTTGCAACAGTGGTGGTCATGTTTTTCAATGCATTTGCAATCATGGCATTTGCAGCAACAGCAGTGATCGTGGCAATGTTCATGCTTTTTGCAGCAGCAATGCGGCTCATCGTAATGACTTTGTTTTTTGTAGTAGCAGTGAAGCTCGTAGTAATCGTCGTGTTTCTTGCAGCAGAAGTTGTGGTCGTAATATTTGTCGTGTTTTTTACTGCAACAGTGGTGGTCGTGATGCTTGTCGTGTTTTTTACTGCAACAGTGGTGGTCGTGATGCTTGTCGTGTTTTTTGCTGCAACAGTGGTGGTCGTATTTGTCGGGTTTTTTGCAACAACAGTGGTGACCGTGGTGTTGGCCCTGTTTTTTGCACTTTCTTGTCATTGCGCTTCCCTCCTTTCCTTCGCCATCACTACTATTCATACGGTTTGTCCAGAGAAATGCTTGTATGATAGCCCTCTATGAAAAGCCTCTTTTTTCCAAACAAAAAACAGGACATGTCTCAAGCAAGTCCTGTCTTTCTGCGTTTTTCTTCAATCTTTGCCTGTTCGTACTCTTCAGGCGTGTTGACATTAAAAACAGCCCAATGTTCTAACCATTCATCAGGCAAGGGCACCACGCGCAGGTCATCTAAAGTCCTCATCAGTTTTCGCTGTCCATTCAACAGCGCCTGCTCCCAATTAGCCTGCGTTCTCCGATGGTATACTGCACATAATGGATGGATTCGTCCCTCTGACTGGGCGACAATCACATCCCAATCGTTTCTCTCCCTCGCATATTCAATGAGTTTGGCGATTTGCCCACGATCCATAAAAGGTAAGTCACAGGATAGTACAAGCAAAGCATCCTCGGAACTTATGCGAAAGGCAGTAACCAGTCCACTGACAGGGCCACAGGATGGTACCAAATCAGGTGTAATTGTGACGGGCTGTTCATCAATTTGTTCCTTTTGTGTCACTTGAGTATCCGAAAAATCGTTCACTACAATGAAACAAGACAAGCCAACCGCCTGTACTTCCTTTACCAGCTCTGTTAAAAAAGTTCCGTCCCTCCACGGTAATTTTTGCTTGGGCGAGCCCATTCTGCTGCTTTTTCCGCCCGCTAAAATAACCGCACTGATACGTAGCTGTTGCATAAATTTCCTCCTGGGTGTTGACAATAACCCTTATTAGTTTATAATAAGTTTAAACAAATAATTATTATAAATAAGGAGAGATTCTCGATGGAAAACACACTCAATAGCGTTCTAAATAAACAAGTGGCGAACTGGACAGTCCTCTATACGAAACTACACAATTTTCACTGGAATGTAAAAGGACCTCACTTCTTTACACTCCACGCAAAATTTGAGGAATTGTACAACGAAGCAGCAGCGAATCTTGATTCCCTTGCTGAACGTGTCCTCTCCATCGGTGGAAAACCTGTAGCGACTTTGGCTGCATGTCTGAACACAGCGAGCATCACCGAAGCAGAAGGAAGCGAAACAGCAGAGCAAATGGTAGAAACGATCGCAAGAGACTTCTCCATTCTAATAGACGAGCTGAAGCTGGCTATGGAAACGGCAAACCAAGCCGACGATGAAGCGACAGCCGATATGCTGCTGGGAATCCGCAGTGGCCTGGAAAAACACATTTGGATGCTGAAATCCTTCTTGCAATAAGCAAGTAAATCAATAGACACCAAAAGGCGATTGTGCATAGACACATCGCCTTTTTTGGGTCTTGCCTCCCGTGAAACTGCTTATCCACCCTGGTTGCCTAGAGAGAAAATCAGTTTCCGCCCATCTTTTTCTACTTTTACTTGGGGTAGATACTTTAATGACTTCTGTACACCAATGTAGGGACTCGCAAACTCTACCTGGTGCCGTGCTTTCAACACGGAGCATAGATCAGCCAATGACATCGGAGACATCGCTTCCTGTAACAGGTTTTCGATGTGCTTCGCAACTTCCAAATAATCGTGACGGATGTGAGCCTTTCTCACCTTCATACGCTTCATCAGATCATCGGAAAATTCCTCTGTCGACATAGCCTCATCCTCTGAGCTTTCATCTTCTCCGATCCCGGTTTCGTTATCCAGCTCGCGAATGCGGCTCAAAAGCTGCTTGATGTCAGCTCCCAACTGCTTGTCCTGATCGACATACTGTCGACGCAGAGCCATACGCTGCTCTAGCATGGCCTGCAATGTCATTTGTAACGCTTTCCGTTCGTTAAACATTGCGTAATGTATTCCCCTTTTCGCAAAAAGTAGAATGATGGAATTATATCCAATATAATATAATTCTCACTTGTTGAAAACGGGGGAATTTAGACGTCAGCCAGTCGCATAACAATGCGCTCCCATTGATAATGAATGTATTGAGATACTTTCTGTACAGTGTTAATGAAGAAATACCTCTAGACTCTTTTGAACTGTAATCGCATTTTCCTCAGTCACAGAAAAAATTCTCATTTTATCTTAGGATATAAAATCCTTCTACTACATCCAGAAGCTGCTTATTATAAATTATTGACCGAGAGATTATAACTGGAAGTACCGACGATTCCCATAACTTTTACATAATAAGTTTTACCAGCAACTACATTAATATCTAATGGTACACCAGAGCCAGAATCTCCAATCATTGTGGTTTTATCAGATTCAAACACACCGAATATGCTTATACCTTTAGAGTTGTTATCTATAAGTGAAGTACGAACTTTTCCAGTCTTATTAGCTACAAAAACAAAGTAATCCTCATCACTGCCATTAGTTTGTCCTGAGATGGTTGAGTTAATAGTCAAGGAATCTGCCGTTTCAAAGGTATTGTTAGGCTCAGATTCCGTACTTGCAGCAAAAGCAGATGATGATACAGCGAATGCGAAAGTTAGCGCTAATAGGATTTTTTTCACAATAATTACCCCCTATATTTTGGAATAAAAGTAATATACTATTTTTTGAGAAAATAGTCAAAAAATAACTTATTTTGGGTTTTAATGGTGAATTTTGTTTTTTATTAGTTTTGCTGTCGAATAACACGAACAGACTTGAACGTGCTTTTATCATGAAATGCATTAACCCTAGTGAGTATCTTGCATTCCCACATAAAACAAGACCTATCCATAAATGGACAGATCTTGTTCAAATAGGTTCGTACCAAGATTATCAAGCCGCCTTCTCCTCGCTCAATCGATCCGTAATTACCGCAATCGCACCATCACCCGTTACGTTACAAGCGGTACCGAAGCTATCCTGCGCAATGTACAAAGCAATCATCAACGAAGTCAACGTGGTAGTAAATCCGAGCATGGATTCCATCAATCCGAGTGCCGCCATGACTGCACCGCCCGGCACACCTGGTGCGGCGATCATCGTTACGCCCAGCATCAAAATGAACGGAAACATCACGCCAAAGGATGTCGTCATGTCATTTAGCATCATGACTGCCATGGAACAGCTGACAAGCGTAATCGTGCTTCCGGAGAGATGGATCGTCGCACAGAGTGGAACGACGAAATCCGCGATCTTTTCGCTCACACCGTTTTTCTTAGTCTGGTTCAGTGTCACAGGAATGGTGGCCGCAGATGATTGTGTTCCAATCGCTGTGAAGTAAGCAGGGAGCATATTTTTCATCAGCGTGAATGGATTTTTGCGTCCCATCTGGCCCGCTACCAAGTACTGTACGAACAGATAGAATAGATGCAAAGCAATAATCATAACGAAAACTTTAACAAATACGGACAAAATCATCGTGACTTGTCCACCATAGGTCAGGTTAGAAAATACAGACAGGATATGTAATGGAAGCAACGGGATAATGACGGAAGCGATGAGCTTCTCTACGATATCTCTCAAGTCTACCATCACATTTTGCAGTGCGTTGCCTTTGATGACAGTCGCTCCAAGACCAAGGGTGAAGGCGAGCAGTAATGCTGTCATCACACCTACAATCGGCGGCATGTCTACGGTAAAGAACGGCTTCACCAGTGCTTTCTCCGGGTTGGCATACTGATTCACCAGTCCACCTACCTCAAGAATGTGTGGGAAAATACTCGTACTGACCAAATAAGCAAGCGCTCCTGCAAGGATCGTAGACAAGTAAGCAACCCCTGTGGTTACCCCAAGCAGACGCCCTGCCCCTTTGCCCAGCTCACCGATGCCTGGCGCGATAAATCCAATGATAATCAACGGAATCGCAAATCCGAGGAAATTTCCAAACAGGCCACTAAATGTAGCCAATCCTTTCACAACCCAAATCGGCGAAATGGAGCCAATCCCGATCCCAAGGACAATAGCGATCAGGATTTTGGGTAGTAAACCTAGCTGTTTCATGAATTGAACCCCCGTTACGTGTTGGTAAATGATGTCCGCGTGGAATGGACCATGTCTCTTTTACATGGACTAATGAATAACAAGGTAACACATCCGGGATGAGATTGTCATGAATCATAAAAAAGTACTAATATTTAAATTAAAGAAAAACCCCCAATGAGCGTTGCTTACTCACTTGGGGGAACAATATTATTTGGCACAAACCACTTGGCGAAATTCTTCTTCAATATCTGCCAGCACGCGCATGGCATCCGCGAGTTCTTTCTCATTCTTTTCTACGGTCAGTGTGTGGCAACGCCCGAATTGCTTCGCTTGCTTCTCTTTGATCGCCGCTAGCTCTGGATCATGCTTCGAGAAAAATACAGCGAAATCCATCGCTCGCCTCGCCCCTAGCTGGAAAGCAAAATAAGATAAGTGGCCCATTTCCGCTGGTGAAAGTCCACCTTCCTCTTCCATCCGCTTCACTACACGCAAGATTGCTTCCTTTCCGTATAGGATTGAGGGGCTTGGTTCAGCCGCTGCGCTGTCCTGATAGATTCCTTTGTATAAACGAAGCGTATTTGCAACCAGCTCCTCTTCTGTCGGACTGCCTACTCGCTTTGGTGCTGTCCAATAATGATAGGAAAAGAGGCCATCAAAGATTTTCTCAGCCTTCCACGCCAAGACAAACTGAGACAACGGCAAGCTGACAAAAGGAAAACCTGCGGGATCATGCATGTAGATCGCTTGGTCATCCATCTCGTACGCAAGAACAAAATGATCAGCGCCACCCAAATACTGAGCATTTGGGTTATACGTCAGGTAGCCCATATCAAGCGGTCCGAGCAACACAGGCCCCTTTTTCAAATCGCGCCTTAATTCCGCCAACGGTGGCTCGCCCTCCGCATCTCCTGATCTTTCCGTCCAACGAAAACCAAGCAGTTCTAGCGCATGACTGACACCACGGTCAGGAATCACTTGTCCGAAATAAATGACTTTCTGCTCCTCATACCAGATGGCTCCGACTCCTACGCCGGAGAGCACCTCGAGTACGGCAGGCGATACCTTCTCCCCAATTGTCTCCAAAAGCATTGATGATGAATTTGCATAGCAATAGTGGCCACTTCCGATGTAAGATAGCATGCTTTTCTCCCTCTTTCTCGTCAATGTACGGCTTACCTTTCATTGACTTCGGGTCGCATGTTTTTCTGACATCGCTTTGCAAAACATTTCTCGTTCACGCGAAATATTTCTTGAAAAATTCCATCTTCTCGCTCACAAAAGCATCATCCGAATCGCTGCTACCCATGATATGAGGATCATGCATGCACAGCCCCATTAGCCATAATTGGCGAATACCTGTCATGAGAGACACCCACCAGTTCGTCATCTTCTTCGATCAATATTCGGCTCAGCTTGAAAGCAGCCAGATCATACGCCCGCCAACCATATCCGCACAGGTCGAAATCAAAGTGGGTATAGGTGTTGTCATCGCAAAAATTCGTATTAAAATTCCCTTGAAGGTCTCCGTGACAAATCCCCCAGTCGAGTCCAGCAAGTTATATGGAAGACGTGTGAATGGGGAAAAGGACACTACAAGTAAAAAAGGACCTTGAAGGGCTAAAGGCCGATCAAGGTCTGGTACAGACTAAAACGTTTTGTTCCCCATGCTGAATAAGCTCTTCAAGGAATCGGGCAACATAAGTAATGGATTCGTATTCGTCACGCTCATCAGAAGGTTTGCTGTCAAAAAACGTTATTTCTTTACTTTTCCCTTGATCTCGCGCAATTCCTCGAGGATCAGATCATATTTGTCGCTGTATTTGTCCAGCAAGTCTTGTAAACGCCCCTCGCGCTCGCGATTTGCTTTCATAATATAAAACAACAACCAGACAAACAAAGCAGCAAATGGCCCTTGCTGAAGTAATACGGTTGTTACTTGATCTTCCATGTTTGATCTCCCCTTTTGTCACTGTACAGAACGAGTGTTCCTGCATCGTCCTTATCTGTATTTTGTACAAAAGGCTTGTACATAATTCGTTGAAAGCAAAATTAATATCCATACTTTTCTTTTCCACTCTCATTTAGTACAATAACTTTGTACATCCTCACAGGAAGGACTGGCACGCTCATGCTATCTCAGCGCTTACGCACAGCTCGTAAGACAAAAGGTCTGACCCAGGAAGAGTTGGCAGAGCATGTCTGCACCACCAAGGGGACGATCAGTAACTACGAGAACAACCACAGCACCCCCCCGAATGACATGCTGCGGCAATTGGCTGATGTGTTGGACGTCACGACCGATTGGTTGTTGGGCCGCACAGATGAAGTCACTGCCTATATTCTCCCAGCAGCTGAGCAGACAAATCAACGTTCGTTGGACGAGCTCTTGCAAGAAAAGATCGATGACCCGGACGACTACTATTTCCTTGACGGGTATCTGGACGCTTCAGAAGAGGAGAAAAAAGAAATTCGCCGCTACTGGTACGACTTGAAGAAACAGTTGAAAGTCCGTAAAGTACGCGAGGAAAGACCTCCGTCTTTGTTTGACATCACGGAAGACATCAAAAAAAAATAACCCCAGTGCGGGGTTTTCTTTTCAGCGAGAAACAGAACGTACGTTCCTTACCATTCATTTAGGAGGTTCTTGATGCTTCACTCCCTTTTGAAAGAAATCTGCGAACCGCAAACATGGCTCGAGAGTCGCGTGTACTTGCTGCTTCAGCATCACGGCATCGCTTCGCCCGAACAAATCGATCTGCATCTGCTGTGCGAGACGTACGGCATCGAGATCCATCGTATTTGCGGCAGGAGTCGTGCACACGCGCATCCCTTTTTGCCGGGACGTTATGTCATTGCGGTGGACGAGCGACTCGATCTGGCTACCCAACGGGTTAAAATCGCGCATGAACTCGGACATTTGCTCCTTCATGAAGGCATTCAGCCCCAGAGCAGCGAATGGATGATTGACTGGCAAGAATCGCAAGCGAATCATTTTGCGGAGCATTTGCTGCTTCCCATTTACATGATGAGCCCCCTGCTTGCTGATTGTTCTCGATACAACGCTCCAGCTATGATGGCGCAGCGCTTTCAGGTGCCGATGCCTCTTGCTCGTGCCCGTTTTGAGCGCATACTTAGCCGTCTGTATGCCAAAGGCTTTCCCGTCTACGAGTAAATTACGGACGCTATTTTGTAGGAGGCGATACCTGATGAAACGAGTCTTTATTGCCGGAGATGCATACACGACTCATTTTTTTGATCTCGCCTTGGACCAAGACGAGGAGCTGTCGCTGTTACCCTCTTTGCAGGTAGCCAGCTATCACGTGGCCCGCTTTGCTCTCATCATGCGAGATGACGGCCTTCGTGGTCTCGGTATTTTTCCCGGAGACGCCCTCTTGATCTCAGACTTTTCGATGGAACCTGTAAAAGACAGACCTGTATTGATCCGACAGGAGGGGCAGTTCCTTGTGCGCATCGCAGCAGACGTCAATCCATTGGAATGTCTGTTTACAACCACACGCGAGCAAGACACCCCCATGCTACTCCCCTCGGAAAACATTCGTATTACAGGTGTTGTATCTGGTTTTATTCCACGTTCATCATCGTAACCTCATTAAGCAGCCAATCCTTGATTGCTGCCACCGTTTGCTGCCACTGCTCCTGCGGGGTAATGGCAGCGGGCTGGTCGCCCTCCTGCGATCCATAGCTTCCGAACTGAGAGTGGTTTCCCCCTGCTATGGACATGTACACGGTACGCTCCGGCAAATATTGCTTGCTCTCCTCATACTTTTCTATTTGGATCACACCATCGCGAGACCCGAGCAAAGACAGCACAGGCAAATTCACCTTCTTCAAGTTCCCTTGACTGTTTGGATACGCTCCCAGCAAAAATACTCCGCTGATTCGGTCCGGGTGGTTTGCTGCGAATTGAGCTGCCATAGTACCACCGAGCGAATGTCCTCCGATAACAAACGTTTTATTCGGGTACGCCTTTAATACTTGTGTGGCTCGCGTCATATCACTTACAGCCAAATTCAGCGGCATTCGTGCGAGAAAAACATGGTAGCCGTATCCTGCCAAGGCACGTGCAATCGGTGCATAGCTCTCCGGTTTGACCAGTGCTCCTGGATATAAGATGAGTCCCGGTTCACGTGACTCCCCGCCTTGGAAAATAATCCAGTCATTCGTATCCATGACCGTAATCCCTTCACCGCCTTGCATGGCCGTTAACGCTGCTTGGTCGGGCTGATAGGGCTGCAAATACCATATAGCCAGACAAATCGCTCCAAGTGTCACCAATACGATAGCCTGAAACCATTTTTTGCGTGCTTGACTCATCCCATCCACCTCGTTTCCGTTCCCATGTATATGCTACTTATTATGTCTCAAACATAGAAAAAACCGTCAGAGACAATAGCCCGACGGTTGTTAGTAATGGCTTCATTAGCCTTTTTCCTTCTGCCGCTCACGAAAACGGCGCACCTTCATCAGGTTTCCGCACATTTTGTCATCACACCAACGGCGCACCCGGTTGCGGCTTTCATCATAAAACACCCAGCGGCAATCCTCGTTGTCACATATTTTGATTCGCTCCAGATGTTGCGGGGCAAGCAGCTCCGCGAAAGAAGCCGCAATTTGTGCCATGACGAGGGGCCAGCCCTCTGTTGAGCTGGATTGGTTTTGCCTGTAGCCGCCCTCCTCATCGACATACAACACCTGCATATGGAAAGGGGCGAGAGCTAAAGCTCTGTTCAATTCCACGAGGTCCTCTTCTTGGAAGCGGTCTCCACGGACAACGGCTTCCAGCATACGTCTCAAACGTTCACGCAGCTGTAAAAGTGAAGCGGCACAGTCCTCATTCATCGGCAGCGGAGCGGTTAGCTTGTATGTTTGCAAAAAGGATGACAGCCATTTCTGGTTCTCCAAGCGATTTTCCGCACGACCAGAACCACGCCAATCCCGCCAATCACTATTTAAAAAATCGATACAAAGCCAGTCCATGTACTCATCTCTCCTGACAAAACCCTTCATTTTTCTCTCTTGTATGATCATGCAGAATATGGTAATCTATTTTTGTAACCACCGTAATGTAATTCATTGGTTACATACTCATTTCTTACTGCTATTATAGCGTTTCATCAATCTGTTTCACAGACGAGGAGGAAGCGTATGAATCGGAAGGATTTACTTTTGCACGGTTGGGAATGTACCTATGACAAGGAAGACTGGTATCCACCTTTAAAAGAAGCGCTTTCCGGAGTATCAGCAGCCCAGGCCAGCTGGCGCCCTGTGGGAGAAGCAGCCAACACGATCTGGGAAAACGTCAGTCACCTTCTTTATTACAAAGAACGACTGTTGCATCGTCTATTGGGCACTGAATTTCCTGGCTCTGCTGAGACGAACGATGATACCTTCATCACGTCCGGCGGTCCAAATGACGAAGACGCTTGGCAAGCTACCCTCTTGCGCACGGAAAGCGTTCATCGCCACATTCATGAAAGGCTTTCCGTGCTGACGGATGAGGATTTAAACCAGACGGCTACTTATACGCCGATTTACCAAGCCGTGATGAGTCTGGTCCTGCATGATGCGTTTCATACGGGACAAATCGTCCAAATTCGCAAGCTGCAAGGCTCTTGGCCTGCCAGACGCTCATTTGAATAACAAAATTTCACATTGATTAATCATTAACAATCCTTTATAGTTGATGAATCACAAAATTTCATACATGTTATCCTCATCTTTCACGGTGAGGATAGAGGTCGCGGCTTTTATATCATCCTGTACGAGATTCAGAGAAAATCAATGACTCCAGGTAAGGAAAATCCGCCGAAGCTCATATCGCGTCTCTGTGCGATTGGGTTGGGGCTGTACTCGAAAGGGACAGAACTGTCACGTTTGCATGCCAAGCAAGCGTGGTGAGCTATCTTCAGTGAAGGCTTGGTGGGGATTGGATGATACCGCCCTATGCCATTTTTTGGCTATGGCGGTTTTTTCGTTTCCGACCTTCCTTCTCAAAAATCAAGAAAGGTCGTGCAAGCAGCTTATGTCACAAAATCAATTGCAACGTGGTCTAAAAGCCCGACATCTGACGATGATCGCCATCGGCGGCTCGATTGGGACGGGATTGTTTCTCGCGAGCGGAGGCTCGATTCATTCCGCCGGACCTGGTGGAGCTTTAGTCGCCTATCTCGCCATTAGTATCATGGTTTACTTTTTAATGACCAGCTTGGGGGAAATGGCGGCCTTCATGCCTGTTTCTGGTTCGTTTTCGACGTATGCCACACGGTTCGTCGATCCATCTCTCGGCTTTGCTCTCGGCTGGAACTATTGGTACAACTGGGCCATTACCATTGCCGTCGAGCTGTCAGCTTCCGCACTCATTATGAAATATTGGTTCCCGGATACCCCAGCGATAGTGTGGAGCGCTTTGTTCCTCGGATTGCTGTTTGCCTTGAATCTCCTGTCTGTGAAAGCCTATGGAGAATCTGAATATTGGTTCGCCTTGATTAAAGTAGTAACGGTTATCATCTTTATTGTTGTTGGTGTGTTGATGATTTTTGGCATTATGGGCGGCCAAGCAGTCGGCCTCCAAAACTTCACCAAAGGCGACGCGCCATTCAATGGCGGCTTCATGGCCCTGCTCGGTGTCTTTATGATTGCCGGATTCTCTTTCCAAGGGACAGAGCTGGTTGGTGTCGCAGCTGGGGAGAGTGAAGACCCTGCCCGTAACATTCCGAAGGCCATCCGTCAAATTTTTTGGCGTATCCTGATCTTTTATATCCTCGCTATTTTGATCATCGGGTTGTTGGTTCCATACGATAATCCAAATCTGATCAGTGGCGACATTACAGATATTGCGATTAGTCCGTTTACGATTGTTTTTGAAAATGCCGGATTTGCTTTTGCAGCATCCGTCATGAATGCCGTTATTCTCACGTCTGTATTGTCTGCTGGTAACTCTGGCATGTACGCCTCTACACGTATGCTATGGAACTTGGCGAAAGAAGGAAAAGCACCAAAATGGTTCGCAAAAGTAACAAGTAATGGCGTACCAATCAATGCGTTGATCTTGACTGCGCTCATCGGCGCCCTTGCTTTTCTGTCCTCTCTGTTTGGGGAAGGCGAAGTGTATGTCTGGCTTTTGAATGCGTCCGGTATGTCTGGTTTCATCGCTTGGCTGGGAATTGCCATTAGCCACTACCGTTTCCGTAAAGCGTTTATCGCTCAGGGTCGTGACTTAAGCGAATTGCCTTATCGAGCAAAGTGGTTCCCGTTTGGACCGATTTTTGCCTTCATCATTTGCTGTATCGTTATTTTGGGGCAAAACTACTCCGCATTCATGGGTGGAACGATCGACTGGAATGGCGTCCTGGTCTCTTACATTGGCCTGCCACTCTTCTTAATCATTTGGCTCGCTTATAAAATCACCCAAAAGACCGAGCTCGTCCCTCTAGAGCAAGTAGACTTCAGCATGGATGAACACACGAAATAATCGAAGAAAAAATACGGACTTCCGTTATCTGAACGGGAGTCCTTTTTCATATTTGCCAGCCTATGAAAAATTGTCCAAAAATATCCGATAGTATAGACAAGAAGCAATTGAGATCCGTTTCCTTCCGTTCTCACAACTCATACCAGTCATCTGATATAAGGTAACCAGATCTCCTGCCATCACGACTGAACATGAATCCATGTGAGGAGAGTAGAACATGCACATCCAATCGAACACCCGCTATCTAACACCCCAGCTTACAACTAACCAAACTGCACCGAAAATGGTGACAGGAACTCGTCTAGGAATGCCGGAGCACGATACAGTAGACCTGCGTTCCCACAAGGCACGCGAGCTACCTGCTGATGCCATCGAACATCACAGCGTCCAATTTTTCTTTAACACAGAAATTAATGAGCGTTTGGATAAAATTTTCGCAGATAAACCACCCGAGGCTCGCAAAGCCTTTGACCACATCCTGGAGAAAAATTTTTTCAACTCCCAATCCTCCTACACCGATGAAGAACGAGCTGCTTTGGTAGAAGGCGGTTTAACCCAAGGCAAATATTTGGCAGACCAATTCATGGCTGATGAAAATACTGCTGAATTTTTGGATACTCTCCATTTGCTCGCTGGCGTTGCCAAAACTCGAAAGGTTGATCATGCAACCGGCAGTGTCAGCTACGTAGAGCTTCCGCAAAAACCACATGGGGCGCCGAACGACTATGTTAATCCGTCCAAGCTGATGGAGCGGTATGAGCCGGAAGCCTACAAAAAGATGCATGCGGCTACAACCAATCAAACAGAGAAAGTGAGCATGCTGATTCAATTCGTCAAAAAGCTCCAACATCGTCCAGACTGGATCTCACAATATCGGAACGAACAAGCTACGCTTCTCTCCGATCTAAAAAATACAAAAATCGCTAACCGCTTTGAGAATGTAAATACAAAGGACGCTACTGAATTTGTTCGTGAAATGAATACGCTCGCTGAAAATGCTTCCTTTTCTACCTTCACACCATTGCTTCAAACGAATCTTGCCTCTTTTATGAAGATCTTGACCAAGAAAACAAGTTAACTACACAAAGATAATGGTCACAGCCTCCTCCCGAACTTCCTTGGGACTGGGGCTCTTTTTTTGGTGCAGCTGATGGACATACTAACCCGTAAAGGAGGAGACGAACATGTATGACAATCGTGAAAACGACCTGCCTGATTTCAAACAACTGGATGACAGACTGATCGCTCAACCTCCTACTAGCCCAATAATCGCAATCCGTACCAATCTAGACAAGGAACCAAATGACGTAGACAATCCGTATGTGCAGCAAGACTCTAAACCGACTGGACAAAATAAGGAGGAAGCAAATGACTGATCGTACTTCAAAGGAAAAACCGGACATGGGTTATAACGGAAGCAATATGCATGGTTATTCCCTTACACCAAAGGAAGGGACATTGGACCAAACTGCCAAGGCTGCTGCGGAAAACAAAGAAAACAGGGACAAAGAATAGTTCTTTTCCCATTACGAAAAACAAATCCCCTTTGGGGAACAGGCAGATACTCCTTTGCCTTTTTCCTGAAGGGGATTTGTTTTGGATTTTTGACAAAGAACATGATAGATTAACATTTTGTTATTGACGAAATTCTGTTGGAAATATATACTTTTCATGGATTTGATAATGAGAATCGTTATCATATTCTTGTATATATGATCAGGAGGTTGCCCCATGAAATCCAGGCTCTTCAAACACATTTACAGCACAACATTAGTCACTTCTCTCCTCACAGGTGGCGCCCATATGGCTCTGGCCGCACCACTCGTGGCCACTGCTGAACAGACGGATATTTCTCCTTTGTCGCTAGATTTCGCAGTCGAACAGGCAATAAAGAACAGCGTTGATCTGGAGGTGCTTCGGCTTGACTTAGATATTACGAAATACGAAACATCCATCACACTGAGAGAAAAAGAAGAAATTAAAAAAGCCGACATTATGACTCTGGCTGATGCAAAAAAGAAATTCGAAGACGCAGCCAAAGCGGTCAAAGAAGTCGTTGTCGATGAAGTCGCCCTAAATACGCAAAAAAACACCATTCAATTGCAAGTGCAAAAAGCATTCTTCGAAGCCCAATCATTAGATGCCAAAATCAAAGCGCAAAAGAAAAGCTTGCAAAGACAGTACTGGTTGGACTCCCAAGAAACAGAAGCTCACAAAAATCTTGCTGCTCTTGAAACCAGCTACAAACAAGCATTGGTCAAGCTCAACGATTTATTGAATGAAAAAGCGGACAGACAATGGAAAATGATCACCACTGATCTGACTCAGCACGAGCTGCTTTACTTGGAGCAATTGCAAGCAAAAGCTTTTGAAAAACGTCCTGAAATGATCAAAGCACAAGCAGAAATAGACTTTGCTCAAGTAAGAATTGATTACACAGCAGAGTATTCCGCACTCAGCACACATAAAGGTACAATCGCAAAAAATGAGCACAAAAAAGCGGAACTGCAAAAACAAAAAACACAAAAGAAAGTCGGTCAAGAAGTAAGTGACAACTATACGAAGGTACTCGCAGCGAAAAAGGCATTAGAGGAAAGTACGACAAAGAAAGAAACCGCATTGGAACGCTATCAGGCAACAATCGATCAATATAGATTAGGAAAAGCATCGATGAAAGAACTGATGGAAGACGAAGCAAACCTGTTTGACTCCGAAACAAAAGCAATCGAATCGGTTTATCAATATAATCTCGCTGCTACCACCTTGAACCAGTCGACTGGTTATTAATATTTCGCATAACGAAGGATCTCATCTATTCATTTAAAATAAAGAAGGCTTCATCCCATAGGGTGAAGCCTTTACTCATTTATTAGCCTCTCAAAAACTCCCGACATCACCAGACGACCACCGTCTACACCAAAATCCTCTATGAACCACCAAGCCGATAGCACACTGTGGCAATACGCCCACGCCAACACTCTCTCTTTTTGCAAAGACAGCACCTTCGTCAGCCCATCGACCCGCTGTTTAACTACTTCTTCTACCCCATCCTCTGGCAAATGGTTCAGCAAAAACGGAATTACCTCGTATTCCGTCTCCCCGATCAGCCCCTTTGGATCAATTGCCAACCACGGCTCTCTTTCTGCACGTAAAATATTTTCATGATGAAGATCACCATGCAGCAGGCACTGTTCTTTTTGTGTGGAGAGAAGCTTTTTGTACCATTGCATGGCCCGCTCCAGCATTTGCTCGGGAATCGGTCCTGTCCCCCCTTGGAAATGAGGGCGAATCTTTTCCAGTCCCACAGCCCAGTCCGCTATCGTCGGAAACGTAGACGCAAGCTTACCAGCTCTCGGAACTGGAGTATGCATCCTTTTAATCACGTCTGCCAAGTATTGAATTCGTTCTTCTTCGCTGCTCAGCTTATCCAGTGTCTCCCCTGACATGATACGCTCCAAAAGCATGATCCCTTTTTCCTCGTCAGCATCGAGTAGCTGCACCATTCCCCGCCCCGCAAAAGCCCGAATCGCCGTTAGCTCCCTCTGCCAATCCAGTCCAGGCACGCCCAGCTTCAGCACTGCGTTTCTCCCATCCTGCAACACAGCAGGTGCGACAAAGTTATAGGAGAGTGGAAACGCCTCTAGTACCTTCAATGACCACCGCGCTTCGCAATCAGCAATCAACTCATGAAAGGAATCGAGCCAGAGACGACCTGCTTCTTTATGAACGCCCATAATTGTTTCGGTAAAATGGGTTGGCAGTGAAATCATTAAGAATCTCCTCCTCGAACTACTTGCAAAACATCCTCTTGCACCAGCTTTCAAGCTGGTTCCTTCCCACAGCTGCGTAAGAAGAAGCGCATTTCCAGTCAAGCGCCTCTGGAGCCCAACTCAGCTTTGGAAAAAATGGTGGGGAATTTCAGCTTCACTTATGAAACACCTCACCGAAACTTCTACGTTTGAAGCGCTCCCGCCATTTTTTCCGAAGCGGACAGTGAATCCCCTTGCGGGGCGTAGGCCGAAGTGCAGACTGGAAATGCGCTTCTTTCCCACCACAGCCACTCGTTAAAAAAGGGAGCAGCTTGAAAGCCGCCCCCCTTTATTTCCCGGAAAATGTTAGGACAGTCGTCCCATCAAGCGCTCCATACGGTCCAGCGCCTTCTTCAACTGCTCCATTGATGTTGCATAAGAACAACGGATATGCCCCTGTCCGCTTTCGCCGAACACATCTCCTGGTACAACAGCTACCTTTTCCTCCATCAACAGCTTCTCCGCAAACTCAGAAGAGCTGAGACCTGTAGACGCCACAGACGGGAATGCGTAGAATGCTCCATCCGGTTCATGGCAAGTCAATCCGATTTGACGGAATCCGTCTACCACATAATTGCGGCGCTGACGGTAGCTCTCGATCATTCGTTCCATATCAGAGCGTCCATGACGCAGGGCTTCCAATGCAGCCATCTGAGCCATCGTCGGTGCACACAGCATGGTGTACTGATGGATTTTCAGCATGCCTGCGAGCAAATCAGGCGACGCGCAAACATATCCCAGACGCCAGCCGGTCATTGCGAACGCTTTGGAAAAACCGGAGATCAGGATCGTCCGGTCTTTCATCCCTGGCAGAGCAGCGATACTATCGTGCATTCGCCCATAAGTAAGCTCCGCATAAATCTCATCGGAGATCACCATGAGGTCGTGCTTTTCAATGATCGGCAAAAGTGTTTTCCACTCTTCAGCCGTCATGGTCCCCCCGGTCGGGTTATTTGGATAGCAGAAAATGATGGCTTTTGTACGCGCGGTAATGTGCGTCTCCAGCTCTTGCGGTGTTAGCTTGAACTCGTTTTCCATCGTTGTTTTCAGGAAAACTGGCACCCCGCCAGCCAAGCGAATGACTGGTTCATAGGAGACATAACAAGGCTCCACAACCAAAACTTCATCACCCGGATCAAGAATTGCGCGCAGTGCAATATCAATCGCTTCGCTGGCACCAACCGTCACGAGAATTTCTGTCTCTGGATGATAGCTGACAGAAAAACGTTCTTCCAAGTATTTTTGAATCTCCACGCGCAATGGCAGCATACCTGCATTGGATGTATAAGCTGTATGTCCACGCTCCAGGGAAGAAATCGAAGCTTCTCTCATGCGCCAAGGAGTGACGAAATCAGGCTCCCCTACGCCCAAGGAAATGACTCCCTCCATCGATGCTGCTAAATCGAAAAAGCGGCGAATGCCTGATGGCTTCAACGATTGAACTGTACTGGATAAACGGTTTTTGACTTTGACTTGTGTACTCACGGCGTAACCACCATCCTGTGATCTTCGTCACGATCTTCCAGCTCAATGCCATCGTGCTTGTAACGTTTCAAAATAAAGTGTGTAGCTGTGGAGACAACTGAATCGAGAGTGGACAGCTTTTGCGAAACAAAAGTGGCTACCTCTTTCATCGTTTTGCCTTCCAAAATAATCGACAAGTCATAGCTTGCACCAGACATCAAGTAAACAGCCTTCACTTCTGGGAAACGGCAGATTCGCTCCGCCACTTCATCAAAACCAACATCGCGCTTCGGTGTGACTTTCACGTCAATCATGGCGTTCACGTACGGATGATCGTCCACACGCTCCCAGTTCACCAGCGCTGGATATTTAACAATGACCTTCTCGGCTTCCAATGCTGCAATCGTCTGCTCAACGACCTCTGTCGGCTCTTCGATCATTTTTCCGATTTGCTCAGCGCTCATGCGACTGTCTTCTTCCAACAGGTGCAACAGCTCTCTATGCTTCAAGCGATCCATGCCCCACCACTCCAGTTTTCTCTTTATTTTTTGTACATAAGTCCATGTTCAAGTAGTCGACTTTTTGAACGACGGCATCATGCAAAAAGCCTCAGCAACCAGACTCATGATTTCCATGAATCCGATTGCTGAGGCGAAGGTATCGCGGTACCACTCAGCTTTTTTGCCTCTCTCACAAAAGGCAAACTTGTGCTGTCTACAAAGACATGCGCCCCATAACGTGGGCCATCCGCTGCTTTCTACTTGGCATTTTCAAAAGCAGAGCTCCAAGGTGGCTTTCAAAAAGAGTTCGCGGCTGCCCTCTCAGCTAACAGGCAACTCTCTGGACGTCAAAATCCCTTTTTTACTTTCCTTTTCACGGCTGTGTTGGTTGTTTTATTGAATGTCTCAGATTATAAATGACGTTTTCTCTCATTGTCAACCAACAACTTCTGTCTTCTGGACCTCTTTTAAACCGTTAGGCAACCAGACGCGAAACACCGTCCCTGTTCCCAAGCTACTTTGTACGTCAATTTTTCCCCAATGATTTTCTACGATGGATTGGGTGATCGACAGCCCCAAGCCAGCACCTCCGCTTTTGCGTGCCCGTGAGGATTCAATCCGGTAGAAACGGTCGAATACATGCGGGACATGCTCCGGTGCGATCCCGGCGCCATTATCTCTGATCGTTAGTTCAATCCCGTTGGCAATCTTGCTTAATGTTAGCTCGATCTTACCGTTCACAGGGTCAGTATGCTGCACCGCATTTTGAAACAGATTGAGAATGACTTGCTTCATTCCGTCACAGTCGAAAGTAGCCGTACCATTTTGCTCTACGTGGAAATGAATGTTTCGGTCCCCCCCCAGGACCATGAGCTGCGATTCCATACTGTGCACAACTGCGTCCAACTGCCCTTCTTGCAAAAAGAAAGCAGGTTCCCTATCCATCCGAGCCAGGTAGAGCAAATCATTGACCAGTTTGTTCAGTCGCTCCGTCTCGCCGTGCATGCTTTTCAATGCTTTCTGCAAATGTTCGGGATTTGCCGCCGCACCGCGCAGCAGCACCTCCAAAAAACCATGGATGGATGTCAGCGGTGTTCGTAATTCGTGAGAGGCATCCGCCACAAAGCGTCGCATCCGTTCTCCCGCTTCTTGCTCGATTTTAAAGGAGGTTTCCAACCGCTCCAGCATGCCGTTAAAGACCGCCGATAATTGATCAATCTCCATCTGGCCTTGATCCATCGGCAGTCGTTCATCCAAATTACCCGCATTGATCCGCTCAACTGTAACCTCAATACGCGAAAGTGGGTTCAGCGTACGGCGGAGCACAGGCACATAGGTTAACAAGCCAATGAGCAAGGCAAGTGCAGATGCAGAGAAGAAAATGATCAACTGTGGAAATAGCACTTCCCGCATCGAGCCGACAGGTGTACTCAGTTGTACGATTCCTTGCAGCTGTTCAGGTGATTTGATAGGTGCCAGCACGACCAAATAATCCTTCCCAGTGCTACCTTCCAAAATTTTGTATTTAAAAGTGCATACGCCACTAGCTAAGATCTCACGGTATAAACCCTCAGGAAAGCGCGGGGAATACCCTTCGCTCGGATTCGCAAACAGCTCCGTCACTTTCGCGTCGTTGTCAATAAAGGCATACTTGATATCGGGTGTACGCAAGGAAAGCAACGCGCTGACATACTGATCGTTTTGCGGGAGCGTTTCCGTGTCTTCCAAGACCTGATAAGGAACGGTGACTGCCAGATTTAACAAGCTTTCCGCTTTGCTGCGATACAAGAACTGCTCCATCAATAAGTATTGAATCATGCCAATTAGAAGCAGCAACCCGGATAAGATAAATAACGAACGTGACAAAAGCTGATAACGCAAAGAGTTCGGTTCTAGGAAGGCGGCCCATTGATTGTTTCGATTCATCGTCATACAAAATCAACCCGATAGCCCGCACCGCGCAATGTGCGAATGATCTGATGCTGACGATCGTTCAGTTTGTCACGCAGGGAGCGGATATACACCTCGACAATATTCTCCTCCCCACCGAAATCATAGCCCCACACGTTATCCAGAATCATAGGTTTACTCAACACCAAGCCGTGATTCGTTACCAAATATTTCAGCAAAGAGTATTCCGTTGGCGATAGCTCCAGAAGTGTATCCTCGTAGCTAATCTCCTTTCGCCTGTCATCGATCTGGAAGGGGCCGAGATGTATCTTCGAGAGCAGATGTGGGTAATGATTGCGAATGCGCGCATGGATACGGGCAAGCAGCTCTTCAAAGCTAAACGGCTTGATCATATAATCATCAGCGCCCAGCGTTAGCCCTTTTACCCGATCCTCCACGTCTTCTCTGGCTGTTAGCATGATCGTTGCTACATTCTGTATCTTTTTCAGCATCCGACATACCTCGAAGCCGTCCATGCCTGGCATCATCACATCGAGAATGACGACATGGGGCTGATGCTCCTTCACCATGGTCACGGCAGTCATCCCGTCTTGAGCCGTTAATACTTGGAAGCCTTCATTTTCAAGACCCATCTCCAAAAATTGCAGGATGGTCGGTTCATCATCGACAAGCAATATTTTAATGCCTTTGTTTAGGCTCATTTCTTTCACCTCACCTCTATTTTACCTGAACAGGCCAAGAGTAGCTGAATGTTTGCTGAATATGCCCTGAGTACGAGCTGAAAGCTTTTACCAGAATAACAAACCAAAAAATGTAAATTTATTATAAAAAACGTTGATAATTCTCTAACCATTGCACTTTCAACAAACTTTCAGCCAGCTTTCAAGACCCACTCAGCTTCCTCTCTCATAATGATCCCTGCGTAGTCAAATACATACGACTCAAGTCTGAACACTTCAAAAACATGGAGGTTATACAAAAATGAAAAAGAATTCGGTTATCCTGACAGCTTCAGTTGCCACGCTCGTGGTCGGTATCGGAGGTTACATGCTCTATGACTATTTTGTGGGAAACCATGTGGAGATTCAGCCTGCAGCTGCGGCAACCACAGCCTCATCTACCGCTTCCTCAACAGCTCTGACAGCAGATCAACTGAATAAAAAATGGACGATTAATGACAAGTCCAAAGTTTATTTCTCCGTAACTACGTCGAAAGAAACGGTAAACTTTGAAATGGACGGCATTACTGGTAGCTGGGATGTGAATCTCTCTGCACCAGATCAAATGAAAGCAACAGCTTCCGCTGACTTGAATAAGCTGAACTCCGGTAATGCAAAGCGCGACACCCATATCAAATCTCCTGATTACTTTGATACTGCCGTGCACCCAGCTGCTACTTTTGAAGCGAAATCTTTTGAGAACTGGCCAACCACTTGGACAGAAGGACAAAAGGCTTCGTTCACCATCAATGGCGTCCTGACCCTAAAAGGAATTACCAAAGACGTGAAAATTAATGCTGACGCGATTTATTCCCAAGGCAAGCTACAGTTGGAAGGAACGTCCGTCGTAACGTTTGGTGACTTCGGATTGACCAGCCCTCATACGATCGTGGCCAAAACAGAAGAAAACATTAACCTTACATTGCGACTTGCGCTGGATGCTGTTTAATCAGTCGCTTTTCGCAGGAATTGCTTCGAGAGACGTCTGGCTTTCACAGACGTCTTTTTTCACAAATTTTTACATTGTAATATTGACATTGTTAAAACGATACCATAACATAGAAGCATGATAACAGATTCGAGCAAACGGAAAGGATGATCTTGTGAGTACGTCTCCCCTTCGAGCCAAACGCATCCACTATCGGACCAAAAAGTACCGCTCGCCGGATGGACTTCCTACAGATATTTGCCTCTTTACGATCCTTTCCATCCCGCGCCATACGAAAACCAAATCGCTGCCGCACAAGCAATTGGCCGTTCTTCTGATCAAGCGAAAAAGCGATACCTTTGGAGAGCAATGGGCCTTGCCTGGTGGTTTTTCCCATGAATCGGAGACACTGGACGAATGCGCCTATCGTGAGCTGAAAGAAGAGACGAATATTGACCGCGATGTACACATCGAGCAGCTAAAGACGTACTACAAGCCGGGAAGAGACCCTCGTGGTTGGATCCCGAGTGTTGCCTATGTCTCCCTCGTTCATGAAGATTTATTAAAGCACACACAGGCAAACGACGATGCATCGGACGCGCAGCTGTTTCCGATTGAGGAAGCCTTTGCCCTCAACCTTGCTTTTGATCATCGGGAAATTTTGACTGACGCCTTACAGCGAGTTCGTGAGCAGATGCTGCAAACAACGATCGCCAAAGCGTTTTTGCCAGATGAGTTTACCTTGAGCGAACTGCTGCAAGTGATCGAGACTGTCGTTTCATCCTTTTCGGCAAAAGATCGCGGCAATTTTGAGCGTCGCTTGCTTGCGACAACCAGACGACAAGGACTTCTCGAGCCAGTTCTAACGGCTGACGGACAGCCTGTCTACTCGACCGAGTTTTCGAATTCGCCAGCCAAGCTTTATCGCTTTACAGGCTTTACCCCAACTGCCATGATTTACTGAGTAAGGACACTTTCTCGGTGCTGAACAGCTGACTTTTTGAACGCACAAATTCAGGAGGTTTTTGCCATGAAAGCTTTGATTGTGATCGACTACACGAATGATTTTGTCGCGACAGATGGTGCATTGACTTGTGGAGAGCCTGGTCAGGCTATTGAAGGACGCATTGGAGAGTTGATCCGCGACTCCTCGCAGAAGGCGACTTTGTCGTCATGGCAGTCGACGCTCATCGCGAGCAGGATCCATACCACCCTGAGACTGGACTCTACCCTCCGCACAACATTATCGGTACGTCTGGCCGGAATTTGTATGGTAGCATTCAGGAGATTTACGAGGAATTCGAAGATACGATTCACTGGATGGATAAGACGCGCTACAGTGCTTTTCAAGGAACCGACCTTGCCCTATTGTTGCGTACGAGGGGGATCACTGAGGTTCATCTGGTAGGTGTCTGCACGGACATTTGTGTATTGCATACAGCGATTGAAGGCTTCTATAATGGCTTTTCTGTCGTCATCCACGAGGATGCAGTAGCAAGCTTTCTTCCAGAAGGTCACAAATGGGCTCTCGGTCATTTTCAGAACCAGCTTGGTATGACTGTCCGCAAAAAATAACAGGCTCATGGCGAATAGGAGGCAATCTTAATGCGAATCGGCATTTATGGCAGCAGCTTTGATCCCATCACGTACAGCCATTTGTTCACGGCAGCGACCGTCGCTCATCGGAGACGACTGGATAAAGTCATTTTCGTACCCTGCTCTTCAAAGCGTCATGATAAAAAATTGCAGACAGAGGACATCCATCGCTTGCACATGCTCAAACTAGCTTTGGCAAGCAGTACACACAAAACAAACAAGTATGGCGAACCACTTTTCGAAATTTCTACAGTCGAGATGGATGCCTTGCCAGGTGAAACCTATACGTTTGATACGATGATACATATGAAAAAGAAGTACCCGAACGACGAGCTCTTTTTCATCATGGGATCGGATTTGTTAGAAGGACTGTCGAACTGGGGCAACGCTGAAAAGCTGGTCGCAGGCTTCAATTTCATCGTGATGTCGCGCGAAGGCTATCCGACCGCTGACCTGATTGCAGAGGACGCCCTGCTGCGCAATCACGACGAGCATTTTCTCATTATGAGCAAGGGCATCAACATGGGAATCAGCTCTACCTATATCCGAGACGAAATCCGCAAAGGCGGCGACCCCAGCTTCCTGTTGCCGGATGCTTGCCTTCAGTACATTTATGAAAAAGGAATCTACAAAGATCCCTACGTATAATGCCAAAAAGAAAAACAGCCGAACTTGAGAAGTGTCGGCTGTTTTTGTCGTCTCCATCAACGATTGAGAGTATTGGAAATTGCAGGCTGTCTTATCTTTTTCTGATAGTTCACCAAGTAAATACTGCACACGATCAATACTAGACCGGCGATGAGCGAATACGTAACCGGCTCGTCCATGAAAATGGTGCCAGTGACGACTGCGATGAGCGGCACGAGAAACGTAAAGGCGGCCACCTTGCTCGCTTCACCTGCATTTACGAGCCCAAAGTAAATGACAATGGCAATCGGTACCCCAAATGTAGCGCCATAGCTGAGACCGATCAGATACGGAACATTCCAGACAATGTCGGACCAGCTCTCTACGCCTGTCCCCAAAAGAGTTAAGGCCGCGCCACCAATGATGCATTGCATGGCAACCATCCACAGGGAATCTACCTTGGCACTGACCTTTTTCACATAGATCACGCCCAGCGCCCACGTAAGAGCCGTCAACAAACCTAAAATGACGCCCACGATGGAAACCTGTCCAGTCAGTCCATCTGCACTGACCGCAAGTATCCCGAGGAAGCCCATGATCAGCCCAATGACCTTGAGGACCGTCATGTTCTCACCCAGCCACAACCAAGCGAAGAGTCCAATCAAGATTGGCTGGAAGTACACCAACACTGAGAATAATCCACCTGGCAAATACACGAGTCCAACCGTCTGAATGCCGTAAAAACACAAGGTATTCAGAAAGGCAGATATACAATAGCGCAACCAGTTTTCACGCCAGTTGATCTTTTTCCATTTCGGTAAAATGAATAAAGCGAGCAGAAGTCCGCCAATCAGTGAACGCATTCCTGCGAATAAAATCGGTGGCGTATAGGCTAGTGACATTTTGTAGATCGACCAGCTTAATCCCCACATCAATACCAAACTTGCAATAGCGAAAACAGTCTTACCCGAAAACTTTCCCACGAGGGGCCTCCCTTTCTAGCTGCACACTTGCTCTTATGTTTTTGTCCGCCTCTTATAGTACCACACAAAAGAAGAAGCCGGATGTTCTCACCCGGCTTTGCTTCCTACCATATTATTGTAGCTCTTGGCGCAGAAACTGGTCGAAAGCATCTGTCGGAAGCGGCTTGCTGAACAGATAACCTTGACCGTGGTCGCAGCCATTTTCCTTCAAAGCCGCTACTTGATCATGGAGCTCAATTCCCTCTGCGATGACATTCATATTGAGACTTTGCGCGATCGTAACAATTGCTTTTACAATCGCTTGACTCTCTTGGTTGTGATGAATGTCGCGAATAAATGAGGCGTCAATTTTGATTGTATCGACTGGCAAGCTTTTAATATAACTAAATGAGCTATAGCCTGTCCCAAAATCATCAATCGAAATTTGGATGCCGATGTCCCGAATCTGTTGCAGGACTGCCGTCGCCTCTTCCATTTTGACAAAAATACTCTCCGTAATCTCGAGCTCTAGCCAATCAGGAGACAGATTTGTTTCCCGAAGAATATCCTTGATCATCTCGACCAGATCTTTTTGATAGATCTGTCTCGCTGACAAATTCACTGAGACCTTCAACGTATATCCTTGATCGTGCCAGATTTTATTTTGTTTGCACGCCTGTTTCAATATCCATTCCCCTAGCGCCAGAATCATTCCTGTCTCCTCAGCGATAGGAATAAAGCGATTCGGCGGGATGATGCCCAGCTCTGGATGCACCCATCTGACGAGCGCTTCCATGCCTGTCATCGAACTGGTCACAATATCGATTTTGGGCTGGTAGTAGATTTGGAACTGCTCTTGTTCAATGGCCTTCCGCATCTCATTTTCCATCAAGATACGTTCCAGCGACTTCGCCTCCATCGTTGGATCGAAAAAGTCATAGCCGTTCTTCCCACGTGATTTCACTGTATATAAGGCCGTATCGGCCCGCTTCAACAAATCTTCGGGATTATCCCCATCTTGCGGGTACAAGGCGATGCCAATGCTGCACGACACGTTGAACACATGACCTTCTAATTCAAACGGCCGCTGCAACTGATTCATGATCTGCTCTGCCAATGCAGACGCTTCGTTTCGATCTTGCAGATGGTTCTGCATAATCGTAAATTCGTCTCCACCTAACCTGGCCACGACATCTCCTGGCTTGAGGCATGCCTGTAGACGCTTTGATGCTTCGATCAGCAACATATCCCCTACGTCATGACCGAACGAATCGTTCACATCCTTGAAGCGATCCATGTCTAAAAACAACACAGCCAGATTCGATTGGAAACGCTTGGCCTGCATCATTTCCTTGCTGAGCTGTTGAACATACATCCGGCGATTCGGCAGGTCTGTCAACGCATCGTGATAAGCCAAGTGATGAATCGTCTCTTCGGACTGTTTGCGGTCTGTGACGTCACGGGTAACGAGGAGCAGCTTGGTCACATTTCCGTCTTTATCCGAGATCGGATTGATTTTGCTTTCTGTCCAGATAACATCGTTTCTTTGGGTGTTAATCCGGCACTCTACCATGTACTCTTTACGTGTAGAGAAGGCATGCTGAATCGCATAAGCAAAAATATCTCGGTCATCCTCCACAATCCACTCGAACAGGTTATGGATTTCCTCATCAGGAACGGTATGCTCCCATACGCGCTTGTGAGACGGAGACAAATAGAGAAACTCCCCATCTAGGTTGATGATGCTGATGATATCCGACGTGTTTTCCGCGATAATGCGATACTTTTCTTCACTCTGCTTGAGCTCATCTTCCATCTGCTTGCGAGCTGTGATATCGCTGCGAATGGATAGATATTGATAGATTTCGCCCGCTTGGTCCTTAAAGGGCACGATAGTTGTATCGACCCAATAATAGCTGCCATCTTTTGCGCAGTTGCGAATTTCCCCCCGCCAGACCTGGCCAGATCGAATACAAGACCACATTTCTTTAAAAAAGCCTTTCGGATGGTAACCCGAGTTAAGAATACGATGGTCATTTCCAATCAATTCGCTTCGTTCGTATTTGGATATGCGGCAAAATTGCTCATTTGCCCGCAAAATAATCCCCTTATGGTCCGTAATTGCCAAGATCGTGGATTGGTCCAAAGCGTATTTGACATCTGCCAGCTCATTCACAACCATGTTCAGCTCACCATCTTTTTCGCGTAGTAGCCCTACCCAATCTTGGGGTGTCAGTGAAGATATCATTTGGTTTTTCATTTCAATCACCTGCTTTGGATACAGTCAAAAAAAATGATCCTTACAGAAGGATCGTAACGTTCAGAATACAAGTTCGTTCCATTTTACCATGTTTTTCCGAAAGTTCAACGAGAACAGCTGCGGTAGAAACAACATTTTTGCAAACTTCATGGGGTTTCCATACAAAAAAAAATGAACCAGCACACGCAACCTGGCTCACTTTTTTCAACAATGGCTATGATCGGACTGCTAGCCCTTACAAGCGGGCTAGAATGCTGCGATTGAGGTCTGCGACAGAATTGCTGCCAGACAGCGCCATCGCGACGTCAAATTCATGGATGAGTGTATCTAACACACTCGCTACACCTTGCTCTCCGGCAACAGCCAGTCCATACAGGAATGGGCGACCAATCAGGATGGCATTGGCACCTAAAGCCATCGCTTTCATGACATCTGCTCCTGTACGCACGCCACTGTCGAGCAAGACAGGTATATTGCCAGCTACCACCTCGGCAATCGCTGGCAGCGCATCCAGCGTAGAAATGGCGCCATCCATCTGCCTTCCACCGTGATTGGAAACGATGATTCCATCTACACCATGCTCTAAAGCAAGTCGCGCATCATCTGGATGCAAAACGCCTTTTACCAAAATCGGCAGACGAGTATGCTCACGCAAAAAGGCGATATCGTTCCAATTCAGCGCTGGATGATAAATGTTTTTCAACACTTCCTCCACTGCATTCTCCGGCGTTACCTCAGGGAGTCGCGAGCAAAAAACAGGATCTGTTAAGTAATTCGCCAGTCCTCTTCCTTCGCGCAGTGGTGAATACCCGTTGCGGAAATCTCTGCGCTTCCACCCTAGCATAACGGTATCTACTGTGAGGACAATGGCAGAATAGCCAGACTTTTCCGCTCGTCTGACCATACTCGCAGAAACCTCTCGATCATTCGACCAATAGAGCTGGAACCAGCGGTAGGCATCGCCCATCACTTCGGCAATCTGTTCGAGCGAGTGAGCAGAAACCGTACTGGCTACGAACGGTACTCCAGCTGCTGCCGCCGCCCTGGCAGACGCCAGCTCTCCATCGGGATGTGAAATCGTCTGCATGCCGACAGGTGCCAAGAAGATCGGGGTGCGCAACGCTTGATTGTACATCGAAATACCAAGGGTGCGATTCGTCACATCCCGCATCATCCGAGGAATGATGGCCCAACGGGAAAAAGCTGTCCGGTTTTCTACCAGCGTTTCTTCTGCCCCTGATCCCCCGGCAACGTAATCAAATGGCCCATCTGGTAACACCTCTCGCGCCTTTTTCTCCCAATCCTCAATGGAGATCGGCAGTGCCTGTGTGTCCTTGTTCACACGGGTAAATAAGAGTGATTCCTCATTTGTTTTCGTCATCTGGTTTGCTTCCTTTCTACGATCGTCTTTCATCTTTTTTATCTCAATTCACATAAATTCGCAATAGTCTTAATCCCTTTTCTATTCCACAAGCTTGTCCACATTCGCAAATGCCTTTATCAAGGCTACTTTTTCTTTTTGCCTTTTCGGGCTTTGCGACGGATTTGTTTCTTTGCTTTTTTTGCCTTCATTCCACGGGTTATTGAACCCACCCATGTGATGGTTTGACTATTTTCATTGATGACCTTTACCACGTTACCACTGTTGTTTCCACCTGAACCGGCAAACGCTTTGGTTACACTTTTAGGAGAGTTATTTGCCGTATCACCAAAGTTGATGTTTCCGACATTGTTGTTGATTGTCACAGTTCCCACAAAAGTCGGCAATCCCTCTCCCTCCCCGTCTGCAAATAGCTTATTTCCATCATATTCGAACGGTTTGACGCCCGCTTGGACGATGGTTGAGGGCATTTGCAGGATAGGTTTTGCCAAAAAAAATCTCCCCTAGTAGACAAAGCTACACGAGGAGAAGGAACCTTTTATTGCGCGGTATATCCGCCGTCGACCAGCAGGCTTGTCCCTGTGACGAATGAAGCATCATCGCTGGCAAGGAACAGAACAGCCTTGGCGACTTCTTCTGGTTTACCCAAGCGCCCCATCGGATGCAATCCAATCAGATGCTCGTTTAAGGCTTCATCTCGACCAGCGATCAGTGGCGTATCAATATAGCCCGGGCAGACAGCATTTACGCGAATCCCTTGCTTCGCATACGTAAGTCCCAGTGTCTGGGTCAGAAGCTTCACGCCACCTTTGGCGGAAGAGTATGCGGTCACGCCAGCTTTTCCGGCATGGCTATGGATCGAGCCACAATTGACGATCGCGCCGCCAGTCCCTTGCGCCAGCATTTGCTCGATGACGTATTTATCGCACAGGAATACGCCAGTCAGATTGATATCAATCGTTCTTTGCCAGTCATCCATGCTCAACAGATGACCAGGTGCGTCTTTCGCGATACCTGCATTGGCAAACAAAATATCTACTTTTCCGTACTTTTCTACAGTGGCGCTCACCATGTTTTTCACTTCGTCTTCTTTCGTTACGTCCGTTTTCACGAACAACGCATCGAAGCCTGCTTGATTCAGCTCTTCCGCCAATTCATTTCCACGTGGGGAGAAGTCAGCAATCACTATATTCGCCCCTTCTTTTGCGAAGAGACGGACGGTAGTCTCTCCGATTCCGCTTGCTCCACCTGTTACGATCGCTACTTTATTTTCAAGTCTCATGATTAACTCCTCCTGCTTCCTAAAATTCCCTCTCCACCGTTTTATCGCGCAGTTCCGCCACCATCAATAACGAATTCAGCCCCTGTGACATGTGCAGACTCTTCAGAAGCGAGGAACAACACCATATTGGACACATCATCTACTGTTCCGAGTCGGCCTGTTGGAACACCCTGTGCCAGTTCAGCCTTGGAGTGCTTAGTCGTCTCCGAAGCATATGACACCATGTTCGTATCAATATACCCAGGATGAATTGAGTTCACACGAACGCCTTGCGCTGCATATTCCATCGCCGCATCCTTGGTCATGATGCGAACGGCTCCCTTGCTCGCACCATACAATACGTGACCAGGCGCACCGATCAGCCCTGCAACAGAAGACGCATTAATGACTGACCCGCCTTGGTGTTTTGCCATTACAGGCATCACATGCTTCATTCCCAAAAAGACACCGGTGACGTTAATCGCCATGAGACGATTCCATTCCTCTACGGTAATCTCCGCCAACGGTTTAATGATATAAATGCCTGCATTATTGAACAGGATATCTACTTTGTTGTATTGCTCAACGGTGGTTGCCACTACTTGCTGCCATTGCTCTTCGCGGCTTACATCATGCGCAATCGCGATGGCTTCTCCACCTGCCTCCTTGATTTCCGCTACCGTCTGCGAGGCACTGTCCAGATTAATATCGGTAACGACTACTTTCGCACCTTCCTTGGCAAAGCGGATCGCCGTTGTTTTCCCAATCCCTGTTCCTCCACCGGTAATAACCGCTACTTTTCCTTCGAGTCTTGCCATTGCAAACGCCTCCACTTCGCTCGTCTTTTGTATCTGATCCCTTGCCTTGCTTTCATTATAGGACTCTTTTATATTTAAAAATATGTAAACATACTTACCCTTCCTTAAGCACGACTAAAGGATGTGATTCAACGCTATGCATCTGGAACAGCTTGAATATATCGTAGAAATAACGAAGGCAGGTTCCCTGACCAAAGCCGCTCAGAATAAGCACGTGACCCTCTCCGCCATCAGCCAGTCACTCGCCAGTCTGGAAGCAGAGCTAGGCCTTACTCTGTTTACACGTTCGCGCCTTGGAGCTGTACCGACCTCTGAAGGGCGCATCATCATCAAAAAAGCATTTGAAGCCTTGGGAAAAATCCAGGAGATCTGGGAGGAAGCACAAAACTACACGAACACGTTGACGGGTGAGCTGAGACTCGCCACGATTCCCGGCCCCATGAATCTACTGGTCGATGCCGTCGCGAGCTTTAAGAAAGATTATCCTCACATCCGTACCGAAATCGCCGAAAAAGGCACGCAAGAAATATTAGAGGACATTCTTCATGACAAGCTGGACATTGGTCTGGTCATCATCCACGAGAACCTGCTCAAAAAGAGTGAGGGACTTGGGCTAGTGTTCGAACAGTTGCTAGAGGGGAAAATGGTCGTCGGTGTCCCCAAAAACTCGCCGCTTGCCTATCAGGATTCCGTTACGCCCGAAGAGCTTCGCAAGCAATCCTTTGTCCTGTATAACGACGACTATGTCAAATGGTTCGTAGAGGATTTTGCCGCTACGTACGGTCCTGTCGACATACTGTTCACCACAAACAACACAGAAGCCCTCCGCAATGCGATCCGGCAAAATCTCGCTGTTACGATCGGACTGGACTACTCTTTTGTTCATGAACCACATTTGCAAGACTCCGATTCACGAACCCTTGATTTGGATATCCCTTATCAACAACCTATTTATTATGGCTGGGTCCGCTCTGCGGAACGGCATTACTCCCGCATTTCCATGAACTTTATCAATCGACTCCAATACGATTTAAAAAGCAAGAAATACTCTCCTCTCCCTTAGTAAGCAAAAAGGCTGCCGCATTAATTTTCGCGGACAGCCTTCTTCCATGCATTCCTATTGCGCTGGAGCAAGGAATGTCTGTTTATTCTTACCATCGATGATGAGAGCCGATCTAGCCTTCACCACTTGATTCTCGTACGTGAAATCTTGCTGTGAGAAATTGGCGATCACTTGCAAATCATCTCCATAAACTGCCTTTTGCACGAGTCTGTCTTCAGACAACACACGATAATCGGTCATCTCTTGCTGCACTGCTTTTTTATGGAAGGGAGACCACACCTTCAGATAGTTCATGATCAACTCTTGTTCAGCATCCCACATCTTTCTATCCACATGATAGAGCGGCGGGACATTGTAGAGCAGTTCTTTGAGCATGCGAGTACCGACTTCTCCCTTGATCTTCAGGCTACCCCACTCCCAGTGATGGCTTGTGATCACCGAGTTATTGTACACCAGTTTGTATAGCGGCAAGGAGTATGCTGGATCAATGTACACATGCTGGTACTCTTCCTTGATTGGAACCTGCTTCTTGTATCTCTCTGGAATCTCACCCGCTGGGGACCAATAACCTCCCACATAATACGGGCTTTGCTTGTTTTTTCGCATATCTGAATCTGCCCATTTGATGACAGGCGTCTCAATCCCGTGCGCAAAAGAAATGCTTCTGCTAGCGAAGTCGTTGCCCGTCTCAGAACCAACGACCAACTTCTTTTCATCACGAATGTAGTCCATCCGTGCAAGCTTCGCCTTCATATCCTGTGCTTCTGTCGTCGTGTGCTCAGGCGAATAATCATCGTTGAAATCCCCTGCTGCATCCACATCAATAAACCACGAGTTAAAAGCGACATCGTTACTCATGATTTCATCCATGCGCTGCTTCACACTTGGTAGCGATAAGGTTGGATTCAGCAATCTGCCACGTTGCAGAAAACCAGCCTTCTTTTCTCCATTTTTCTTCGTGATTGTCGCATTCTCATACAAGCTCTTATCTTCGAAAATAGCTGTATTCCAATCCTGATTTTCTTCCTTATGAATGGAATGGTACGAGTCGTAGCTGGCGATCAAATAGCCTTTATCATTCGCCTGTTGAATGAATGCTGGCTTCATGTAAGCCGCAGTCCAGTCCGGCAAGCCAATCCATGCATTCGTAATTCCGGCTGCTTTCATGTCCTTGAGCAGATCAGTAGAATCTGCATTGCCCCACTTTTCTATCGGTGGAACTGCATCCTGCAATACACTTTTCAGTAGTCGTTTGTTCAAGTCGTACAGCTGTGCTTCCGTCAGCTTGTCGATCCCTTTTCCGATGAGTTCTTTTGTCTTCTCATCGACGTTCGTAAATAGCTTCGGATTGTAAAACTCACGTGAGCGCAACGCATAGTTGAACCCGCTGATGATCGCTCTCTTCTGGTAGTCCGCGACGTAATCCTGTTTTTGAATCTCGCGGAATTGCTGGATGCTCTCTTTTCCATCCTCGCTGCTTTGCAAGTGCTGCTCCATCCATCCGATGAAGTTCGCGTCCAGTTTGGTTTTCAATGCACGCCATTTTACATCCTCAGCAGTCAGGAAGCTCTTGTTCCACAAATAAAAATGAGGAGCCCCGTACAGCTTTTCCACATCCGGGTTCGCTTTCGCTTTTTCAGCCAGTGTCAGCAGCTCTCCCTTTTCCTTTATATAATCCTTGTACACGCCTGCAATGCTGACTGGATCATTGTCTGTTACATACAAGCGGAATCCGTAGGTCTTGTCTGAATTAATCGTCGGGAACTCATGCGAGAACGTGAAGGAAATCGTCGGATCGACTGCAAAATCGACTGTACTGTTAAACAAGTTGTCCACCACGTACAGGAGCGCGTACTTGTTCTTATTGACAGCAAAAAAGCGCATGGAGAATGACTCCGCGAAAGTAAGACTCTCCTCTTTGAAAAAGGACTGCCACTCTCTGTCGTCGGCAGGAATCCACTTCCCTTCCCCCAAAGGCAGCATATAGCTAGGTCCTTTCACGGTTGGCCAGGAAAAGCTCTCTGTCCCTGTCGAGGTCAGTGTGATTTGCAAATGATCCTCTTTCTTTTGAAGCGAGACGTCCAGCTTATCTTCTGGATAGCTCCAGGTAATCCCCTGCTCACCTTTCTGTACATTCGCTACCTTACGCGCTGGCAAGGGCTCAGAAGCACGTTCCTTCACTCCGTCTTTCTCGACAAATACTTCGAAGGTCTCCGGTTTCACATCAAAAGTAAAATCTGCGTGTTGCTTCGTCTGCACTTGCCCGTTCGCATGGTTGCTCTCACAACCAACTACTACTTGGAGCATAAGGGCGAACACGATGAGTAAAATCGCTTTTCTTTTCATAAAATCCTCCTAGATCGAATAACTATGTATATCGTATTACGATGTACATATGCATAAAAAGCCATCGAAAACCTTGTCCAAGGTCACCTTACAACCCGGCGACCTCGGTCCATGAGGCTTCTTCGACTTATGTTGCTTTTACGAGGGTGTAGCAGAAAAATCGTCATCGAAGCGAATGCTTTTCCTTCGCCTGTGTATCATGGCTGCTCCTAATCGAAACATTCCATAACCAATAAGTCCACCAATTACATTCAACAGCAGATCATCGACATCAAAGCTTCCTAACGCAAGCAAAAGCTGCAACGTTTCCACGATAAGACTGGCGGACAATGTGAGAAAAAACACGCGATGCATGCTTTGAAAGGACAAGAATAACAGTGGCAAAAACAATCCCAGCGGCAAAAAAATAAGGATATTCCCTAGCAAGTTATACATCACCGTACCGAAGCTGTAATTATCATAATGGAAGACGTAATCCACCAAAGTTTGAAATGGCTTCGTATTTTGAAAAAGATGCGTATATTGCGGGACGCCGTATTCGATCATCCTCTGCTTCCATTCCACTGTAAAAGCTCTGCGCCGGAAGCGATCAGGCGACAATAACAAGAGATAGCTGGAGATCGCTACATACAAGAAAAACAACGTCATGAGCCATTTTCGGAAGTATTTATCAATGAGCGGCATCGATTCAGACAGTTCCCGGCTGATTGCCCCACTAGGCCCAAATCGTTGAATGGTCAGAGAAACGGCTTCCTGTTCCTCGTAGCCTTCTTCAACCACCTCACTCTTTATACTCCTTAAATGATCCATCAGCTCATCTTTGACATCCTGCTTTTCCCACTTGGAACACGGCAAACGACTGACAACCCGCTCTGCGTATTCTTCCAGCTTCATTTGCTTACTCACTTCCCTCATTGACGAGCGTAATGAGTCTACTCAAGCTCTGCCAATCCTTCATCTTGTCTTGAAGAAGTCCCTGGCCTGTCTTGGTGATCCGATAATATTTGCGGCGTCCGCCTTCGTTGGCTTCCCCCCAGTAAGACTCCACTGCCTTTTGCGTCTCCAATCGCTTTAGAGCAGGATACAGTGTGCCTTCACCGATTTCATACATCTCATTGCTTTTATCACGAATCTTCTTGGCCAGCTCATAGCCGTACTGGTCTTTCTGTGCGATCAGCGAGAGCAGCAATAGATCGATGCTTCCTTTCAACAACTCCTTGTTCACAAAAGCATCTCCTCCCCGTGACATGCCTAGAGATTATCACACTATACCTCGTGATACAAGGTAGTTAACCAAGGAAATTTGCGGATAATAGTTTTGGTTCTATGTAATTATTGACAATAATAAAATAGGTAATATAGACTATATTCGACGACGTTTTCCATGAGTCGACATACTTTCGGATGATGATTCTTTTCTACACACAACCAGATTATAGGCCCGTAGAACGAAACAAAAAGAAGATTTTCACTTTTTTGGAGCAGGTTCCTTTCAATTCGTGACTTCATTCTCTCTAACAGGAGGCACTTACATGCTTGCCGACTTTTCGTCGATCGTTCTGAACGCAGTTCTCTTAGCCTATTTTGCAATTGGTGTGCTATTTTTGTATTCCGAATCCAAATTTTTGCGTAAAATGAAGACTCGTAGAAATAGATAAGCCGATTTTTAGATAAAGGAGTTTGCACGTACATTGAGATCTTTTTTCCGCCAATTTCTGCCACGTCAGAATCAACCCCAAGAAATTACTTACAAGGAACTGGATTCGAAATTGATCAAAGCTGCTCGCTACGATCTGGTTACAAGCCACCTCTACATCCGTTTTCACGATGGACGCGAGGTCGTTTACTGTCGGGTCACTCCTTACGCTTACAATGCGTTTTTAAATGCTGACTCGTTCAGCGATCATTTTCATTCGTTCATCAGCCAACGGTATTTGAACTATCAGGTGATGTAGCCTGTCTATACAAAATGCCCTCAGTCTGTCTTCTCGACACTGAGGGCATTTGTTGTTAATCTTCTCTATTTTAATGCGCGATGCAAAAAAGATTTGGTCCGCTCAAATTTAGCGTTTGTAAACAATTGCTCAGGTGTCCCCGACTCTACGAATTCCCCGTTGTCCATAAACATGATTTGGTTCGCTACCTCGCGCGCGAATCCCATCTCATGCGTCACAACCATCATCGTCATATGCTCCTGGGCAAGCTGCTTGATGACTTGCAGGACCTCACCCGTCAGTTCGGGATCGAGCGCAGACGTAGGCTCGTCAAACAACAAGATTTGCGGACTCATCATCAATGCTCTGGCGATCGCCACACGCTGCTTCTGTCCACCTGAGAGCTTTGCTGGGTATGCTCCTGCCTTATCAGACAAGCCGACCTTTTCCAAGAGCTCTGCACTGTTGCGCTGGATGTCCTCTGACGCCTCCCCTTTGACCACTCTAGGTGCGATCTCAAGATTCTCCTTCACCGTCAAATGAGGAAACAGATTAAAATGCTGAAAGACCATGCCCATTCTCGATGTAATCTGCTTGATTTCCTGGTTACTGGCATAAACGCCATCCTTCACCAAATAATCATCCTGCACACGAATGCTGCCACCATTCACCTGCTCCAGATTGACCAAGCTACGCAGCATTGTGCTTTTCCCGGAGCCAGATGGTCCAATGACCGCCACGACTTCGTTCTTTTTCACCGAAAACGAGACATCTCGCAAAACTTCCTGATTGCCAAACGATTTCTTTAGATTCGATACTTGAATGATATCCATATTGCGCCAGCCCTTTATTCGAATTTGAACCTTTTCTCCAGCCACTTAAAGAATAACGTCAACAATAGCGTCATCAACAAATAAATGATTCCGGCAATAAAAAACGGAACGATGGTAAAGTCGCGATTCACAGCCGTTTGTGCAAAGTGAAGCAATTCTGGGACGGCAACTGCATAGAGCAGCGCTGTGTCTTTTACGAGAGTAATGGATTCATTTGCGACAGCAGGCAAAGCCACGCGAAACATTTGCGGCAAAATAATCTTGTTGGTCGTCTGCCATTTGCTAAAGCCGAGGACCTGCGCTGCCTCGTACTGTCCTTTGTCGATCGACAACAGTCCTCCACGGAAAATCTCCGCGAAATACGCTGCGTAGTTCAGCACGAAGCCGAGGCATGCAGCTACGAATCGATCCATAACCAAGTATTCTCCGATCACTGGCAAGAGAGGGAGACCAAAGACAAAAAACAATAGCTGTAATAATAGAGGCGTTCCACGCATGACATATACATAGGTGTGCGCGAACCAAGACAGACCTCTGTTGCTACTATTCGCCATTAAGGTAATGAGAAATCCCAATGGAATCGATGCCAGGATAGCGATAAAGAACAGCAACACCGTCATCTGCGCCCCTTCTAGCATGGGCACGGTAATCGAGATAATATAGTCTAAGCTCATCTGGTATGCTCCTAATCCTTATAATAAAGCGTGGCTTCGCCAATCATTCGGCGAAGCCATCGTATCTTCCGTTTATTTCAACACGCGATTTTCGCCAAACCATTTTTCCGATATTTTAGCTGCGGTTCCATCCTGATTCATGGTATCCAGCGCTTTTTGCAGTTCGTTCAATAACGCCTCGTTCCCTTTTTTGACGCCCACTCCATACTCCTCAGGTGCAAGTGATTCTTCCAACACCTTAAAGGTTCCAGGTTCTTTTGCCATGTAGTAATCGGCTACAACCTGATCGATGACAACTGCTTCCACGCGGCCAATCTTCATATCACTCAATGCCAGTACATTATCAGGATACTCTGTAATGGATTTGACCTGATTTTTCATGTCACTTGCATTGACAGCGTCAGCTGCGGAAGACAGCTTTTGCAAACCAATTGCTTTACCGGCCAAGTCTGACAGCTTGGTCCAGTTGCTATTTGCCATCGTGACCACTACTTGCGCGTTTTTCAGATAAGGTTTGGTAAAGAGAACCTTCTCTTTTCTCACATCTGTAATCGTATATCCATTCCAGATCATGTCGATACGACCGCTATTTAGTTCAGACTCTTTTGCACTCCAATCGATTGGTTGAAACTCGACTTGTTTTCCCATTTTTTCGCTGGCTGCACGCGCATAATCAATATCAAAACCGACTAGCTCATTTTTTTCATCCCGGAATCCCATTGGTGCAAACTTATCATCAATTCCGATAATCAGCTTGTTCGCGTCAGCGCCAGTTTTCGCGCTGGAACAGCCCACTACCAATGAAACCATCGCACTCAACAACAATGACATCCATGCTATTTTCTTCATCGTGATGATCCCCCTCGTTTCCCTACTCTATATTTTACTCTGATAAAGTGGTAATACGTTAACAAGGTATCATGATAGCACATTAGCAAGGAATAGTCGATACTTTAGCAAACAAAAGCACTTTAGAAATATACGCCAAATGAATGAGTAAAATGCCCGACTAACAGATGCATGTCTTTTTCTTTTTTCCGACACTCCCTCGTTCCTCTATCTTTTTGATATACTCCGTAGCCAACGGAACTTTGCACGCTGTCTGTCCGACGTCCACATGTACTTTGCCAATTGCTGCGGCCACTTCCAACGCTTCCTGATGAAGCTCCGGTACATACGCACCTACTGAAATAACGAATTGATTCATGGTGTACCGTACGCGATTCTGTTCCTGATGAATCGTCTCCTTCACTCTCATGAGGAGCCGTTTGATTTCTTCTTTATGTAGCTGTTCATCGGGCATAATCGACAAGTAGTTCGAATATGTATTCCACCCACATGTGGCTACCATCTCTTCTTTTGACTCGATCCATTCTCGTGCCAACTCCATGGCAAAATGGCTCTCAGCGGCTACACTCGCAACCGTATATTCGGCGGGAGCGTACCAAGACGCTTCCTTGACCCAAGCCTGCAGCCGCTCTTTTGTCATACTCTTCGGGTCAACCGTCAATCCGGCCAAATACATGGCGTCGTAGTTTCCCGTATCGTACAGCGCCTGGACGAGCTGCTGATCACGCTTGACCTCCTTGACTAGCTTTTTCATATCGCCGACTCGCACGCCAAACAAAGGCTCTTTCGCCCCATGCCGCAATAACGTTTTTTTCGTCTGCTCTGTCCCCATCGCTTCGAGCTTCTGCATGACTTCTTCCAGCGTCATCTTATCACCCTCCTTTTTCTTCTATTAATTAGGATAACCAGCGGCGTTACCTCCAACACGAAAAAACCCTCCTCATTATAAAGGAGAGCTTTTTCCTGATGTGCTTGACGCGCTTTTCCGATCCTTACGCCTGACTGCGTACTTTGATATACGAAACATTTCTGACGTTGATGACAACATCATCGTACTGTAGCCATCCACCGTCTTGATTAGCGACCATTTGAATGATCTCTTCCGGTTCCGTCGTTTCGATGCTAATCGTTTCACCGCCCCCGGAAAAGTAAAATTGAATCACTTTTACTTCCTTCATAAAATCCCCTCCTATTCCTTCTAGTTATCGGATGGTTGGGAAATTTTTGTTACGGGTGATTTTTATGTATACTTTTGTTGCAGCCATTCCGTCTTGAATGTCTACCATTTCTGTGAAAAGGGGTTTGTTGAAAATGCCGGATTCGGTATACACGAGAAAAGGAGCAAGTAAAGCCTCGCTCATCCCTGACAATATATTAGCACTCCTTCATACTGGAGAATTAGAAAGTGTCAATTTGACTGAATGGCAGGCTGTTGATCATATTCATCTGTTACGAAGCGTTCTGCCTCATGTTCAATTAGACGCACATATCTCTCAACTCGTTGATCAATTAGAAGAAACGGGATCTACGAACGGAATGAAAGCGATCCGTCTGATTGGCCTAGAACTACTTGCGATCTTACACAAATCGGGTGAACCCACAGCTACGTCTCCCATTTTCCTATCGTTGGCCACTCACAAGTCAGACAGTGTACGTTGCTGGAGTGCCTATATCATCGGCCTGGACAACACCTTAACGCTCCAAGAAAAGCTAAGGCAAATAAGAAAACTCGCGGCTGATCATCATTTTGGAGTGAGAGAGATCGCATGGATGGCAATTCGAGATTCTCTCGTGCATGATCTGAACCATTCCATTCAACTCCTGAGCGAATGGGTACTTGATACTGACGAAAATATTCGCCGCTTTGCGGTAGAAGCCACACGCCCTCGAGGGGTCTGGTGCAAGCATATTGACGCATTGAAAAATGAGCCTGGTCGCTGTCTGCCTTTGCTCACGCCAGTGAAGTCAGATCCGTCCAAATATGTTCAAGATTCTGTAGGGAATTGGTTGAACGATGCGAGTAAATCACAACCTGACTGGGTGACGCAGCTTTGTGACGAGTGGCTGAAAATCTCTGATACAAAGGAAACGAAAAGAATTGTCACCAAAGCGAAAAGAACGATCCTGAAGACCCAAACCGAACAAAAATGATGAACCGAATCACATATTTATCCCAATTTTATTTGTTGAATTCATTATCCGAGGAAAGTTTGCACTTAATCGATCAATTAACCTCCTTAACCCCTTTCCCCAAAAATACGTGTATTCAAACATCAGAAACTTTTTCAGAAGGCTTTTACTTCATCAAACAGGGGAAAGTACGTTTATATAAAGTGAATCGGGATGGGCGGCAGTTCACATTCGATATCCTCGGGGAAGGTAATGTGTTTGGAGAAGTGGATCTCCTCTCATTAGGTACACGGGAGATGTATATAGAAGCCATCGAAGACTGCCTCATTTGTAAAATGAGCAAAGCAAAATTTGAGAGCTACATAATCGAACATCCGCAACTGATGATGAAGATCATGAAGCTCATTAGCGATAGAATGGTTTCAATCAGCCAGGCAGCCGAAAATCTTGCACTCCTCCCTTTACAAGATCGCATTATTTCCACGTTAGTAAAGCTTGCCGATCAATTTGGCAATCCTAACAGTTCAGCGTTTCAACAAATTGAGTTACCTCTTTCCCATCAAGAACTTGCCCATTTTGTTGGGGCATCCAGGGAAGCCGTGACAGTAGCATTACGTGCTTTAGCAAAGGAAGAACTGATCCAAACAGGCTTTAAATCCATTTCCATTCATCGGGACAAAATTTTGAAGAGAATGTAATCCAGTTCACATCTTTCCCTCCAAAAGAAAGATATCGTAAAGCTATGGCTTCTACTATTCTTTCGAAAAAGAGGGGAATGACATATGGATAAACCACATTTTCAGAGCCTGCGCGAAGAGCTAGATTTTACAACTATTCAAATAGCAGACTTACTCACTCGTGAAGTAACAGATGCATTCACAAGATCAATCGAGGAGCTGCGTACCTCTGGACAAGCAAAGGGTTTGCCGATTGGTTCGATTGCACCTGATTTCACGTTGAACGATCACACTGGCAAGACTATTACCTTGTCGGAAGAACTCGGAAAAGGTCCCGTCGTCCTCACATTTTTCCGTGGATCATGGTGCCCCTACTGCAATTTGGAGCTGCAAGCATACCAAAAACAGATCGATACGATAACTTCTCTGAGTGTCCAATTGTTTGCCATTAGTCCACTATCTCCTGCACACTCTCTTACTATGCAAGAGAAAAACGGACTGAGCTTTCCCGTGTTATGCGATACCAATAACCAAGTAGCAGAAAAATATAAACTCAGATTCAGACTGCCTGATTATTTACATGATACCTACCGATCATTGGATATTGATCTCACTCGTTTTAATAGCGAAGATTCCTGGACACTCCCCATACCTGCTACTTATATCCTCGACAACCAGGGCGTAATCCGTTCAGCAGGCTTAGATTCTGATTACAAAAAACGCATGGAGCCTAGTACAGTTTTGGACATTCTGCGTACCCTAACCTAACGCCTATATAACGAAGAACCAGTTGATCCCACAACTGGTTTTTTGTACGTCTATACTTTATGAACAAATAGTTTATTTTCCCTACCAAAACTTGACAAGGATATATCTTTTGACTTATATTTTGCATGATTATACCTTGCAAAATTCGACACATCTTTACAATTTTTGCTAAAAAGTGCAAAAGGCAAAGTCATCGAAAGGTGGCGACGCAAAACCACGGGTCTACAGTCTTTGACCATGATAGCCGGGTTGCCATCATCTTGAGACCATTTTTTCGATGTTGGTAGCTTCGGTTGTTCCATTTCCATGGAACGGCCTTTTTTTGTGTTTCGTTTCTTGAAAGGAGGATGAAAGCACTTTCATTTTCGTAACGGATGGAAAAACATAACTTTAGTGACGTCAAACATACACAACACAGTTCAATCAGAGAAAATGATGGAGTGGAGAAGTTATGTACAAACAAGTAGAAACCGTACAAGAGTTAGCAAAATTTCATGAAATCAAAGAAACAGTATGGACAAGCATGGGCTTCGAGATGGAGTACGCGAAAGAAGGCTCGGCTCGGTTCCTCTTACTTGCCGAAGATGGTAAAGCAGGTGGAACATTTGAAATGACGCCCTTTTCCAAATCAAGTGCTTATATGAAATCACTTTTTCAGGATGTTGTTACAGAAGATATGAAAGTAATGGAGGTAGACAGTCTCGCTGTTTTGCCGAAATACCGCGGACAACTAGGGCAAAAAGGAATTTGCTTGATGATAGATTACGCTGAAAAGCATGGTTATACCCACGCAATCGGGGTATCAGATCCGACTTTTTTTACGTTCATTAACAAGAAGTATCAAGTAAAGGCGACTCAGACCAAAGATATCGTCTTTTACAAAGGGGCCGATGCCATTCCGACCCTGTTCCATCTAAAAGCTGTCTATGACAATAAGCACGATCCGAAATATTCCTGGTACAATTCGTCGTCATCCAACCAAGTAAAAGTCGAGGTAGGTGGGTAAAACATGGATAACATTGATCTATTGAGAAGAAGAAACAATTGGGTCGTAATCGTATTCGCAAGTATTATTACGGTTGTTCAAGTCTTAAACCTCTTTCTAGGCGTACCGTTCACTTTCGTTCTCACGGTACTGGGTATTTTGTATGGCGTGCTGGCACCTTTTACTTACATCTCCAATCGCCCGAGCTTCCGTGAAAAAGCAGCGCCCTTCATGAAGTTTTTCAACTTCGCCGTAATCGGGATCTTCATGTTCATCGTAGTTGGACTGGACCCGCATATGATCAATATCATGACCATTATGTTCTTTGTAGCAGTCATGGGGATTTATCAAGACCGACTCATTAATATTTTGACGATTGTATCGACATTGGGTATTGTCTCTTATTACTTCCTGACACAGAGAGAAACGATTTTCCATTCGACAAACGATCTTGATCTGATGTACTTCCTGCTTACCTTCTGCTTCGTCTCTGTCACGAGCATGATGCATGCTGTATTCAACAACAAGCTGCAAGAGGAAAGTGAGCAACAAAAGCAAGAAGCGATTGCCTCGAAGGAATCGTTGCAACGTGTTCTGGATCAGATCAATGAATCACTCACCTCTATGCAAGACTATCAAGAGAATTTGAACAAGGTGACGGACGGTGTAAATGTTCGCGCAGTCGAAACCGTCGCTTCCCTGCAAGAAATTATGGGGTCCTTTACGGTCCAGACCAGCAATACGGACGAGCTGCGTCGGGAAATGAGCTCGACGAATCTGCAAGTTGAGGACATGACCCGCTCAGTTACAGAAATGCATGAGTACGTAGAATCAACCAAAGAAGCTACTAGCGAGAGCGGAAAACGCATTGGTAACATCGGCAATGACTTTGAACGATTCATCACAGACATTCAAGGTACGAACCAGCTGATTCAAGAGCTCAATAAAGAAACCGAATCGATTGGGAAAATCATTCAAACCATTTCCGAGATTTCTGCACAAACCAATCTATTGGCACTCAATGCCACGATTGAAGCATCTCGTGCAGGCGAACATGGCCGAGGATTTGCTGTCGTAGCAGATGAAGTACGCAAGCTGGCTGAATCCTCCAAGCTGTCCTCTGAGTCGATCTCGAGCCTGCTTATGACCATCCGCGAAAAAATGAAGCTCGTATCGGATATGATTTCCGAGTCACAGACTTCTTTTGAGAAAAATAGCGAGGGCATCCTCGAAGTACAAGAAATGTTCACCAATGTAGATAACTACATGCAAAACTTCGCGGATAAAACGAAAAACCTGCAAGAGTTCATCATCCATGTTCACAGCATGATTCAAGAAGTCGGCGCAAAAGTAGAAGTGAACGCAGATATTACCGACAAGAATAAAGAGAGCCTGGAAGAAGTACTTGTTCTCGTTTCTGAGCAAAAAGACGAAGTCGTTAAAGTTTCTGGCGGCTTTGAGAAAATCGAACAACAGATGCGTGGTCTCCATATGTAACCTTCCTGCAACCGCCTTTCACGGGCGGTTGTTTTCTTTTCTCATTTTGTAACCCAACAAATATATAATAAAAATATTCTGATATTTAGTTCTCATACAATGAAAGGAGGCACATCATTGATGGATGCACGAATCGAAACAAAAACGATTCAGACCGATCGACTCCACGTTTCCTATCTGACAGCAGACCTACCGGAAGGAGAACCCCTTCTCCTCATTCACGGCAATGCATCAGCCAACTTGTTCTGGGATGATACCATTGCGGCTCTATGTGACCAGTACCGTGTGTATGCACCTGATATGCGTGGCTTTGGAGCAAGTGAAGCATTGCCTATCGATGCGACACGCGGTTTGCGAGACTGGTCAGATGACCTTCATTCGTTTATTCGGGCATTGGACTTGCCAACACCGGTCCATCTTGCCGGCTGGTCGTTGGGCGGTGGGATCGTGATGCAGTTTGCCATCGATCACCCGCAGGAAGTACGCTCCCTCATTCTGGTCGCCCCCATGTCCCCTTACGGCTTCGGCGGAACCAAGGATATAGCTGGCACCCCGTGCTACAGCAGCTTCTCAGGCTCGGGTGGAGGAGCCGCCAACTCCGAGCTGGTCAAAAGGATGGCAGCCAAAGATAGGAGTAATGAATCTCCCTCCAGCCCTCGCAATGTCATGAATCAGCTTTATTTCAAGCCCCCGTTCCAAGTTGGCCCAGAGCAGGAAGACCGTTATGTGAGCGCGATACTCTCTACGAGAACCGGAGAGGGCTTTTACCCCGGTACCTTTGAATATGTAAACGATTGGCCCGGTGTTGCTCCTGGAACGACAGGGATTACAAATGCGATTTCTCCCAAATACGTTAATTTGTCCGGTATTGTCCAGATTGAGCCGAAGTGCCCAATTTTATGGATTCGCGGTGCGGATGATGCCATTATCTCGGATCAGTCACTTGCTGATTTCGGTACGCTAGGAAAGCTTGGCTATGTTCCCGGATGGCCGGGGGAAGACGAATATCCTCCGCAGCCGATGGTCTCCCAAATTCGAGACGTGCTCGAACAGTATCAGCGTGCTGGTGGTTCCTATCAGGAGATTGTCATGGAAAATGTGGGGCACGCTCCACACATTGAAAAGGCAGAGGAGTTTGTAGAGCTCATTCGAAAGACCGCCAGGGCATGACCCTGACGGTTTTTTGAATCCCCGTCCAATTTTGACTAGTTTGGTTGCTCCAGCTTTACTCACCACCATTGTCCAAAATGGGACCTCTATTACATTGCAGGGGCTCTCAAATATCCTTCTTACCCCACATAAAACGTATTTTTGTGAATACAATGCCGAGTTCAGTACGCCGACTGTTGGAAGAGTAGCTTCAGCGGAGCTTCGTTTGAACGGTGTGCTCATCCCTGGCTCGCAAACCCTCTCCTTCCCTACCGCCATGCCCCTTGGTCAGAACGCCCCAACCGCACCGGAGGCGGCCTTTTCAACACGCCAGCAAGCCCAAATCCAAGCGTCTTGCAGCTTGTCGGCTTTCCACCTTTAGGCGTATCTGGGGCGAATTTTAGCGGGGTAAATGTGAGAATTAGTGAGGTCAACACCGTTAACGCCGCCCCAGTAACCGCGAATAATGCGGCAATCTACGGATACGGCTACGTCAATGTTCCCTATAACTCTCCCGTACCCTTTTTAGAAGCCGAGGTCATCAACGGCACGGGTATTTCTTTCTCGCAAACAACCCCAACCGTTATCTCGTTAGCTCCCCATGCTACTTACTTTGCCTGCTACAATTTTATCGAATGTCCGTTAATCGCGAACTTGCCTGTTCGCGTCCTGCTGACACTAAATGATGTTCCTCTGTATCAAAGCTTACAGGACCAGGTACGAACGAACTGAAGCTAGTGAATACCAACTTGGAAGAAATCAAGTTTGTCGCAGCAAACGTAAACATTATGCAAATCGGTTGAGAGGATCAACGAGTAAGAGCCGACCATACCTACTAGAGGATGAAAACGGCTCGTTATACATAAGAACAAAAAGGCCGCTCGTCTAAAAGACTACGCGACCTGTATATCCTGATGATGGCTATTTCGGCGTATCTTTCTCCGCTTTCGATACCTTCAAGTTAAAATCTCTTTCCTGTTCCTCAATAATCGCTCGATCCTCTGCATTATCTCTCACTACTTTTTGTGTCAAAATCGATCCAACTGCTACCAAAAGCATGCATGCGATATAATACCCCTTTTCGTGTAGCTGAAGACCTGGCGCATTGTATAAACCGATGGAAAATAGCAGTACCCCTGCGCCCAATGTAAAGTATGCCAAGAAAGTGAAGGCTCCCGTGTTGCGCATCCGATGCTTTTGTGGATACATAGTAACACCCCTCACATAAGTCAACCGGACGATTTCTCGCCCGGTTGCCTCTATAGATTACTTCACAGCTTCCTTCTTGCCAAAGAAAGTACGCAACGCCTTGTATACCTCGCCCTTTTCCCGAATGACACAATGCATGAATTTCGGCTCTTTGATGTGGCGATATGCTGACATGAGGGTTGAATGACGATTATACTGATTCACTTCGCCATAGCCGAACATGTTGCATCTCTCCATGAGCTCTTTCACCAGCTTTACGCAACGCTCATTGTCAGACGTGAGGTTGTCGCCATCGGAAAAATGGAACGGGTAAATGTTGTACTGCGATGTTGGGTAGCGGCTATCGATGATCTCCAACGCCTTTTTGTAGGCAGAGGAGCAGATCGTCCCCCCGCTTTCCCCTTTCGAGAAAAAGGTGTCCTCCGTTACTTCCTTCGCATCCGTATGATGGGCAATGAAGACGATCTCGACTTTTTCGTACTTAGTGCGCAGAAAACGTACCATCCAGAAGAAAAAGCTGCGGGCGATATACTTTTCAAACACACCCATCGATCCGGAAGTATCCATCATCGCAATAATGACAGCATTGGAATGTGGCTTGATGATCTCTTCCCACGTCTTGAAGCGCAGGTCATCATCGGTGATCCCCAGCTCCATATCACTGTAGCCTGCCAGCGCATTTCGGCGGATGGCCGCAATCAGCGTACGTTTTTTATCAATGTTGCCCATCAAGCCTTTTTTCCTGACATCATTAAACCGAGTCTCTTCCACGACGATTTGTTCCTCGTCTTTTTGTTGAAGGTTCGGCAACTCCAGCTCGGCGAAAAGCATTTCCTGCAATTCTTCTACGCTGATTTCAGCCTCGTAGTAGTCTACACCTGGCTGATCACCCGCTCCCTGACCCTTTCCTGGCCCTTGCGCCGGATCGCCGTCACGGGCGACGACATCGCCTACTTTACTGTTTCCTTTACCTTGACCGCCATGTTTTCCCTTTTGGAAGTTAAAACGCAATCGGTATTCATCCAGGGAGCGAATAGGGATCTTAATGACTTCCCGACCATTCGACATGATGATGTTTTCTTCGCTGACGAGATCGGGCAGATTTTTTTTGATCGCTTCTTTCACTTTTTCCTGGTGTCGATTTTGGTCCTGGTACCCTTTGCGGTGCAGCGACCAGTCTTCCCGGGAGACAATGAACGATGATTCATCTTTCATGCCGTCTCCTCCTAGCAACTGGCGCAATCTGCGCCGAATATGACGTGCTCCTTATGTCGCCAAAGTTCTGTCATCTGTTCAACAGGCTACCCACATAGCGCAGCAGCTCATTTGCGCAAACGGGGCAATATTGATGCTCTTCGATAAGACGCTTAGTGACCTCATTAATCTTCTTGAGCTGATGCTCATCCGGCGTTTTGTTCGAGGTCGTAATCTTGACGACATCCTTTAGATCGGCAAACAGCTTCTTCTCGATAGCTTCCCGCAGGCGATCATGCGTACTGTAGTCAAAACGTTTCCCTTTACGCGCATAGGCCGAAATACGGATGAGAATTTCTTCGCGGAAGGCCCGCTTGGCATTTTCCGAAATGCCGATTTGCTCCTCGATGGAACGCATCAGGCGCTCATCTGGATCCATCTCCTCACCTGTAACGGGGTCACGGATTTTGTTCATGTTGCAATAAGCTTCCACATTGTCCAAATAGTTATCCATGAGCGTTTTTGCCGACTCTTCGTAGCTGTAAACAAACGCCTTCTGCACTTCTTTTTTCGCCAGCTCGTCATATTCCTTGCGCGCGATAGAGATAAAGTTCATATACCTCTCCCGCTGCTCCTTGGTGATAGATGGATGCTGGTCAAAGCCTTCTTTCAGTGCCCGAAGAATATCAAGCGCATTGATGCACTCCGTGTCGCGGCGGATCAGTGCACTAGAGATACGGTTGATAACATAGCGCGGATCAATACCGGACATTCCTTCGTCGGCATGCTCGTTACGCAGTTCTTCCAGATCGGCTCCCTTGAAGCCTTCCACCGATTCACCGTCATACAGCCGCATCTTTTTCAGCAGATCGGCCCCTTGTTTTTTCGATTCTTTCAAGCGGGTCATAATGGAAAAGACTGCTGCTGACCGGAGCGCATGCGGCGCAATATGCACATGCCCCAAGTCGGATTGCTTGATTAATTTCGCGTATATTTTTTCTTCGTCACTGACACGCAGATTATACGGCATCGGCATGACGATAATCCGAGATTGCAGTGCCTCATTTTTCTTATTCCCAATAAAAGCCTTGTACTCAGATTCATTCGTATGTGCAACAATCAGCTCATCTGCAGAAATGAGGGCAAAACGACCTGCCTTGAAGTTTCCTTCCTGTGTCAGCGACAGGAGATGCCACAAAAATTTCTCGTCGCATTTCAGCATTTCCTGGAATTCCATCAATCCGCGATTGGCTTTGTTCAGCTCCCCATCAAAACGATAAGCACGCGGGTCGGACTCAGAGCCGTACTTCGTAATCGTCGAGAAGTCGATGCTCCCCGTCAAATCGGCAATATCCTGAGACTTCGGATCGGAAGGGCTAAATGTACCGATCCCGACACGATTGGCTTCGGAAAACAAAATCCGATGAACAGGGAAATCCTCGATGCACCCTCCATATTCGTTCTCCAACCTCATCCGGTTATAAGGCGTCAATTCTCCTTCAATCTTGATTCCCAGCTCTTCTTCCACCTCTGCACGCAGCTCGTGCGGGATGAGATGAAGTGGTTCTTCGTGCATGGGGCAGCCATCAAGTGCATAGATCGCTCCGGCTTCCGTCCTTGAATACTCTTCCAGTCCTCGCTTGAGCATCGTCACGAGCGTAGACTTACCGCCACTCACAGGTCCCATCAAGAGCAAGATGCGTTTGCGGACATCCAGACGACGCGCAGCCGAGTGGAAATATTCCTCCACTAGGCGCTCTACAGAACGATCCAGTCCGAAGATTTCCCGACTAAAAAATTGATACGAACGTGAGCCATCCTCGTTCTCTTCAACTCCCGCACTTTTAACCATGTTGTAGACGCGTGAATGCGCCGTCTGGGCAATTTGCGGATTTTTACGTACCAGATCCAAATATTCGGCGAATGTTCCTCTCCACATCAGGTTTTCTTCGCGGGCCCGGTGCTCAGCGATCCGTTTTAAAATGTCCATGTTCGACACTCCTCCCTCTTAAGCCCTCTCTCTTCCCAACGACAATGTACTCTCATGTATATGTCCGCCTGCGGTCACGCATTCACGTGCAAGCCGTTTTCTCCGGTTGCCAACAGGCTCTTACAGCCTTTACATATGTGTATGCGAGACATCAGCACAAGTTTCAGCAATCTTCCCATAAAAATCCGTCACATTGCTTTTTTACGGCTTGGAAGATTACGGAATTGTAAGGTTTAGCGAACGTAGCTGTAAGCTGATTCGATGGTTTGTAATCCCTTCTCCCCTGTAAAATACAATCATAAGCAACATACACGGAAGCCAATATGGATTGGCTTAAAATAACGGGAGGCAAAATTCATGGACATTCAAGCAGAACGCATTCAAGTGAAAAAGGGACTTTTTTTGACCGGCATTGCGACCTTAATGATTCTTTCGATATTCATTTACCAAGCAGTGACAGGAATGGAGCTCGATACGGGAGAAATACTGAGTGTGTACATATCGGTTAGTGCCTTTTTGAAAATGGTTCATGACCATCGTAAATTGTCACTAACTTAAGGGTGCAGCAGCTTTAATTCGTTTGCAAAGTGGGCAGGCTACGCTATAATGAAAGTAGTTTGTTTACGAAAGGAGCTGTCAAACGTGGGTACATTTATCGTAGCATTGGTCTTCGGAGCTTTTCTGTTTTTCATGCTGACAGCTGGCTACAACGAGGACAAAACCTGGAACATGTAAGAAGCAACCAGGGGAAAAAAGCAGGCTGCCTACTGTGGCAACCTGCTTTTTTTGTTTTCTTGTTATTTCTTATTCTCTTTCTTTTCTGCTTTCTTCGCTTCGATTTCAGCCTTGATTTCTTTTACGCTCTTACCTGCTGTGTCAACGCCCCACTTGGCCGCCTTTTCTTTCAGGTTTTCGAGCTGTTCTTGCTTCTTCGCTTCTTTTGCTACCTTTTTCTCAGCGTTTGCTGCTTTTTTTGCTACTTTTGCTTCTTTAATAGCCGCTTTTACTTCCTTCGCCTTTTTACCTGCCGTATCAACGCCCAACTTCACAGCTTTATCATTTAGCTTGGCGAGTTGTTCTTGCTTCTTCGCTTCTTTTGCCGCTTTTTTCTCAGCGTTTTCTGTTTTCTTTGCTGCCTTTGCTTCTTGAATGCCTGCTTTTACTTCCTTATTTGTTTTTTCCGATGTTTCTACGCCCCACTTGGCAGCCTTCGCGTTCAGTTTTGCTCTGTTTTCTTCCTTTTTCTCTGCTTTCGAGTGCTTAGCCGTAGCATCCGCTGATGTATCCGCCGCAGTCACTACAGAGATACCACTAAACAGCAACGTAGCCATCACCAGAGACGAAACAAGTTTTTTCATGCAGGATTTCCTCCTTTATTATGTAAAACATGGTCGTACACCCCTAGCCTACCTAATGATTTTGGGAAAAGTATGTGAAAAAGCAGGCTTGACCATTTTTTCAAACGGACAGCCTGCTTCTCGCTTATTCTTTCATGGTCAATTCTTAACGCGCAAACACACCGCTTTTTTCAGAAATCGCCGTAAACAGCTCTTCTAGTGATCCCCGCTGATCTACCGGATACTCAGGATCACCACGGTCTTCCATCCAATTGGTTACCAAAAACGTTTTCATCCCCAGCTTGGATGCGACCATGTCCTCCTGCATGTGATTTCCGACCATGACACAGTCTGTCGGTTCAACCCCGAGCTTCTGGCAAATCTCATTGTAATAACCAGGATTCGGCTTCGTGAAATGCGACTCCTCGTAGACGGTGACCAGCTCGAATTCATCCGCGGACATCCCGATCCAAGCGAGGCGATGGTGAATCGCATCACGCGGGAAAACAGGATTCGTCGCTACTGCAACCCGAAATCCTTGCTCTTTAGCGGCAGCAATAATCTGCTTCGCCCACGGCGAAGGATACGTCAGGTGAGAAAGTGTCGGAAATACATCGCGATAAAACGAATCGAACAGAGGCCATATTTCCTCCCGCTCCCACTCACTGTGTTCCATAAAATGTTCGATAAAAACTTGTTCGTTTGTTTTGTCCGGCTCTTGGTTCATAATCATTGCCTTGGTCGCATCCCAAATCAGCGCCAACAGCTTTTCGGTATCGTACTTATCTCCGACATGGCGACCTACTTCAACCAAGTAACTTTTGACAAAGGGTTCTGTCTGCATCTCTAATAACGTACCGTCCAAATCAAACAGGATGGTGTTCACAGTCATAATGGATCTCTCCCTCCCAAATGCCTTACGATAACGATGGAAAACCTAACTGACGAAGTCCCTCAAACAAGACAATAGCTGCACAATTGGACAGGTTCACAGAACGGGTCGCACCGCTCATCGGGATACGAATAGTCTGTTCCCGATATTTTTCTGTCAGCTCTTCCGGCAAGCCCGTCGTCTCCTTGCCCAAGATAATGTAGTCGCCATCCCGGAAAGAAACGTCCGAATATAACTTTTCCCCCCAGGTTTCCACAAAGTAAAAGGTGCCCGCACCTTCCCCTTGTGCCGCAGCAAAGTGCTCAAAGCTCTCATGATGGTGAACATTTACTGCATGCCAATAATCAAGACCAGCCCGCTTCAGATAACGATCGTCCGTTGAAAATCCGAGCGGATGAATCAAATGCAGATGAGCTCCTGTTGCTGCACATGAACGGGCGATGTTTCCCGTGTTGGCCGGAATGAGCGGCTCATGCAAAACAATATGTAACGGCATATCTGAAAATCTCCTTGTAAATTGCGAACTTGATACCTGTACACGTCTTATTATACCACCGTGCCCAGCTTCTGTAACAAATGGAGTGCCTGCTGCATCTAATCAGAAACTTTTGGCTATCGAAGGAGTGACGATTAGATGGGGACACCCCTATCATTTGGGCAACGCCTTGTCGCACATGTGAGCATCCTGAGTTTGATCCTGTTAGGTACCAGCTGGATGTGGACTGATTTTTCTGCGTTCCCCGCCTTAGAAACATGGAGTATGATTCTTGGCTATCTCTCATTTATTTTGATTGGCTGCACCTTACTGATGGGGCCACTCCAGTCCAGGCTCCCTGCTGGCTGGATGGCTGTCAGCTTGTCCATCCGCCGAGATATCGGCATATGGGCTGGGCTAACTGGACTGCTGCACGTCCTTCTTGTGCTCGTCCTTTTTGAAAGTGAGCCTCGCCTGATGATCATAGATGACAACCGTGCTGAAAAGGCTGATGGCTGGCTGGGTTTGTTCTTTTTCGCTTCCTCTGATCCAACCATGTGGCCATCTCCCAACTGGACCCTTACAGGCGTTGCGAACTACCTTGGGCTGCTGGCTTTTTTCATGCTACTAACCCTGTCGCTGACTTCTTCTGCACGGGCAGAAAAATGGCTGGGTGGCTCCAGTTGGAAAAGGCTTCATCTCGCGAATCCATGGCTGTTTGTCATCGTCTTGTTCCATGGCTTGATTTACATCCAATCCATTAAAGGAGAACCGCATACCTTTTCAGACATGCTCGTTTTCGCAGCAATGATTTGGATGATTCGCAGCATCGCTTTTATACGAAGAGCTTATTTTCGCAAGCGGTAATTATACCCCTCTTATATGAAAGAAGGCATAGCGCATTTTGGGCGTATAGGCTGTGGAATCCTCATATGCCCAATAACGCATGCTGCTATCTGTCGTATGGGCATTCACTAACGGCATCTGATTCGCGTCTTTTGCGACCACGATCGTATTGTGCTGAAAACGCCCATCCCCGTTAAAATCATAACAAATAATATCACCTGGGACCAATTCGGCCGCAGAGCTTTTCGTAACTGCCTGCATAGGTGGTCCACCCGATTTCAATAGCAAATACAAGCTATGCGCTACCGTCCAGCTATAGCTCCAAGAGGAGCCTTTTCCCGTGCGAATCCACCAGCCCTTGCCCATCTCCTTCGACATCAGCATAGGGATTCCGCCAGCGTGTAAACATTGCGAAATAAAATTCGTGCAGTCATCCGTAAAACGAGGATACACAGGATTGGTCGTGTTCCAGTAGCGTTCCGCATACGCGACTGCATTTGCAGCGTTGTATCCTCCCACTCCATGCACAATCAGCATAGGTTGTTGGTCAATGGCATCCTCGACGCCTGACACAACGATGACAGGCTCCTCCTCTTCCTCGACCATCATTTTTTGATCACCATTCGACTCCCTTGCCCCGATAATCGACCACTTTTCATTCGTTTTGAGCAACTGGAGCTGGAACAATCGTTTGTTTGCCTCTTTATACTTGGTATGCTTGATCCCCAGGGTTTTCTTTTCTTCCCATTGAACCGTTATTTCCATGGTGGCATCGGTATCTACCCAGCACATGGGCGTTACTTGTCCCTGGACAGCCAATAATTTGACTCCCCGCTCCTCGATTTTCTGCTTCTCCCGGTTCAGTCGACCCCATTCTTCCTGTACGCCAGACTCTCCTGTACAGTAAAAAGGCAGCAGCCGCTCATACTTTCCGTCCATAGATGACTGGTGAACTGCTTGAAAATATTGCTGAACAAATTCACGCCACTCCACTTTCTCCTCCTCCTTTCCACTTCAGACTGCGACATAGACCCATGAACCGTGCATCTCAATGAAGAATATGTCACTCCTGGAGCATTCAGAAGAAAAAGAAAAGCTGCCCGAGCAAGCAGACAGCTTATTTGGAAGAAGCGTGAGCAAAAAGTGGGCCTTCTTCTAAGGACAACAAATATTTTTTAATGGATAAGCCACCGCCGTATCCGACCAAGGCACCATTCGAGCCAACGACACGATGGCAAGGAATAATGACAGGAATCGGATTGCGATTGTTCGCACCGCCAATGGCCCGAACAGCTTTCGCTGCTCCAATAGCCAAGGCAATATCTTTGTAAGAACGAGTTTCTCCATAGGGGATGTTCGATAGCTCATTCCATACAGCCTTTTGAAAGGGAGTTCCGTACAATACGGTTGGAACATCAAACGTCTTTCGCTTGCCTACAAAATACTCTTCTAATTGTTTTTTTGCAGACTCATTGATCGCATCGTTGAGCGTTGGGGTAATTCCTAAGAACGTTTTTTTGCACCAGCGCACCAGAGGCGCCAATCCGTCTTGTTCATTGGCAAATTGAATGTAGCACAGCCCTTCTTCTGTAGAAGCCAAGAGCAATGGTCCAATCGGTGAATCCATCATGCTATAGCCTAATTCCTTTGCCATTTTACGTCCTCCCTCTCACATTCAAACTAAGCCTGTGCACGAATCATGGTCATCCCTTTTTCTATCTCTTCCACTACTTCTGGTGACGCCTCTTTTGCTTTTGCGGAAATGAGCGCTTCTTGTGCCTGCTCTCCTCCGATTTTTCCAAGTGACCATGCAGCAGTTCCACGAATGACTGGACGGGGGTCTTCGAACAAAAGACGCTCCAAATGAGGAACAGCCGTCCGATCCTTGAAATGTGCAAGTGCTAATATGGCATTGCGCTGAATGGGCTTTTTACCCCGCCAAGATGAAGAAGATAGACCGAACTTTTCCTTAAACTCCTTATTGCTCATCTGAAGCAGCGGTATCAGCAAAGGCTTGGCAATCTCCGGATCAGGCTGAAATTCAGCATGATGGTCGTTATCGATGCGACGATTCTTAGGACATACCGTCTGACAAGTGTCGCAACCATACAGTCGATTCCCGATTTTCCCGCGGAATTCATCTGGAATAAAATCTTTTACCTGAGTCAAATACGCAACACATCGCTGTGCATCAAGCTGTCCGCCCTGAATCAAGGCTCCGGTCGGACAAGCATCAACACATATATTACAGTCGCCACAGCCTTCTTCGATCGGCATGTCGCTTGGCAACGGAAGATTCGTTACAAGCTCCCCCAAGTACACCCATGATCCGAACTCCGGTGTTATGATGGCACAGTTTTTTCCGGCAAATCCAATCCCAGCCCGCTCGGCAACCGCACGATCAGACAATGCTCCCGTGTCTACCATAGATTCGATCCGAGCTCCTGGCTCCAGCTCGATAATGAATCGAGTCAGCTTGTCCAGCTTGTCGCGCAGAACGTGATGGTAATCGGTTCCCCATGCTGCACGGCACAAGATTCCCCGATACGCACCAGGCTCTGACTTTGGTGGATTTTTTAGCTTGGATGGATAGGCTAGTGCTATAGAAATCAGCGAACGTGCCCCCTCCAGCAACAGTTCCGGATTCGTCCTCTTTTCTAAATCAGGCTCTTCAAATCCAGATTCATAACCCTTTTCCCGATGTACAAGAAGTCGTTCTTTTAAGGCCGTGAATGGATCGGCACTGGCAAACCCGATCTTATCGATTCCAATTTCCTTGGCATAGTCAATGATGGACTGCTTTGTCTGTTCCCAGTACTGCAAGTCGTTCACAGCTGTTTAATCGCTCCTGTCGCCAATTCGTCGCAGCGGTTGTTCCATTTGTTGTCGGCGTGTCCTTTAACTTTTACGTACTCTACCTTGTGGGTGTCCATCAATTGCAGCAGTTCTTTCCATAAGTCCTGATTTTCCACCTGCTGGCCTTTGCTGTTTTTCCAACCGTTTTTCAACCAGCCTTTATACCAGCCTTGTTTGAAGCAGTTAACCAAGTATGCACTGTCGCTATACAGCGTCACCTTACAAGGCTCCTTCAATGTAGAGAGCGCCTTGATGGCCGCCAACAGCTCCATTCTGTTATTCGTTGTATGCGGTTCGGCACCGGACATTTCCTTGATGTGTTGGCCGTACATCAGTACAGCTCCCCAACCACCTGGTCCTGGATTGCCGGAACAAGCTCCGTCTGTATAAATTTCAACCTCACGCATCGTCATCGTCAGGGGTTCCCTCCTCTGTTCTCTTCTATTGTATCGAAGCTTAGTCGCTTCCACAAAAATTTTTTGTTATACTACCAAAAATAGGTTTAGTAAGGAGTGTCTAAAGATGAAAGTTCAACTAGATTCTTCCGTGTCCGAGCGTCTGCCACAGTTTTCTCTCGGCATTTTACAATACAGCAATGCTTCTGTCAGTGACTCCCCGAAAATGCTGCAGGGACGTATTAATTATTATGTGGAGAGCTTGCGGCTGGAGCACGATACTGCAAACCTAACAGAAATCGAAGGCGTCCGCGAGTGGAGGGCCTGCTTTAAGCAAGTTGGCATTGATCCGTCCAGATACCGACCTTCCTCCGAAGCATTACTACGCCGACTGCTGCAGGGAAATCCTTTTTTCTGGATCAACAGCGCTGTTGATGTTAATAATTTTTTCTCAGTTTTGCACGCGCTTCCTTTTGGGATTTATGACGTCAATCACTTAGCGGGTGATATCACATGTCGTCTCGGCCACGCCGATGATGTCTATGAAGGATTAAACGGACGCGAAGTCAACATGGAAGGGAAACTGCTTCTCGCTGATGGTAACGGCTCATTTGGGAGTCCCATTGTTGATTCCAAGCGCTCATGCGTAACGGAACAAAGCCGGACACTACTCCAAGTCATCTTTTTCCATGAAAAAATGGAACAATCTAAAAAAGAAGAAATCGTAGGTTCAGTTGGTCGCATGTTTACGGAAATCAACGGTGGCGAGCTGACTTACTCCTCTATTGTTACCGCCTAAGAAAAAGACGGCCCGTCATGCAGCCTGGCCGTCTTTTTCTACGCTATCTTCCTTTTTTCTAAAAACAATATGTTCTAGGACCAGGCATACAATAACTCCGAGCAATAAGCCATTGCCGAACAAAAAGCTGACTAGTGCAGGAAGTTGCTGCCAAGCTACAGCCGGTACGAACATGACTCCGATCCCGATCAGCAGCGAGCTGCCCCCAACAATAATCGTACGTTCGTCCATCTTCACATTTACGTAATCCTTCAAGCCGAAGCCAAGCAGTTGCGTATAGGAAATGAACATCGCCGCATATGCCACTGGAGTAGGTAAAGCTGCCAAAAAATGAGCAACAGTGGGAATCAGCCCAATCAACATCATCCCCAGCATCGCTATTACAAATGGCAGGCGCGAAGCCATTTTCGTCGTTTGAATAACCGCTGCTGCCAAGGAAAGTGGAATCATACCAACCACACCGCTCAGACCTGACAGGAAATGGGATACCCCTGTAAAAATACCACCGCGATTGTACTGCTTTTCAGTAGGCACAGTGTCTGTCGCTTTTCCCATGACCGCCAGACTCGTCATAAGGTTTGTCAACAGAACGAATCCTGTCAGCATACTTGTTAATACAACGCCCCAATCCCAACGTGGAGGGCCCCAAAAGAAAATAGAAGGCCATGAAAATAATTGCTCAGAAGGCCGGACAGGTTCTGTCCATCCAAGAAGCGCGTACACGATCCAGCCCCCAACCATGCCAAACAAAACCGCAAAACTAGAGAAGCGCTTCGTTCGCATAATGAACACAACAAGGGCTACGATCCCTATGGACACAAGTGCTACACCCGGTTGCACCTCTTTTGAATGTTGAAACCCAATACCGAGCATGCCCGTGAGAATGTTGCTACACAAAGAAACAGCAAGCAAAATCATATACGTACCTGAAACCAGCGGTGTAAACCATTTCTGTAATTTTCCAATCCAGCCTAATAAACCAAAAATAAAAAAGAGTAGACCTGCTAATATCATCCCCACTTGAAAGGATTGACCAATTTCTTGTGGATGAAGACCCATGCTCGTTCCGAGTTGAGCCAAAATGATAAAGATCCCCCACCATAATCCAGCCGGTCCTTCTATCATCGGATAGCGGTGTCCAATCCATACTTGCAGTAGTGACGCGAGTCCAATGTAAAACATGGTCTGCTGCATCAGCTTTCCAATTTCATCAGGCTGCAAGCCGTACATGTCTCCAATCATTAGTGGTACCGCCACACTGCTGGAAACAGTTACGATCATCCATTGCAATACGGACAGCGTCGTGATCCCCATTGGCGGCTTGTCTTGCAGTTTGTAAAACACCTCAACCACCTCGTCCTCTTGCTTGCATAAGTTGTCTATTTCCCTGTCTACACTATGTGCATATTAAAGCAGAAAAAAACCCCAATCATCAAGATATCTTGACATTCAGGGTTAGCTTGTAAATGTATGGTGCCGGTGAAGGGACTTGAACCCCCACGGTTTCCCTCACGATTTTGAGTCGCGCGCGTCTGCCATTCCGCCACACCGGCAAATACTTTGGAGGAGGCACCCGGATTTGAACCGGGGGTAAGGGTTTTGCAGACCCGTGCCTTACCACTTGGCTATGCCTCCATGATATAAGGTAAAACAAGTTGAGAAATGGAGCGGACGAAGGGTCTCGAACCCTCGACCTTCGCCTTGGCAAGGCGACGCTCTACCAATTGAGCTACGTCCGCATTTTAATGGCTGGGGTACTAGGATTTGAACCTAGGAATGACGGAGTCAAAGTCCGTTGC
>NZ_JBEAES010000010.1:0-199924 GCF_050477165.1 Brevibacillus sp. FIR094 | reverse complement strand
TTGCCCCAGTGGCGCCAGTTGCCCCAGTGGCGCCAGTTGCCCCAGTGGCGCCAGTTGCCCCAGTGGCGCCAGTGGCACCGGTAGCTCCAGTAGCTCCAGTAGCTCCAGTAACGCCAACGCCCGTCGCCCCTGTAGAGCCAGTGGCTCCCGTCACGCTAATGCCCGTCGCTCCGGTAGCGCCAGTGGCTCCCGTCACGCCAATGCCCGTCGCCCCGGTAGCGCCAGTAGCCCCAGTAGAGCCAGTGGCTCCGGTAACACCAACGCCCGTCGCCCCAGTAGAGCCAGTTGCCCCGGTAACGCCAACACCTGTCGCCCCAGTAGAGCCAGTAGCCCCGGTAACACCAACACCCGTCGCCCCAATGGTCCCAGTTGAACCTGTAGCTCCTGTAGCTCCTGTAGCCCCAGTCGCCCCAACCCCAGGTCCAGTCGGTCCAGTAATGCCCGTCGCCCCCGTTGCCCCCGTTGGTCCCGTTGGCCCAAGGGATATTGGGGTGGACAGAATCGAATTCAGCTTGGAATCGAGCAGAATTTCTTTTTGTGTAATGACCTTGATCGTGTCACGCACGCTCTGATTCATATTGAGAAGGTCACTGATCGTTGCGGGGGGTGAAGATATTCCTGGTAAAGTACCGAGTACAAACTGTAGCTTTTCGCCCTCGGCGTTGAGGATATGACTGAGACCCAATTCCTCTAACGCAATAGATGAGAGAAGCAAATTGATGGCATCATCTCTGGTTAAGGTAATGGTAGGGGTAATATTGGGGATATTTGCCTGAGACATCTTATCATTCCTTTCTGTAGAGATTGAAAACACCTTTCTCAGCTTTCGGAGTGGAGCATGTGGACTAGCAAGCGATCAGGTACACAGCACTCGTCGCGAAAATGGTGTTCTTTTGGTTTCCAAAAAAAACAGTCTCAGCAGATATACAAGCACGTTGAGACTGAAGGCCTCCTCGTCGAAACCGACGGCCGTACGAGAAGATTGAGTTGTATAAGATTTTTGATGTGAGACAAGACCTGTGTACTGTATGGGGTGGTATCCAGTATTCAATCTTGATAGCATGCGGCCTTGAAAAGGAGAGGGTGGTAGAGTTGAATAAAACACAGAGAAAGTGATGGGGGGTGTTATGGTAGATGTCATGATAAGAGCATCTGCAAAAAGATCAGAGGGACTCCTTTCTGTTAGTGCGTAACCTGAGATGTAGCTATTGTATGTAGATAAATCGGATGTGGTTTTTACATAGCAGCAAAAAAGGCACTTTTTCGGTTGGGTAAGCTTGTTCAAAATATGTACTGCTTTTTAATAGAGTTTGTAAAAAACACTCCTAATCGTGGCATTGGAATCAGCTAGTGGGTGATCCAATGCCATCCTAAGGAGTGAGTTAGGCTGATTTACTAACAAATTTCTGTAATGACAATACGCACATGATCTACAGAGAGTGCATCTTCAGAGAGGTTGACTAATTCTAGGCATAGAGGAGGTCCTGGTGGCATAACGACGATACCATTTCCTGTACCTTGAATCATTCCGATCGTCCCCGGCTGCCCACCTTGATCCAAGCCAGCTCCTGGTACAAGGACGCCATTTAACCGGAGCCCTGCCAAAATAAGCAGGTTAGTCAGAGGGTCAGCATTCATGATGTAGTTCACCAAGTAGCAGTGTCCGCCTGCTAAAAAAATGCAAGTATCTCCCGCGGTATGAGTGATGTCCGTTCCATTTAAGACAAATGTAAGAAGTAGCGGAATGCCGTCTCCGGGTAGGACGACGATGGGGGTATCGAGTACGAGTGATCCGATCACAGCGTTATTAAAACCAGGAACCGTAGCGGTTGCTCCAGGGGGACCTGTAACCCCGGTGGTACCAGTAGCCCCAGTAGTACCAACGCCCGTGGCCCCCGTCACGCCTGTAGCGCCAGTAGTACCGACGCCAGTGGTCCCCGTCACGCCAGTAGCCCAGTAATACCAACGCCCGTCGACCCTGTAGCCCCCGTTATGCCACCTGTGCTGCTGGATGGAACAGACAGGATGTTGTCCAGTTTCGATTGCAATAGCATTTCTTTTTTCGCAACGTCTTGCAAGGTTTGGCGTACGCTTGCATTCACCAGAAGGAGATCGCTTACCGAAGCAGGAACAGTCAAGCCTGGTAGTGTACCGATGGCATATTGTAATTTTTCTGCTTCTGCATTAATAATGTGCCCGAGGCCGAGCTCTTCGATGGCGATGGAAGTAAGGAGGAGATTGATAGCATCGTCTCTCGTTACAGTAATGGTGGAAGTAATATTGGGAATATTGGCTTGAGACATGGCATTCATCCTTCCTGTTACATTCAAAAACTTATCACTATGCTATGAGGCTTTATCTATGAGAGTGCCTGACTGTATAGAAACAGAAAAAGCCAATCTGATTTCCAGATTGGCTTTTGTGTTAACCGGTAAGCACCGTGCTCATCAAAAAATAGACCACCATTGCTTATGACATTTATACATTCACCCACAGGGTGGGTAACTTTTTCATGATCACGAGGGGAGTCAGGTCAGAGATTCAAAATACCTTTTGTTGTAGAGAATGCTAGGGTGAGTTGGGTTGTATAAGTAGGCGATATCATTGTGGTGGCGTGATTTCTCGTTATCCCCCATTTGAGAATAGCATAAGCAGAGTTGAAGATGAGGTAGCCACGTCCAGGATACGTGGTCGATGTGTGCGAGCTTTTCAGCAGGTCGCTTCACTTGTGTTGCGAGATCATACCAAAAAATCGCCAGCAGCCAGTTTTTATCTTCGACGTGAAAGGCTCCGATCTGGCAGCACGCTTCAGCCCGTGGACGATCGTAGTTGAACGTACGATATAGCGACGACAGAACATTTTGTCTCTCGTATAGATGGGAATAGCAACTCGCCAATTTCAAGCAAGCGTTAATGTTGTCCTCTACCCAGCCTTGTTGGGTGTTCAAGAACTTCGTATAAAAAGTAATGGCCTCTTCATAATACTGATTGTCGCGTAATTCATTCGCATAATAGTACAAGTCCCGTGGAGAGAATTCTTCCCCTTTGGCATCCCTGCGTCGATAGATTTGCAGATTGCGGTCCGTGTATTCCTTCTGCTTGTTATGCGTGATGGATATGTCACTGCTGATGACGTTTCCGCTCACTTCCAAATATTCATGGACAGGTCCGATCCAGCGAAAACCGCGGTCGCGTTTTACCAGGCGATTGCGGCGAATGCTGTATGCTACATTCCCGTTGCTGTCCACAGAAAGGTTGTAGTTCATCGTGACACTGTCGATGCTGTAATTCAACGTAAACTTCAATTCGCGGAAGAGCTGACGGTCTTTCTCCAGAAGGATATCGTCTGCATCCAGCCAGATAATATAGGGGCATGTTGCCTTACTGAATGCATAGTTGCGGGCAGCAGAAAAATCATCAATCCACTCGAAATCATAAATAGTGCAGCCATAGTTGGACGCAATCTCTTGCGTGCGGTCTGTTGAACCAGTGTCGACGATAATGATTTCATCGACGAGATCCGCAACGGTGGAGAGGCAACGCTCTAGAGCGTCTTCTTCATTTTTGACGATCATGCATAAACTGATTGAAATCTGATTCGTTTTCCCCGCTGTCATGCCATTTTTTTTACGATACTCGCTCACTCCTGCCAGATCCGACTGACGGTAGATGTGGTACCCAGGAAGATGCGTATCCACATGCAAAGAAAAGCCCATAGCTACAGCCCGAACGCAAAAATGCCGATCTTCTCCCCAGAACGACAAGTTAGGTATTCGCTTAAAGCTGACGCCTGCCTCCAAGACCTTTCGATGGATTAACGTGCATGCACCAAGGCCACCTACCTCATACACACCCGGTTTACGCAGCATTTCTAAAAAGGTTTGGTTCTCCGCTGATTCGGACGCGCCTTCGCGTGTCAATGTGTATTGATCCATCAGCCAAACCTGAGGAAGTTCAATCGAATCAGGCTGCCAACGTGTCCAGTAAATGTTGGAGATAATCTCTTTATTGGCTCGAAGCAATTGTTGCAGGGTGTGAGGGTGTAAAACGAGATCGGAATCGATTAAAAACAAGTATTCGAAACCCTCTTTGAGCGCATAGGAGATAATCGTATCTTTCATTTGCGCTACTTTCCAAATATTTCGGTCCGTCCAATAATGAGTCATTTCATTACGGACATACGTGTCATCGTCTGTGTTCTTGAGGATGACGGTTCGTTTGTTCTCCTGCTCGAATTCAGCCAAGAGTGTACTGGATAGTGGGTCTTTGTTATCGTCGATGAACATGTAATGAACCAGTTCGTTTTTGGTAGTCAGCTCCGTGAGGGATTGAAGGAATTCCTCCAAAATGATCGGAAATTGTTGAATGGGACTACCGATTAAAATACGTTTTTTACCCATGGTACACCCCCATATATAGCCTTTGTTCAAGTGGTTACCGCAGGTTTACTGAATAGCAGGAAACCATTGTCCACTTTTGCGACAATTCGATTCTCTTGCTGTAGCTCTTTTAAATAAGAGCGGATAATCGAAGTAGTCAAACCGTAGCGGTGCAAGTCATCTTCAAACTCATACTTTTTCATGACTTTTTGAACTACTTGTTCGAGAGTGCTTGGCTGCTCATGAATCAATGCTTCAAGAAAAGCAGAAGTGTCTTTCATGAGGGTGAGATGCTTGTTAATTAAACCTGTGACTGTCTTATAGGGTCCGCCATGGTACAGCACATAAGCGTTCAATTTCATCATCGAGAGCTTTTTGAAGCTTCTTTTGGCAGCCCGCAGATCGTTAAAAAAAAGGAGATCCTGCTTGTTCAATGTTTTGGGACCAAACAAGGCATCGCCGCAGTAAAGGACATGATCAGGGGTAATAATGCCGACCATTCCCGGTGAATGTCCAGGCAAGGAGACGATTTTGAATGGAATAGTATGGACGTGAAAGATACCATCGGTGGATGGCAGATAATCCGTTACTAGGGCACGTGCATTCCTTTTGTTTTGATCAGGCTTCGTATCAGACCCTCCACCTGCGTCGAAAACCAAAGGCTCGAGATGCGGATTTTCAATGAGATAGGATGCCAGATGTGTCGCATAGATGCGAAGGTTGGGGAACCTCTTTTTCAAATAGAGATTGCCACCGTGATTAACAGCGTGACCATGTGTATGAACAACGGCAAGGATTTGATACCCTCGATCACTGATTTTCGTGCATACTTCCTCGATGACCGTGGCATTCGGTCCGCTATCCATGCAAACGGCGGTTTTGCTGAACTTATCCAAATAGACGCCGATCCCGTATTTACCGGAGACCACATAACTGTTGCCTGCCACTTCGATCAATTCCAAACGATCCATATACCTTACTCCTTCTTTAGATTCAGGTTCATATGTGGATGACCTTGGTGACATTGCCGATACGTACCTTTACGGAGTTCGGTACAAAGGGAGGCTGTGTAGGTGTAGGAACTCGCTTCGCGAGCATTTTTTTCTGGCCACGCACTTTTACCACGTTTGGTACAGGCTTGGGACGCACGGTTTTGTTTTTGTTTTTATCGGGAGTCGGGATGGACGCAGCTTGAGCTAGTAATGGGGGTTTTGGACGTACTGATTTCTGGTTGTTGGCTTTATCAATGCGTGCATTGTTTGCGAGCAATGGAGGGGTAGGGGGAGGCATAGGTGGAACGTCAGCAGTTTTCGTTTGCTCACCCAGGTCTGGCTGAATCGGTTCGTCATCTGGAATATCTGCTTCCAGCTCCAATTGCATCGGCTCGTCGTAGGGGGAATCCTCTTCTGGTTCTATAGACTTTATTTGCTGATGGGAATGGTCTTCTATCGAGTAAAACACTTGTAATTGCCGCAGACGATTTTCAATCAATGTGGCGATTTGTTTATGTGGAAACCTCCATGTCTTTACCAATTCCGATAACTGGGCAATGGCAGCAAGGACATGTGTGTACATTTCACTAGTAGGATGGAGAGGATTACGCGATTCAAAAAGGAAGCTGTGAGCAATCTGCTTATTATGTATGTGGGTATGCAGTCTGACGAGCAGATTGATCATCGATGATATTTGGTAGCCAAACAGTATAAGCTCATAATCTTTGGCATGATGAAAGCGGAATTCCAATCCTTTGACCAACTGGACGATGGAATAGGTCAGCTTTAGAACGGTTTGGTCATCAATACCTCTGTTCTTCATGGCAATTGACCTCGAATTCCCGAAATGAACAATCGTTAATAGTCGATGGTGATGTCATCCAATTCATCCCCGAAATCGGATTCTTCCATCTCAAAATTTGATTTAAGCACACTAGGGTACATGTGAATGGCCGCATCCAGCTTTTTTAACAAAAGCCACTCAGCCATCAGCACCGAATCCAGAATCGAAATGACTGTACGATTAAAGGTGATGATCTCATCATTAGAGGGGTTGTTGGGGAAGTCCAGATTTTTGCCGACGAAAGCAAGGGCTTTGTCAGCTTCGGCGTTTAGCAATCTGGATAAGGCTTCTTCCTCTAGGGCAATCGATTGCAGCAAATGACTCAAAGCTTCTTCGCGTGTAGGCACATCATTTGATGGAACTTTATCCCGTAAGGTCATCATCATCCCTCTTCAATAAAATTATGATCCCATGAAAAGCAGTGTAAGTAGTGAGGGCTATTCTTCAAAGCACGGAAGGTCGGGTAAGTCAGATAAGTCATCGTGCTGATGATCATGATGGTGCATCTGCTCCAGCTTGATAATGTCCTCCAGCTTGAATTGCAAGAGCATCTCGGTCTTGATGACATTGCGCAGCATTCGCTCTACGCTGTTGTTTAGGGCAAGTGCATCATTGAGCGAGAGGCATTGATCCTTCACGATCTTTTGGATCTTTTCCCCCTCTGCATTAATAATGTGAGAAAGTCCGATTTCCTCCAGCGCAATGGAGGTCAGAAGCAGATTTAATACTTCGTTGCGTTTCAATATGATTTCCGGTGTTATATTGGGGACCGTGGGCATTGACATCGTTATCTACATCCTTTATGTGTATGATTTTGTATACAAAATAAGACTTGCCCAAAGAAGAAGGCGATCTGCTTCCCTTTATTTGCACAGAACGCCTTCGGGCAAGTTTCTTGCAACAAAAACGATAGGATCGTCATAGGATCGCGTGATTGATAGTGAATAAATGGAAACTTCCTCGCAGTACATGTTATGTAACCGCGATCTTAATATGACAACTTAATCGTATTGATTCGATAACGAAGTAGAGGTGCGCGGGAGAATGCTAACCACATTTTCCAACTTGAATTGCAAGAGCATTTCTTTTTTGATGACATCTTGCAGCGTTCTGCGAACACTGTTATTAATGGCAAGAATGTCAGAGATGTTGGGGACGACCCCAGGCGTAATCCCCAATGTACCTACCACAAACTGGATCTTTTCAGCCTCTGCATTCATAATGTGCGCCAAAGCCAATTCTTCCAAAGCAATGGATGCCAGCAGTAAAGATACGGATTGCCCAATCGTAACGGAAATCGTTGGGGTAATGTTAGGGATGGTAGGTTGAGACATGAGATCACCTCTTTGAAGTAATGGGTAACTACTTAACTTGTGCAAGCCTATCGCATACTTCTAAACGGGTGAGCGCTAGCTGTTCCCCCCTTCGTTTTAACTACGGTAAGTGTATGCATAGGTGTGTGTCCCACTGAACCGTTTATTTGTACACCATGCGCAAGGAAGCGGGGAATGTGAAAAGCCCGGATCGATTGACCCGGACCAGTGGTATGGTGATAGTTTCCAGATGGATGAGACTTATTAACAGGAAGGAATTTGTGGAAGAAGATTATCTACGATATTTTCCAATTTGAATTGCAAGAGCATTTCTTTCTTGATGGCATCCTGCATCGTTTGGCGATTCAGTTGATTAGCATACGACGTACCCTTTCTGTCCTTGTCGAAATCAAGGTATGCAGGTGTGCCTACCAAGGTGCAGGTGTGAAGCGCTTCTTGATATACAGGATATGTACATGGTGGAGTGAGTGTCCTGCTATGCGGTTGATTTGTGCGCTTTATGGGAAAACGGGGGAAAAGCAAATGGCCCGAGGTGTGAGACCTGGGCCATGTGTGGATAACCGATATCATGATTTTGTAAATGAAGAAGCCAGTTAGCGTGGAGGGATCAGATTATCAATGATGTTCTCCAGCTTGAATTGCAGAAGCATTTCTTTTTTGATGACATCTTGTATCGTTTGACGAACGCTTGCATTGACGAGCAGGATGTCGGAGAGTGTTGCGGCTGGTTCGAGCCCTGGATCAAGGGTACCTAAAACAAATTGGAGCTTTTCAGCCTCGGCGTTCAGAATGTGAGCCAAAGCCAGTTCTTCTAAAGCGATGGATGCAAGCAATAACGAAGTGGTTTGGCCTAGAGTAATCGAGATAACAGGCGTAATATTTGGGATCGATGCTTGAGACATGATCATCACCTCATGGATTTATTAATCAAACGTTTCTTGTATCCCGCTAAATAAGAGCGTATGTAACCACCCTTCCAAACCTTCTCGAGAGTAGGATATGCACAAGAGCCTATGGTGGTGTTTGTCTGAATGGATAGTTGCTCATTAATTTTTGGTGCCCTGGAGCCTTACCAATACCCAGCGACGATTTCCGACTATCTCTCGAAAAAGTTCTTCGTAGTGATAGATTTTTCCGAGATGAGCCAGAAAGGGATAGTGATCAAAATCATCTACGAGAATAAGCGCATCTGGTTTGAGTGTGTCAATAAATAGTGGATAGGCAAGAGAGCGGCCGTTGCCATGCGGACCGTCCACAACCATGACATCTACTGAATGACCGGAAAGCGATAGTTGATCCAAATTGGCGTAAAATGCTTTTTGAATGGAAAAATGATCAAATTGATTCTCGGGAACTTGCTGTCCGATGGCAGGCCACAAGCTCTTGCTCTCTGCTGGATTGTCGAAGACCTTGTTCCATTCCTCTTCGGATAGTTGCTTCAAAGAACTGGTCACGAAAGCGACATGCGGGACATCCCCTAGGCTCTCCTTGATTTCCTTTGCACGAATCGGATGATGCTCCACGATGGTTGCTTGGACCGGGAGCAGTTCAAGATCGCCAAGTGATTTCCAAAACAGAGCGGAGTCACCTCCACCCAGCTGAAGCACCTGGCACCCCTCCTTTTCTTTGTTGATATGACGGCATGCATGTACGAGGGCCTGTTTGCTCAACGTGAGTGAGTTGTATCGCCAGTGATTACAATTGGACTGCTGCAAAGCCTTTTCGATATCGCGAATGATCATCTTCATTCCACCCATTCCAACAGATTGGGATGTTGATCCAAGATGGATTCATACTGTTCCTTCCAGCCATATCTGGCGTCGGGGTCGAGGAGCTGATAGCGGTTGTATTTGCTTTGTCTGTCTTCGAGTCGGGCCCAGCCAAAATGCTTCACGCGTGATGGATGGCACAGGTAAGGGAACTGGTTGATCGAGAGAGGGAATCTGCCGCAATGCTGAGGGGTTTCTCTCCATATATATGGGAAGTCAGGGCGATATTTGATCATAAAAGGACGGTAGTAATGATGGGCTTTCCAATACACATCTTCGCGATAATGCGTCTCGCTCCACATATCGTACAAACGAAAGTAGATCGCCTCGTATGTCTGCTGTTCCAAAATCTCGGAAACGTTTGAGGGGAAGGAGCTATCCATGATTTCATCGGCGTCCAGATTCAAAATCCATCCCGGATCAGTCTGGATCGTTTCTTGCCATTGTTGTTTGCGCAAGGCGACCTCGTTGGAAAACTGAGAGGTAACGTTTTGAACCAGATGAAGAGGAATGCCCTTGAGAACCTCTCTACAGAGCTCCACGGTATGATCGATACTGCCATCGTCGATGATGACGGCTGCGTCAATAAAGTCTTTATGTGCTTCCAACGCTCGTCTCAAATACCGATTGCCTTCATTTTTCACAATCATGGAAAGAGTCAGTTTGGCTCTAGTCATCTATGTGCTGCACCTCCTGCCTATTCGAGTTTTTGTTACGGATGGCAAGTTAGGCTTGTCGTGTTGCAATGCAGAAGATTTCATGGCCTTGGAAGGTCGACTGGAGGTTCACGGCTAGTTTCATGATGTCCTGAATTGGTAAAGGTGTTTGCGTGGTCTTGCGCAGATGGTTTTCCAAGCGGTTCGTTTCTTCTCGAGAAAAGATGGAGAGAACCTCCCAGCCACCTTGATGAAGCAGTGAGACCAGATTGTCACGGGAGTAATGAAAGAGGTGGTCATTCTCGGTGTACAGCGGGGAATACACCCCAAACAATTTATTGGTGAACGAGTTTTTGTTCGGCACGCTAAAAATGATTTTTCCTCCTGGTTTAAGAAACCCCTTCAATTCTTCAAGGTATTGCTTCGGATGCGAAATATGCTCAAGGACGTGACAAAAAACGATGGCATCAAAAGTACCAATGTGTTCGGGGGCGAGAACGGAGGAGTTCCATAACGAATGAACGAGTTGTAACCCATACCGGTCTTGGGCGTATGCGCATGATTGGTGCGACGGCTCTACTCCAACAACCTCCCACCCAGCCTCACGAGTAAGGAATAACAACTCTCCTGTTCCTGGACCAATTTCAAGCAGCTTTCCTTTTTCCGAAAACCACATATCGAGCAGCAATGTATTAAAGATTGCATGTTCCGTAAATGTATTTTTGGCGTATTGATCCCGCATGGAAACCCAATTCGCATCATAAATGTCTGCAACCAGCTGTGGCACGTTGACTTGATCGAGGTGAGGTTGAAAAACGAGATCACAACCTTTGCACGTTAGGAGCGAAAAGGTAGCGTACTGGTGGAAAAGCGCAACCTGAGCACCGTTGCACAAGGGACATGAGTCATGCATGGATACGATCCCTGCTTTCTTTGTGATATCTGCCTACAACTACCTATGCGCTGCTCCAGTAAAAGGTTCGAAAACCAAGGAAATGGCGCCGTTCTGAAAGGAGTAGTCCGCTCATAGAGTAAAGGGGGATAGACTACGATCTCAGTGATGTGTGTAAAAGGAGATGAGCAACATGTCTGAGGCGCCCAAAATTTCCTTATGTATGATTGTAAAAAACGAAGAAGAGTGCCTTCACAAGTGCTTGGAAAGCGTGAAAGAGCTTGTGGATGAAATGATTATCGTAGACACGGGGAGTACCGACAAAACGGTAGAGATAGGCAAGTCATTCGGAGCGGTCGTGCACTCGTATGAGTGGCAGGATAACTTCGCAGAAGCGCGAAACTTTGGACTGGAAAAAGCAACGGGCGACTGGATTTTGTGGATGGATGCCGATGAGGAAATGAATCAGGAAGACAGCAAGAAATTGAAAGAGCTGCTTCGCGGTCAAGAGGATTCTCTTTTTTATATCCATCTAATAAATTACATTGGAGATGAAATAAATGAAGACGATGCTTTTCATATCGCTCACTCACGTTTGTTTCGCAATGGCATCGGTTTTCGCTTCCATTTTCCCATTCACGAAACGCTCAACGTAGAAGAGGTTCTTCCCAATCTGACCGAAGATCTCCACATTCAAATCTTGCCTGTACGGATATACCATTACGGCTACATGAATGAATTCACTGGCAGAAAGAACAAATTCGAGCGTAATATTCAGCTACTCATGAGGGAATTAGAAAAAGAGGACCACTCTCCATGGATTGAGTATCATCTTGCCAGTGAATTCTCACGTATCCAGGAGCATGAGAAAACGTTCAAATTCGTGAATCTGTCTATTATCGGGTTTCTCGAAAATCATATGATGCCCCCTTCGCTTCTTTATAAGCTCAAATACTCTACATTGATCTCGATCGGAAGTGCTGAGGGAGCGTGGCCAGGAATTGAAAAGGCAATCGAGATTTATCCTGACTACGTTGATTTGCATTTGTACAAAGGGATCATTCAGTATTTGAAAAAGGACTATAAACGAGCCTTGATGACGTTCGATCACTGCTTGGAGCTAGGTGAGAGCAACATTCGTCATCTGACCTTGAAGGGATCAGGAAGTTTTCACGCCTGGTATTACAAAGGGCTTTGCTACGAAGGATTGGGTCAAGTGGAGGAGGCTGTGGCAGCTTATCAGACGGCGTTGGCGATGGCGGAGAATCATGCGCCTGCCAAGGAAGCATTAGAGAAGCTGAGCTCGACGACTGAAGTAAGTCATGCGCCAAACAACAAATAGCATCGAGGCGAAAAGCCGTTTACGTCGATAGTTCAGGCGTAACGGCTTTTTTTCGTAATGGCAGAGCGTGAACAAAATGACGTTAATCACCTTTATTACGGTAAAAGGTTTAATAAGCATAATGTTTTATTTGCGGCAGCGGATTGTTACAATAAAAAACGCAATTTATCGGTAATAATAATCATTATCAATTACATCGAGTGAGGGACAAAAGATGAAGCGAACAAACGGAATGAAACGTCTCGGTCATATGCTTTGGGCGTTTGCACTGGCAGGTACGGTATTACTGACCGGGTGCGGCAGCGCAGAACAAAACCAGCCAGCAGCAGGTCAAGATAGCGCGCAAACCACACAAAAGCGCATCGTGAAACACGAGCTGGGCGAAACGGAATTTACTGGAGACCCGAAAAGAGTCGTCGCGTTGGAGTACTCCTTTGTAGACGGGCTATGGGAGCTGGGAGTGACGCCCGTAGGAATCGCGCAGGAGAAGGATAAGGACGTAGAAGGACTGATCGGCAAAAAAATCGAGTATACTCCTGTGGGGACTCGCCAGCAGCCGAGTCTGGAAGTCATCAGCTCGTTGCAGCCGGATTTGATTATCGGTGATTTGAATCGCCACAAGGACATTTACAAGGATTTGCAAAAAATCGCACCGACGATTATTTTGAAAAGCCGCAACTCGACGTATCAGGAAAACTTGAGCTCGTTTGCCACGATTGGGGAAGCGCTGAACAAGCAAAAAGAAGCAGAACAACGCCTGATCAAGCACAAGGAGATCATCGAAGAGTTTAAGAAGAAGGTAACGGCTGGGGATTCCCGCAATGTCATGCTGGGAGTATTCCGCGCAGATTCGCTGTCTGCACATGGTTCGAAATCGTTTGATGGCGAATTGCTCGAAATGATTGGAATTAAAAATGCGATTCAGGATGCGCCAGAACCAACGGTAAAAATCAGTCTGGAGCAAATGGTGCAGTGGGACCCAGATGTGATTTTCCTAGCGGAAGCAGACGACGCGTTGTTGAACGAGTGGAAGCAAAATCCGCTCTGGAACAATATCAACGCAGTCAAAAATCAGGAAGTACACAAAGTAAATCGTGACCTCTGGACGCGCTATCGCGGATTGAAATCTGCGGAACGCATTGTCGAAGAGGCAGTGAATCTTTTGTACAGTAAGGATAAATAAGAACACATACGATGCAAAATCTGGGAAGACCGATCGCTGATCTGGTCTTTTCGGTGTTCTTGCACGTGGTAATTGATCGAGGTGGCTTGTATTGCAGAAAACAACGACACGACAACGAAAAGGTACCTTTGTCCTCATTGCAATCGGTTTGGCAATCCTCTTGCTCATTGGTTTGTTGCTGAGCTTGTTTACCGGAGTAGCTTCGCTTCAGATTCGATCATTAGTGACGCATTGGCTATCGGGTGAATACTCCAAGGAGCTCTTGATTTTCCAAACCATCCGAGTTCCGAGAGCCGTGCTGGGAGCTATCATCGGGGCGAACTTGGCTGTGGCAGGCGCCGTGATGCAGGCTGTTACCCGCAATCCACTGGCATCCCCGCAAGTATTTGGCGTGAATGCGGGGGCTTGTCTGGTGGTCGTACTCGCGATTGTGTTTTTACCGGATATCGGGAAAGCCAATCTCATCTATTTTGCATTTGCTGGAGCGATTATCGGGGGACTTGTTGTCTTTGGATTCGCAGCTTCCCGCGGGATGACCAATCTCAAGATTGCGTTGGTAGGAATGGCCATCCACCTGCTGCTCACCTCCATTACGAAGGGAATTATCATCTTTAACGAACACATATCGAATGTATTGTACTGGTTGTCTGGCTCCATTAGTGGAGCGGCTTGGACGGATGTACAATTGATTTTGCCATGGTCGATGGGAGGACTCCTGCTGGCGATCTGGCTGTCCGGCTCTTTGTCTGTGTTTCGACTAGGGGAGGAAGTCGCGATGGGGTTGGGACAAAAAATCGCCCGCGTCCGACTGCTGTCTTATGTTGTGGTCGTTATTTTGGCAGGTGCCTCTGTTGCTGTCGCCGGAGCTGTTGGGTTCGTCGGACTGATGGTTCCGCATATCGTAAGGAGGCTCGTGGGTACGGACTATCGTGTCGTTATCCCTGTGTCTGCGCTTGGTGGCGCTGTCTTGGTGACAATCTCCGATGTACTGGCTCGTTTGATTTCCTATCCGTTTGAGTCTCCTGTAGGAATTGTAACGGCTCTCCTGGGAACCCCGTTCTTTCTTTACTTGGCGAGAAAAAAGGGGAGGGAAATGGTATGACGTCGCGGAAAAACACCCTGCGCTTGATTGGTCTCGGTGCCTTAGTCTTAGTGGCAGCATTGCTTAGCATGGGGATCGGCCCGATCTTTATCGGCCCTGATCAAATCATTCGGGTGATCGTGGGAGAATCTTCGTCGCTTACGTTTATGATTGAAAACTATCGATTGCCGCGGGCGTTGCTCGCGATTCTTGCTGGAGCGGGCTTCGCGATCGCTGGTGTGATTTTGCAAGGAATGATCCGTAACCCGCTGGCATCTCCAGATGTCGTAGGTGTAACCAAAGGCGCGGGCTTGTTCGCGGTTGTTGTCATCATTCTGTTTCCGACCGCTTCACCGCTTCTTCTCCCAATTGTCGCGTTTTTGGGAGCGCTGGCGGTAGCGATTGCCCTCATTTATTTCGCTCGGAAAAGCGGTGCACAGCCAACTACATTTGCCTTGGTCGGCATGGGAGTAGGGGCGATCTGCCAAGCGTTGACAGAATTCATCATGGTGAAGTATCCGATGCAAGCCAATGATTCACTTGTCTGGCTGGCAGGGAGCTTGTGGGGGAAAGGCTGGGATGAAATTTATGCTTTGCTGCCGTGGCTGCTCGTATTCATTCCCATTAGCCTTGCTCTGCATCGAAAGCTAGACATTATCAGTCTGGATGAAGGGAGCTCTACGGGGCTCGGACTGAATGTCGTGCGAACACGCTATATGCTCTTGCTGCTCGCGGTTGCATTGGCAGGCGCATGTGTAGCGGCGATTGGCTCGATCGGCTTTGTGGGATTGATTGCTCCACATATGGCGAGAAAGCTGTTCGGTCATCAGCATCGTTATCTGTTGCCAGGTGCGGCGGTTTTGGGAGCGCTGATTCTCGTCATTGCAGATGCATTGGGGAGGGGACTGAATCCTCCGCTTGAGATTCCCGCGGGTATTGTGACGGCGGTCATCGGTGTTCCGTACTTCTTGTATTTGGTGCGTCAAGAGAAGAAAAAGTAAAAAGGAAAGCCATCTTTTCCTCTAGCTTTGGAGAGAAAGATGGCTTTTTTCTATTCGGGCTCTTCTTCGAAAAAATCACCTTGTTCCAAGGTATACACAAAATTTTGTAACCATTCATAATACTTTTTTGCATGTCTGAGCTTGTGCAAATCTTGGAGGGCGAGCTTTCGTTCCTCATCAGAGGTACTTTCCTGAAGGATCAGCTCGGTTAATTCAGGAATTGCCTGGTCGATGGCACCAGTCATCACATCGACTTCACGCTGCAGCTTGTATGTGAAGAAGTTTTGAAACGCTGTGAAGAAGTTGGTCTCCGCCGCATACAGCTCTTTTCGTTCCTGCTTTTCCTCGAGTTTTTTGACCATGCGGGATTCCATTAAGGATCTCACTGCATAGCTCATGTTGCTTTTGCTCATGTTCATCTGTGTTTTCATCTCGTCGAGCGTCATCGGACGATTCTCGAAGAACATGACACCGTAAAGCTGACCCGAGGAATGAGTAGCGCCATACAAGTCCATCGTTTCTGCTATGGCTTCGATCATTTGCTTACGGATATGGAGGCGTTTTTCCTCTGGTACATTTTCCTCGTTCAAAGACATGCGAATATTCACTTCCCTCTCGTGCCACCGTCATCATTATTTCGTTCAATTCTTTTTGTATGATACTTCCATTATAGCAAAAAGTTTTTCTACACAGTGATAAAGCTATTGTTATGAGCATTTACGTAATCTTAATGCTCAATTAACAGTGGTTTCATGGGCGAAACACAATGCGAATGTACAATATTTTTTGAACACAGATGGTTTTTATCCGATACTTTCTTTCAGAAAAGGAGAATCACAGTGAAAATCAAGTGGAATGTGATGGCAGCAACGTTGGTCGTTACGAGTTTGTTGGCAGGCTGCGGAGCACCGAAGACAGAGGGAACAGCATCGAGCAGTGGGCAAACCGGTTCGGAGGCTACTGTGTCTAACGCATCTGGAGAAATCAATGTGTATACCGCAATTGAAGATGAACAGATCAAGACGTATCTGACTTCTTTCAAAGAGCAGTATCCGGATATCAAAGTAAACATCGTTCGTGACTCCACTGGCATCATGACAGCCAAGCTGATTGCCGAAAAGGACAACCCGCAGGCTGATGTAGTCTGGGGACTGGCTGCTACTAGTCTTTTGGTGATGGATGATAGGCAAATGCTTGCGCCATATGCTCCCAAAGGCGTAGATCGTGTACTGCCTGAATTCAAGGACAAGGCCAACCCGCCGAAATGGGTAGGCATGGATATTTGGGAGACAGCCATTATTATTAACAAAGCAGAGATGGAAAAGCGCAATCTGGCCATCCCACAGTCGTACGAAGATTTGGTCAAACCAGAATACAAAGGCTTAATCGCGATGCCTCACCCTGCTTCTTCTGGAACAGGCTACTTGACCGTCAACGCCCTGCATCAGTTGTACGGCAATGACAAGGCTTGGGGATACATGGACAAGCTGCATGAAAACATGATGGTCTACACGCACTCTGGCTCCAAGCCGGCGAAGATGGCGTCTGCTGGTGAAGCGCCAATCGGTATCTCTTATGGATACAGCGGCATTCAGGAACAGAAAAAAGGAGCTCCAGTCGAAGTCGTGTTCCCGAAAGAAGGCTCGGGCTGGGATATGGAAGCGAGCGCGCTCGTAAATAAAAAGGACATCAAGCCAGAAGCAAAATTGTTCCTCGACTGGGCGATCAGCGATGAGCCGATGAAGGAATACAACAAAAACTACGCGATTTTGAGCATCAAGCAAGAAGGAAGTCAAATTCCAGAAGGCTACAAACAAGATCCGGTATCGCAGCTGACCAAGCTGGACTTGTATCAAGCAGCAAGAGACCGCGAAGGCATTCTGAAAGAGTGGGAGCAGAAGTACGGCTCCAAGGCTGAACCGAAAAAGTAACGAATAAAGGAGCATTTGTGATGGAGCAAGGCTATTTGTCATTACGCAATCTCGCTAAGCGATTTGGGAAGCACACAGCGCTTCAAGACATTCAACTGGACATTGCCAAGAATGAATTCATCTGTCTGCTCGGACCGAGCGGCTGCGGTAAAACAACGTTGTTGCGCATCCTCGCAGGACTGGAAAAAGCGGATCAAGGGAGCGTCGTCATCGCCGGGAAGGATATTACCTCTCTGCCAGCAGGGAAGCGGAATTTTGGCATGATGTTTCAATCGTACGCTTTGTTTCCGAATTTGACGGTCAGTGAAAACATTGCTTACGGATTGCGTAATCGCTTCTCCAAGGCACAAATTGCTGATCGGGTAGAGGAAATGCTTCATCTGGTTGAGCTGGGAGAACATCGCAACAAAGTCCCGGCCCAATTATCAGGAGGGCAACAGCAGCGGGTAGCACTGGCGAGGGCCTTGGCGTTTTCGCCGGACTGCTTGCTCTTGGACGAGCCATTATCTGCACTGGACGCCAAGGTTCGTGCCAAACTCAGGAACGAAATTCGTCGGCTCCATCATCAATTCGGGATGACGACAATTATGGTAACGCACGATCAAGAGGAAGCGCTGACGATGGCGGATCGCATCGTGGTTATGAACCAGTCGCGCATCATTCAGGTCGGTACGCCAAAAGATGTGTACGAGCGTCCCAAAACCCCATTTGTCGCTGATTTTATCGGAGCCATCAGCTTTATCCAGTCGGATAAACACTCGGATCAAGCTATGCTAGCCATCCGTCCGGAGCATGTCCAATTGCTGGGTGACGGTCATGAAAAAGGAAGACAAGGAATCGTACGCGAGCTGGAATATCGCGGTACGCATTATCGGATTGTGGCAGAGTTGCTCGGTCCACAAGGTACTTTGTTGCAACAGTTTGTCACGATTGATGTCCCGGCACATGCTATGGTGTCTCATCATGTTTGGCCGGATCAAAAAATTGCCTTCACTCTGCCGCCAGAGCATGTCATCCGTTTTGATGATACGGCAGACCTGGCTGTTGGCTAAGGAGGGCACACGATATGGACACCTGGTTAAAACGAATACGCCCAGATGCCAACCAATGGAGCCAAAACGCGATCATCGTCTGCATGACCATCGCGTTGTTGTTCGCCATCCTGCTGCCGCTTGGTGAGCTGGTGATCAAGGCAGTTACAGATCGAGACGGGAATTTCATCGGACTCATGCACTTTGCCAATTACTTCTCTACGCCGGCTCTCGTGATGTCATTGTGGAATTCCATTAAGGTGTCGACGGTCACGACGATCGTTGCCGTTACGTTAGGCTTCGGATTTGCTTACGCACTGGAGAGAAGCGCAATCCGCGGCAAATGGTTTTATCGGTCTGTTGCGCTCTTGCCGCTATTCGCACCATCTATGCTGCACGGCTTGGCGCTGACCTACCTGTTTGGCAATCAAGGGCTGATTTCTACCGGATTTTTTGGGCTGTTGCCGGAATTCCGCATTGAGCTCTACGGGCCTATCGGGATTGTGATGGCGGAAGTACTCTATACGTTTCCACAGGCGTTTCTGATGCTGTCGGTGGCACTCGCAAGTGCAGATTACCGGATGTATGAAGCGGCAGAGACGCTCGGGGCGTCCAAGTGGCGCACATTTTGGACGGTCACGGTACCGGGTACGAGATTTGCGCTGATCAGTGCCATTTTTGTCTGCTTCGTCTTGACCTTTACCGACTTCGGGGCTCCCAAAGTGGTCGGCGGGCAGTACAACGTGCTGGCGACAGATTTGTACAAGCAGGTTATCGGGCAACAGAACATGCAAATGGGTGCTGCTGTTGGGGTTCTGCTGTTGATACCAGCCGTCATTTCATTTGTGATTGATCGCATCTCCCAGCGTAAACAGAGCGGCTGGTTGAGCGCGAAGTCAACCCCTTACCGAATTGAACGCAACAAACTGCGGGATGGATTGTTCTACGTGCTTTGCTCCGCCGTGTCCGCTGTGATTATTAGCATCATCCTGGTTGCTATTTACGGCTCCCTTGTAAAAGTGTGGCCGTACAATCTGTCCATTTCCTTTACGCACTACGAAGACTTTTTGGATGGGGAAGGACCGTTTGTGACGAGCGTGCTTATCGCGTTTGTGACGGCATTGATTGGCACAGTCGCTACTTTTTTGTTCGCGTATCTCATCGAGAAGTCACGCGGGCATCGTCTGCTACGTCAGTCAGCGTATTTTCTGTCCATGCTGCCGCTTGCATTGCCAGGACTCGTGCTCGGTTTGATCTACGTATTCTTTTTCAACAATCCGAATCAACCTCTGCATGGCATTTACGGCACGATTTGGATCGTCATTTTGTGTAACATCGTTCATTTCTACTCGGTTTCTTTCCTGACGATGACGTCCGGTCTGAAGAAGCTGGATAGCGAGTTCGAGGCTGCATCGGAATCGATGAATGTGCCTTGGTATCGGACATTGCTGCGGGTTACGGTTCCGCTATCATTACCGACGATTTTGGAAGTGTTCCTCTACTATTTCATCAATAGCATGGTGACGGTCTCGGCCATTATTTTCTTGTATGCACCGGACCTGAAACCGGCTGCGGTTGCGATTGTGAATAAGGAGGACTCAGGTGATATCGCGCAAGCTGCTGCGATGTCTACGTTAATCATCGTGGCGAATCTGTTGGTACGTACCGCGATCATGTGGATGGCAGGCAAGATTCAGAAAAGAACGGATGCGCTTCTCGTCAGGACGAAAGAGTAAAGTCAAATCCGATTCAAAATGGAATGCAGGTGGGAAAAAGATGCCCGACTTACTTGTTAACAACAAGAGATATACGGTCAAAGCGATTTTGTTCGATAAGGATGGTACTTTGCTGGAGTTTGTGCGGCTCTGGGGGTACTGGAGCGAATCCGTACATCGTCATTTTGCCAGCCAGCTTCCGCAGCCGGCCCAGATCGCTCCTCTCGCAGAGCTGTGGGGGACGGTACACGATGAAGACGGGCACGTATGCGACTACAGCATCAATGGTCCGTTAGCGATGGGCTCGACTGGTGATTTGCTTGCGATCCTGGCATGGCAGGGATATCGTCAGGGACTAACGTGGGGAGAATCAATGCGACTCGCTAGAGAGTGCAAAGAGCGTGCTTATCAGGATATGGAGCAGACTCGTCCTGCCTATCCCATTCCGGGGCTGATTCCGTTCCTCGATCAATGTCGCGACCAGGGAATGTTTATGGGGATTGTAACCGCAGACGAAACAGAGGAAGCGATCAAGCATATAGAATGGATGGGCATTCGCTCTTATTTTCCAGTCATTATCGGGAATGATCAGGTAGAGCGTGGCAAGCCTTATCCCGACATGGTGGTAAAAGCTTGTACCCAATTGGGTTTGAAGCCGAGAGAAGTCGCTGTCATCGGCGATACGAGCGGCGATATACGCATGGGGAAAAGCGCAGGGGTTTCCGTGACCATTGGTATTGTGAGCAAGGAAGACTCTTCCGACCGGATACAAATTCTGGAGGAAGCAGAAGCGGTGATTTCTTCCTACACACAGCTGAAGGTGGAGGCATCACGGCATGAATGAGGGGATCGGGTGGGGATGGGTTCTCCTCACATTCGCTATTCTGTTGGAGCTAGCAGGTACGACCTCGATGAAACTATCAGCGGGTTTTACCAAGCTGTGGCCATCCATTCTGATGTTTCTGTTGTACGGTGCCAGCTTTACTCTGCTTAATTTCGCACTTAGCTATATACAGGTCGGTGTCGCTTATGCGATCTGGTCTGGTGTCGGGATTGTTTTAATTACATTCGTCGGTATTTTCTTATTCAAAGAAATGATCAATCTTCAGCAAATGCTTTGGATGTCACTCATTGTGATTGGTGTCATTGGTCTGAAAGTCAGCAGCAAGGTCGTGTGAAAATCATCAGTCGGACTCTATCAATCTGATCGAAATGAGGTGCGCGTTTATTATGAAAGTGATAAACAAAACGATGTCGATGGTACTGGGTGTTACGGTTGCCTTCATGGGAATGACTCAACCTTTTATGATCCAAGGTGTTCAGGCAGCAGGAGCGCAAATCGTCACGATGGAGAAGCAAACCTATTTGTATGGTCAGCCGGTTTCCTTGTCGTATACAGGAGCTTCCTTGAAGGATTGGATCGGACTGTATAAAGCAGGTGCTATTCCACAGGGCAGCAATCCTTCTCTCGCTTGGCAATATACGAGTGCAAACGGTCAGCCGAATGGTGCGATGAGCTTTACGAAGTCATTGCCAGAAGGTGAGTACGAGGCGCTATACATGCAAAATGACGGCTATAACATTTTTCAGCGGGCTCCTTTTTCGATCATTACCTTGAATCCTCCTGCGGGCATTACTTTTGTCGATACGGATGACGATGCAGACCAGATCGCAGGCGATGTGAAAATCAAAATCCCTGCCGATCCTGCGAATGTGACTCATTACAATCTGTACTGGGGAAATGACGTCGGAAGGCTGCCAGGAGAGCCGATCATCGCACAAGTACAGCCTCCAACTACGCCTGGTGAAATGTATGCGACCTATACAATCCCAGCTAACACGGTCATTCCAAAAGGTGCGACAAAGCTCCTCGCTTACTCGGATTCAACAGCGGGTGAAACGACTGCGAGCGCAGAGTTTACGATCCCAGGAATGGTGAAAGAGAAGCCATTGGTCAGCTTCGAAGTTATCACCGACATGCATGTGCAAACCAGCAAGGATCACGTTCATAATAAAAACCTCGAAGATGCTTTCAAAGATATGGTTGCGCTGAATCCGGACAGTGACGGACTCATGACCATCGGGGACAATACCGAGAATGGAACCGAAGCGCAATATATGGAGCTAGCCCGGATTTTTAACATGTACAAGGACCAACTCCCAGAAACGTATTTTGTGCAAGGAAACCACGATGTTCGCTGGGGAGACTGGACGCAGTTCTCCGAGCTGTTCCAAAAGTACACCAACATGAAATCCAGCTACTACAATGTGTGGATCAACGGCTATCAGTTCATTTTCCTTGGCACGGAAAAAGGGCTGAAAGACTACTCCTACCTGTCGGAAACGCAGTTGAAATGGCTCGACGAAAAGCTGGCTGAGTCTGGGGGCAAGCCGACGTTCATTTTCCATCACCAGCCGCTGAAGAATACGGTAGCCGGTGCCAATGATGGCTATCTCAAAAGCAATTACTGGTACGGTGTCAGACAAGATACGGAATTGAAAACGATCCTGGCGAAGCATCCTGGAGCTTTCCTGTTCAGTGGACATACACACTGGGAGTTGGGTGCGAAGGATACGATGTACAACGCCAAATACGCCACGATGTTTAATGCGAGCGCTACCTCTTATTTGTGGACAGACGCCAATACAGGCAAGGACGGAAGCCAAGGCTTTTTCGTGGAAGTTTACAAGGATAAAGTCCTGGTAAAAGGCAGAGATTTTAAAAACGACACTTGGATCGCCAATGCACAATATGAAATTGATCTATCCAAGAAAATTCCAGTGGTAGACCCTTCTACCGATCCAGATTTGACCCTGAGCAATCCTACGGTTCATATGGTGAAAGAGAAGTACCTGTCGTCAGAAGCAATTGAAGTGGCATACACGAGCTCGGTAAGAGAAGACTGGATCGGTATTTTCCCTACAGGCACGAAGTTGGGCAAAAATGTAAAAGCAATCGCTCAGCAGAAAACGAGCGGCGTGAAGCAACCAAACGGAACGGTCTCATTCAAGGATTTGAAGCTCGCTCCGGGCAAATACGATGCGATTTATGTCGGGGAAGCGGAGTATCGCACAGATAACGATAATCTGGAGCTTGGCCGCGTGACCTTTACGATTGTCGATGAAACGCAGGCACAAGCACCACAGGCAGTATCCTTTACCGATGCGGACACAAATAAGGGTGTGATTGGCGGGGACGTTACGATCACTCCTGCGGCAAATGAAGCGAACATTGACGAGTATGTACTCTACTGGGGGAACGACGAGGGCAAGCTGTCCGGTCAGTCAGCGATCGCATCTGTAGCCAAGACAGGCGATAAGGTCACCTACGCGATGCCGAATGGTACGGAGATCCCGAATGGCGCGACGAAAATTCTCGCTTTCTCCAAACAAAAGGACACAGAGTCAGTGGACTTTGCCCAAACAGCACTGAAGGATGCGTTTACCGAAGTACCGCCAGTCACACCACCGGTAGATCCGCCTGTACTCACGCCAGATGAGCAGTTGCGCCAAGCCAATCGTGCTGCTGCTGATGCCATTAAGAACGCTACAGATGAGGATGTAGTAGAGAAGCAAGCCGAGAATGCGATCAAGCAATTGTCCAAGCTGATCAAGGACGACAAGCTCAGTGATTCTACGCATCTTGCTTTGGTCTCCGATGCAACGGATACTGTTTTGGCAGCGATGGTTTCCAAGTGGAAAGAGGATATCGTCGATGAGGATCAAGTGTTAGAACAGACTTACTCTCTGTTGAAGAATGCTTTCTTGCCAGTTGTAGATGAGATCGAGAAAAACGATCAAGAACAATGGGAGCAAGCAGTAAAAGTCATGGCTCATGTAGCAGAGATGACGATTGCCAAGCTCGATAAAGACGATCTCTCTGAAAAATGGGTGAAAAAGCTGAAAGAACCAATCGCTGAACTTTTGACACAAGTCAGCACGATCGAAGCAGACGGTAGCGAAAATACGGAGAAGGTAGTCGCTCAGATCGAACGTTTTGCCCAAGCAGTAGAGGCCATCGAGACAGCGCTGGACAAGCAAGCATCGCTGTTTGGCTTGGAGAAGACAATCGAGATTCACATGGACGGTACTCGTCATGAAGTGCGTGCAGCGAAAAAATCGAAGGAAGAAGAAAAATCTTCGATGACACTAAGTGGTGATATCGTCGATGCATTGGCACAAAAACAAATCAATGTAGCCCTGGTGAACAAGGAAGACGCAGGTGTGTGGCTGTCCAGCGAGCTTCTCAAAGAGCAAGACGGTGCGGATATCCACGTCGAACTCTCGAAGCCGGACGATATCAAAAAGCCTTCGAAATCAGGTAATGCCAGCGATATGTACGAAGTTCGCCTAGAAGCAGACAACAAGGAATTGAAGCGCTTTGACAGCGAGACTGTCCGCATGATTCTGCCGTACGAGCAGAAGGAAAAATATTTAACGGCTCAGTACTATGATGAATCGAAGCGAGTATGGAACGTCCTCAAGACCTCCAAAGGCAAAACAGTAGATGTCATCAAAACGGGTGACCGCGCAAGCTTTGAAATCGAGAAGCCGGGCATCTACATGGTAGCAAATACAGGTCTGCAAAGAGTGGACGTGACACCAGGCCGGGCATCCTTGTTGCCGGGTGAGAGTCTCCAGCTCCAGGTAACCGGATGGTTCTCGAACCGTACCGAGCAGGATTTGACTGATGTAGAGAGCGGAACCGTCTATGAATCTGACAACAGCAGCGTCACCGTGGATGAAAACGGCTTGATCGAGATTTCCGAGGATGCGCGACCTGGCAAAAAAGTTACCATCAAGGTGAGCAACGGAGAAAAATCGACCAAAGTGACGTTCACGATTGCAGAGGTTAAGAGTATCAATCTGTCCGCCAAAAAGAGTACAGTAAAGCCTGGTAGCACGGTTCAAATGAGCGTATCGGCTATCATGACGGACCGCAGCCGACGCGATATGACCAAAGAAAGCACAGGAACCACTTACAGTGTCGTGGAAACGGAATATGCCGAGATTAGTGAGGATGGTCTGGTAACCGTCCATGAGGATACGCCGGACAAAACCACAGTGACGATTGTTGCCGAAAACGATGGTCATACGAGCGAGTACACGTTAAAAGTGAGAAAATAGAGTTACTGATTTACTAGGAAGAGCCTGACCAGTGATGGTTGGGCTCTTTTCATCATAATTTAGCATGCAGCGGCTCATGCTACTACTGACAGCTCATTCCCGATCATTTCCTTCCATGGTAAACTGTCATGTGAGTGTAAAGATTCATCCATTCTTTCCTACTAGGTGGTACATACATGCGGTCTATATGGAAGATTTACAAAACGGACTGGATTAACATCTTCAAGGTCCCGACTGGGATTTTTCTGATCATCGCCATCATTCTCCTTCCTTGTTTATACGATTGGATCAACATCAAATCAGTATGGGACCCTTACGCCAATACGCAAGGTGTCAAGGTTGCGGTGACGAGCGAGGATCAGGGAGCCACGGTTGGCGATCAGAAGGTCAACATCGGAGACGAGCTCATAAAGAGCTTGCAGAACAACCAGAAGCTAGGGTGGACCTTTGTGGACAAAGAAGAGGCCAGACGGGGCGTGGAGCGGGGCGATTACTATGCCAGCATCCTGATCCCAGCTGACTTTTCCACAAAGATCACGGGAATTGTCCATGGCAACCTGAACAAGCCTGAAGTGATCTATACGGTCAATGAAAAGGTAAACGCCGTCGCACCCAAAATCACTTCGTCAGGTGTTTCAGCGATTGCCAAGCAGATCAACGAGAGTTTTACGGAAAGTGTCAGTGAAGCCTTGCTGACGAAGCTTACAGAGATCGGCATTAAAATTGAAGAGCAATTGCCGACCATCCGCAAAATTGAGAGTGGCGTTTTCCAACTGGAAAAAAGTCTTCCCGAGATTCGTGCCGCAGGGCAAAAAGTGTTGGAGATTGAGAAGAAACTTCCCGAGATTCACGAGAAAGCGCAGATCATTCTAGAAGTGGAAAAAAGAATCCCCGAAATCAATCAAGCTGGGCAGGCCGTGCTCAAAATTCAGCAAAATTGGCCGAAAATCAATGAAGCGGCATCTGTCATTATCGCGATGGAAGATAAGCTGCCGGTGATTGAGCAAGCCGTCGGACGAATTGAAGAGCTGGATCAAAATTTCGATAAAGTCGCAAACGCAGTGACTACGGCCACAGAAAAAGCGAGTCAGGCCATTGAGATCGTTTCGGCTGCTCAAGATGCGTTGCCGCGTATCGCTGATCTGACTGATAAGGGCGCGGCTGTTGCCGATCAGCTCAATGACTTTTTTACGAAGCATGACGGCGCTTTTGAAACGATTGCACCGGTGATCAAGCAAAATCTCATCTTAGCCCAGCAAGCCTCGGATGCGCTCACACAACTCACGGACAGACTGTTGCAAATCAATCCGGATCGTCTGCCTACTGCGAGCGAGGTAAATGCCGTGAAAGACAGGTTAGCCAGAGCCGCGAATGTTTTAGGGCATACCGCATCGCTTGTAGAGAAAGTAAACAGTTATATTCCTGGACAGCCATTGAGTCAGTTCGCAGAGAGGCTGCGCACGATTGAGAACAGAATGAACCGGCAAATCGAGGTTCTCGGCATGATTGCAAGCGCGTTGGAAAACGGCAAGCAGCCTGCGAAAGATTTGGTGGAGAGCCTGAATCAGCTCTCGAAAAACACCAGCGCGGAATTGGGAGACATCCTGTCCCGTTACGATAGCGAAATCGTCCCGAAAATATCCGAGGGCATTGAAAGGCTAAAGGTAATCACAGGAGACTCTGCCGATTTACTGCATAAGGCCCAAGAAAAACTTCCGGATATCGAAGCGATTCTCCAAGAGACAAAGACGGGCTTGGAGCTGGGATTGGCAGAATTGAAACGAATCCAGCAGGAGATGCCGCAAATACGGGCACAAGTCCACGAGCTCGCGCAAACGCTCAGAAGCAAATCGGATGCTTTTGCAAATGCTATTCGCGTAGCAGCTCCGTTCTTGAAAGGGAATCTTCCTACTATCGGGAAAAAGCTCGACGAGGCAGCGGCATTCGTTCAGAACGATCTGCCCAAAGCGGAGGCGGATTTGACCAAGCTGGCTGATTTTGTGCGCTACAAGCTCCCGGAGGTGGAGGCAGGAGTCCACAGAGTTGCCGCATTGGTTCGCGACGATTTGCCCAAGCTGGAGAGTGCCATTGGGCAGGCGGCTGACAAGCTGAGAGAAGTCGAGGCGAACAACAACTTCGCCGAACTTGCCAAGCTATTGCGCGGCGACATTAAAAAAGAGAGCGAATTCCTCGCAAGTCCCGTGCAGATCAAGGAAAACCGCCTATACCCGATTCCGAATTATGGTTCGGCCATGTCGCCGTTTTACGGTGTGCTGTCTCTGTGGGTAGGTGCGACCTTGTTGATTTCTCTGCTGAAGCCGAATGCGGAAAATCCAGGCGGAGTATACAAGCCGTATCAGTTGTACCTCGGCCGCTTGGGAACGTTTGTGACAATCGGGCTGCTCCAGGCGTTGTTCGTCACGCTCGGTGATATTTACATCCTCGGGGCCTATGTAGCGAATAAAGCTCCGTTTGTGTTATTCGGTATGCTGGTCAGCCTGGTGTTCGTCACGATTACCTACACGCTGGTGTCCGTTTTCGGCAACGTGGGTAAAGGCATAGCGATCATCTTCATGGTATTTCAATTCTCCAGCTCGGGCGGTACGTTCCCGATCAGCATGACTTCACCGTTTTTCCAAGCGCTGAACCCATACATGCCGTTTACGTATGCGATCAGCCTGTTACGTGAAGGGGTGGGCGGCATCCTCTGGGAAACGGCGATTCGGGATATACTCGTACTATTCGGCTTTATCGGTATCAGCCTGTTTGTGGCGCTCGCGCTGAAGCGTCCGTTGAGCGGACTTATTGAAAAGTCGATGGAGAATGCGAAAAAGACCAAGATCATTGGGTAAAGGACACCTTTTTAAGGTGTCCTTTTTTCTTGAACAGGTACGGAACGTGTTGCCAGTCGGGCAGCAGACGCCAGCCCCAGTAGGACGATGAACGTCTGAAGGAGCAGGGATACGGTAATCCCAACAGAAAGTGAAAACTCAAAAGCAGTCATCACAGATACGATGGCTCCTCCCATCCCAATGACAATCGCTGGTGTGAACGTATCCGCGATAGATATTTCAGCAGATACTTTTCCTTCCTCACCAGGTTTTGCAAGAGAAAACGCAATCGCACCGCTTGTCGGGTGAGCCAAACCGATTCCGAAGCCCATAATGATCTGGCTAAAAATCGCGACCACGATACCGAAAAGGTCTTGTTGAATCAACATCAGCGGTACGGTGCATGCGACTCCGATGAGCATGATGACAAGACCTATAATAATTCGTTTTTTTCGACCGGCGCCTTGGTCTCTTTTGTCCAGCTTTGCTTGTACATTGGCTGCCAGCGACCAACTGATTGCTGCGGAGGCAACAGCTAGACCTGCCTTGTCGGCGGTTAAACCTAAAATCGAAGTGAGTCCAAGGACGAGATACGTTTGTGTGCCGTAATAGGCAGCAACAAAAAGACCCCGAGATGCGATGACAGCAGGTAAGCCTGAGCGTGCGAGGAGCGTTCCTTTCGGCATCAGCTTATACAATGGGACACTGAGGGTGAGCAAGCCCGCGATGGATAGCAGGATACCGTAGATAGAGGGGATTTTTCCCATCCCAAAAAGCAAGGCACCAGTCCCTAGGGCCAAGAAAAAAGGAAGAAGAAGACTACGATTGTTTGCCGCGCTTGCTTTTGGCGGCTGTAAGCCTCGGAAAGAGGGGGTGGTTAAGAGTGCAGACAGAAAGATAAAGGGAAGGATCAACCAGAAGACATATCTCCACGACAACTGCTCCGCAATAATCCCGGCGACATACGGTCCGAATAGGCCTGGAAGGATATAAGCGCTGGAGAAGACAGCAAGAATCTGAGGGCGAAGGGAATCGGGGTAACGCAAAGTAATCATGGTATACACGCAATTGACCAAGGCACCGGCTCCGAATCCTTGCATGACTCGCCCAAGCAGTAAAGTAAGCATATCTGGCGCAATTGCAGCAACTACAATGCCAAAAGCAAAGAGCACGATTGTGACAATGAAAGGCTGGGCAGGCCCTTTTCTATCGACAAATTGACCTGTGACGACGGTTCCAATCAGCTGAGCCAACAAATAAGCACTGAATACCCACCCGTAAAGATCCTCACCCTGTAGCTCTCGGGAAAGACCGGGGGCGATTGTCGTGACAGCCAAGCCTTCAAATGCTGTAGCAGTCACCACAAGAATAATACCAATCGTCAACGCTCGGTAATGCGTGCTCCAAATCCCTTCTGTGCTCATTATTATCACTCCTTTTTGTATATAATCTGCTTTGAAAGTTGCTATAAAAACTGTTGTTATAACAACTAATTATATACAAAAAATGGCATCCCGCAACATTTTTTGTTTTTAGAAGTTTTTCACGTTCTCATAAATGATATTGAGTGTTCTTCGAAATTGGTTCACTTCTTCTTCGGTCAATCCTGCAATGGTTTTCTCGTAAGCCTCAATGGAGGGAGGAAGGACCTCATCTTTTAAAAGTCGCCCTTTTTCCGTCAGATAGACACGAAGGGAGCGGCGATCCTTTTTATCTGTTTCGCGATGAATGAACCCTCTTTCTTCCATGAGAAAGAGCATCCGCGCGATATTCGTTTTATCCTTGTAGGTGCGTTCTGCCAACTCGTTCTGGGTCAGTCCTTCTTCTTCCCATAACACGACAAAAATCATCCACTGATCGATGGTGATGTTATACGGATTGCATACTTTTTGATAATAGTTGTTCAGTTTTAAATCCGTTCGTTTCACGATGACGCCGATATACTCATCTAATTTCATTGCGAAACCTCCTAGGTTAGGCAGTCAGTGCAACTGTTGATAAGACAACTATAAGGATGCTTGCAAAGAGTGTCAATTTACAGGATTGAGATGTTTGACGAATGAAAAAGCCAAATTTGCTCAAAATAACAGCGGGATTCCCTACATACCAAAAGAAGGAGAAGGAATAAATGACTTCCATATTCAGGAAAGCAACAATGCTGATGATTTGCCTTGCTTTGCTAGGCGTACCGGTGATGGCTGTAGCCAAGGAATTACAAGGAAGCGGCCAGCAACAGGAATGCATAAAGCCGAAAGAAGTCAAATTGCAGGGCGATATGAGAAAGCTCTGGATCGACCATATTCTATGGACGAGGAGTTATATGGTCAGCGCTTTGGCGGGACTGGAAGACAAAGACAAGGTACTGGCGCGTCTTTTGAAAAACCAGACGGATATCGGGAATGCGATTAAGCCTTACTATGGAGAGGAAGCAGGCAACAAGCTTGGCAAGCTTCTCACGGAGCATATCGTCATTGCGGGCAAAATTATTGATGCTGCGAAAAATGGTGATCAGGCGAGTGTGGCAAAATTAAATAAAGATTGGTACCGGAACGCAGATAATATCGCCAAGTTTTTAAGCAGCGCGAATCCCAACTGGACCGAAAAGGAACTAAAGGACTTTATGTACAAACATCTGGAGCTGCTCACCGGAAATCTCCAAGCGAGATTGAAAAAGGACTGGGCAGCAGACGTTGAAACGTTTGACAAAGGTGAGGATCACATCATCTCATTGGCGGATGTGCTAACAGCAGGCATCATTAAGCAGTTCCCGAATCAGTTCTAAAATGAACTTCCACAACGAAAAAAACGCCAGCACTTGTCGTATCTGTGCTGGCGTTTCTTTCTTTTTATCCTTGTGCCGTCTTTTTCAAATAAGCTCTCCATGTAATGCACCATTGATCAGGATCATCGAGTACGGACTCCAGGACACGGTGACCTGTACTATTGTGTGGCGCTGTTTTGACGATCTCCGGATTCTCATAGGCTTCCTGTGAAATATGGGTCAGTGCCGCAACGTATTCGTCGAGCTCCGCCATGGAATAGGACTCTGTTGGTTCCAGTGTGAACGGCTCTGGCACGACGTAAGGGTGGTGACTGGTCCAGTAATGGTGGGCAAAGTCGACCATGCGGCGCTGAACATCGTATGTCGTGACGCCCGTGTCTTCTTTTAGCTGCTGCCAGCTATAGCGAACCTGCTCCAGACGTCGGCCTTGTATATAGGGCGCGCTCGCACCGCGGATTTGCAGGATTTTGTGATAGAGATAGTTGTTGTTGAGGCAAGCGATTTCGGCAACTTCTTTCAAGCCGTCAGCACCAAGTGCACGGACCCAAGCGTAGGAGCGCAGAACAGCAGGTGGTACACCGTAAAAGCTGCGGACTTTCCCGATGCTGTTTTTCAAATCACGCTTATAGAAATAACGCTCTCCGTCGAAGTCTACGATCGGTCCTGGCAGGAATGGCGCAAGCTCAGCAGTGACCCCGATGGCACCTGTTGCAGGTCCACCGCAAGCGTGTGGGACGGAAAAAGTTTTGTGCAGGTTGAAGAAGCACATGTCAAAACCTGCTTCCAGCGCGCGGGTAATGCCGAGCAAGCCGTTTGCGTTTGCTTGGTCGTAGCAGCACAGCCCCCCTGCGGCGTGAACGACGTCTGTGAACTCCTTGATGCGCGAGTTGTAAATGCCTGTATCCTCTGGATTTGCTACGGCAAAGGCAGCGGTGCGCTCCGAGACAAGGCCCTTTAGCGCTTCCAGATCAGGGTAGCCGTTTTTGTCGGCAGGTACATAAATGATTTTGAAGCCTTTGACTGCGGCCGTCGCTGCTTGGGACGGGTGGGAAAAATGGGTGGTAATAAACTCGTTGCGCTGTTCTCCTTCGCCGCGAGATTCGTGGTATTTGCGCACGATAGAGGCTTGGGTAAACAACGCCTGTGTGCCGCTACCCGGTTGGAACGAGAATTTGTCCATTCCCGAAATCTCGCGCAGGTACAGATCGAGCTGATAAGTCATCTCCAGCATTCCTTGGACAGTGGACTCGTCCTGCAGCGGATGCAGCTCCGCCATTTTCGGCGAGCGCACGAAGCGTTCATTGATTTTCGGGGAGTATTTCATCGTGCAGGTGCCTTGCCCGATCTCTACGTTGAAATCCGACCCCAGAACCTCCTGCGAAATGCGGGAGTAATGACGGATCACGCGGTACTGACTGATCTCGGGAAGATTCGGCCGTTTTTTCCGGCGCAGGCTGTCTGGGAGCTGAGAGATGCCATCGCCTACGGTCTCCACGATTTGTGGCTCGACGGGTGGTACCTCGACGCCACGCTCACCGGGCTGGCTCAGCTCGAAAATGACAGGCTCATCCCACTTCGCTTGGTGGAAGCGGCGTACCTTATGGTCTCTCGGAATCCGTTTCATTTTGTCGATGGTTCCTTCGGATGTTTTCATGGTCGATTTCCTCCTTTTACACGATGTTTTTTATTGCAGAAACGAGCGTATCAATATCCTCCTGGGTATGAACCTCCGTGACGCAGTAGAGCGCACATTGCCCCAATTCAGGGAAGTGTTCAGTCAAATCAACTCCGCCGAAGATTCCTTTGGCGAGAAGCGCAGCGTTGATGTCTCTGACGGCTTTGCCTGTTTGCGAGAAGTCGATCACGAACTCCTTGAAGAAAGGAGCGGCGAATTTGGCCTCGACCCCGGGAATGGAAGAGAGCTGTTTGGCGGCGTATTGGGAGCGTTGCATGATGCCTTGCCCGACTTCTTCCATGCCTACAGGACCCATCGTCGCCAAGTACACACCTGCGGTAATGCCCCATAGCGCGGTTTGTGTTCCGACGGACTCCTTGCCTTTTTCACGTTTGGCAAAAGAGGTGCGGTCGTACGCGACATCTCCGAAGCCGTATTCGCCTTCTACCTCTGTCGGAGCGATTCCAAACAGGCGGGACGGATATTCCATGACGAAGGTCGGATCGTCATGCGTCGCGATAAAGCCGGATTGCCCACCACCGTAATGCATATGTACGCCAAGCGGCTGCAAATCTCCGCATACGATGTCCGCGTCATAATTCGCCGGAGATTCCATGACGCCGAGAGAGATGGGATCGACGCCGACTACGCAAATGGCACCAGCGGCGTGAGCTAAGTCCGCGATCATCTGTCCGTTTCCTTCCACGGAGCCGAGGAAGGTCGGGTTTTCGAAGTAAACTGCTGCTGTAGCTACACTGAGCTTTGCTTTTAAATCATTCAGGTCAAGACGGCCTGTTTCGTTCTCAAAATCGATCAAGGTGACGGTAAGATCAGGAGACGTATAATTTTTGATGATCAAAAGCTTGTCAGGATGGATATTTTTCGAGACAAGTAGCTCTGTGCGTTTGGTGATACGTGCTGCCATGCGCAGAGCAGTAGAAGCAGCCTGTGCCCAGTCAAAGGTCGGAACGTTCACGACATCCATATCGACCAGCTCAGCTACGAGGCTTTGGTACTCGAACAACGCCTGAAAGCGCCCCTTGTCTTCGTAAGGCTCTCCAGCATACGCCGTCAGAAACTCCGCGCGGGAGTTGATTTCATCACAGACAGCCGGAACAAAATGCGGCCAGCAGCCTGCGCCGAGGAAGCTGATATTTTCTTTTGTGGTTTGGTTTTTGTTCATCAGCTGGTTGACGTGGCGCTCCAGCTCGTACTCGGTCAAAGCTTTCGGGATGTTCATTTTTTCTTGTAGGCGTAGCTCTCCGGGAATGTCCGCATAGATATCCTCGATGCTGGAAAAGCCGATTTCGCTAAGCATTTTCTCTTTGACTTCAGGTGCAGAATTCGGAATATACGGGTGGGCATAACGCTGTACGCTCATCTCATGGTTCCTCCATTTCTTCGTTGGAATATTCAGTCTCAATGATGATAAATTAAGCCAAACCGCCGCCGTCGACGACCAGTACGGAACCCGTCACCCAGGATGACAGGTCGCTGGCAAAGAACAGGACAGCATTGGCAATATCTTGCGGAGAACCGAGACGCTCTAGCGGACGTCCTTGGGCGGAGGAGACGAGGAATGCCCCTTCTTCCTTTTCCAGCTGGCGCGCTTCTTCACGCAACAGAGGTGTGTCGGTATCACCGGGTGATACGCAATTCACACGGATATTTTCCGGACCGTGGTCAATCGCCATTGCCCGCGTCAGGTTGACGACGCCAGCTTTTGCCGCGCAGTAGGCCGCAGCCTTGTCGCCGCCCTTGATGCCCCAGCCAGAGCCAGTGTTAATGATGCTGCCTCCGCCTGTTTTTGCCATGACCGGAATGACGAATTTCGAGAGGTTGTAAGCCCCCTTCAAGGAGACATCGACGACCAGATCCCAATCATCTTCTTCCAGCTCGACGACCGTCTTTCTTCTAATCACGCCTGCGTTGTTGAATAAAATATCGATGCGACCGTACGCTTCCTCGATCGCTTGCGTTACTTCACGACAATCCTGTTGGGAAACTACATTGCATGTAAAATAACGGGCTGACCCGCCCTCTGCTACGATTTCTTGTGCCGCCTTTTCCCCGAGCTCCTCGTTGATATCAAGCAGCATGACGCTTACTCCGAATTGGGCCAGTCGTTTCGCTGTTGCAAGTCCGATACCGGAAGCAGCGCCTGTCACCAAGGCTACCTTTCCTTGCAAATGGAATACCTCGTTCGTGTTTACCATGGTTGATCACTCCCCCTAGATGAAAAGTTTATAATGCAATCACTGTGCCAAGAGCGGAATGAACCACGCCGAGTGACATGGTCCTTGCCTGATCGCAAAAAAAGCTGATTCTACGAGGCTCCGACTGTGTTTCGTACCGTCCTGGCGGTGACAAAAATGGCAATGAGTTGTCATTATTGGCAAACATCAGTGGTAAAATGTTTGTGAACTATCTAAATATTTCGTAAAATGGAGAGCAAGGACAATCAACAGGGAGGATATCCATGGTTTCGTTGGATCTGTACAAACCAGCCATCGAAAAGGTCATTACAAGCATTTCAGATATATTGAGCGTGGATGCTGCGGTGATTAATGAGCGCGGCCTATTGGTCGTGAGTACGGAGCGCTACTTGAAACAAAAAGGCGAAAATGTGCATGTGCCCTCGATTGAATTCGTGTTGGCAAAAGGTCAGTACGTGGTAGACAAACCCGGCTCCATGGATATGTGTAAAGGATGCCGCTTTCTCGACAGCTGCCCCGCCAAAGTAGAGCTGCTCTCTTCTATTAAGGTAGCCAATCATGCAATCGGGGTCGTTTCCCTCACATCCTTTACGAAGGAAGGTCAAAATCGCCTATCCAAGCATACAGAGAGATACCAGCAAATCCTGACAGAGGTTAGCGAGATGATTACGGCGATTGTCCAGTCCCATGCGACGAGACAGATCGAATCGTCTGATGACTCTATGCGACTGTTGGAGGGAGCTCTCGATACCGTTGCCGATGCGTATTTCACCTTTGACCGAAGTGGCAATGTCATTCACACGAATGCCAGCGCGCGTAGACTGCTGACCCAGCATGAACTGCTGCCAGCGGAGGTTTCACGGATGCTACTGCCGTCATTATCCGGGATGGCTGCGCATTCCTTGCCGATCGCCAATTGTCTCGTTGACAAGCTGGATGCTCCCACCGAGGCCACGCCTATCATCGTCAACAATCAGCTCATTGGCGGCGTGCTTCGTGTGCAGAGGAGAGCGCTAACTGTTCCGTGTTTGATGGATCATCAAGGGATCCGTTCGTCTGGCAAAGCGGATAGCCTAGCTCAAATCGTAGGAAATAGCCCAGCTATCAAACAGGTCAAAGAAATGGCGATGAAAATCGGTAACAGCAGCTCTACGGTACTAATTACCGGCGAAACAGGGACAGGCAAAGGACATCTGGCAAAAGCGATTCACGAGGCAAGCAAGCGAGCGTACTATCCGTTTGTCGCGATCAATTGCGCCAGCATTCCGGAAAATCTGTTCGAAAGCGAATTGTTCGGTTACGAGGACGGCGCGTTTACCGGTGCCAAAAAGGGAGGAAAGCCAGGGCGGTTCGAAATGGCAGAGGGAGGTACGCTTTTTCTGGATGAAATCGGTGATATGCCACTCTCATTGCAGGCAAAGCTGCTGCGCGTCTTGCAGGAAAAGGTCGTGGAACGCATCGGCGGTACGCGGTCGTTTCCCATCAATGTACGAATCATCGCGGCGACGAACCAGAACCTGGAGGAACTCGTGGAGAAAAAAGCGTTTCGTGCCGACTTGTACTATCGGTTGAACGTCATTCCGATACACGTCCCGTCACTCGCAGAGCGCAAGGAAGACATCGAGCTCTTGGCAGTTTCATTTATGGAGAAGTACGGAGAGCAAGCAGGACGCACCTTCTTCGGAATAGCACGAGAGGCGATCAACCTGCTCACGCACTATCACTGGCCGGGCAATGTGCGGGAGTTGGAAAACGCCATCGAGTACGCCATGAACATGGAGCAAGACACGGTACTGACTGTCGACAGCTTACCTCCGCGCCTTCGTGCTCGTCCTCTCATGGCTCCTGCGTATTCAGGTCCAGCTATCAAAGCAAGGGTCGCCGATGCACAAGCGGACGCAATTCGCGCTTCGTTGCAAAAGCACGGCAGTGATTTGAAAGGAAAGCAGCGGGTGGCAGAAGAACTCGGGATTGGGCTACGCACCTTGTATCGGAAGCTAAAGCTGCTCGGTATATAAAGAAATCGTGCTGGAGCTTGGCGTATACTTGAGGGAGAACCTATTTAGGGGGAAGAAGCATGAGTGAGCTGAATGCCTTATTTCGAAAAAGAATCAGTATGCCAGAAAATGAAGCGATTACCTTCGATACATTGGATCGTCTGCTTGATCTGACAGCATTGGCGATTCCTTTTGAAAACCTGTGCATTGTGGATGAGCGAACAAGGGTAATCTCTAGACAATCCATCATGGAGAAGATATTGGTCAAAAACGAAGGCGGCCTTTGCTACGAACTCAATCCGATACTGTATTTCTTCTTGCTGGAAAATGGCTTTGACGCCCAGCTGATTCGCGGAGTTGTTTACAGACATGACGTTGGCGAGTATTACACGATTGGCCGAACGCATGCCACAATTTTGCTTACCTATGAGGGGAAAACGTATTTGCTCGATACGGGATTCGGTTCCAACCTGCCATTGAAGCCTGTTCCATTAACCGGGGAGCCCGTCTCTTCGCGCAACGGTGAGTTTCGGGTCAAGAAAGAGCATACAGAGTATGGCGATTATGTACTCGAAATGAAGTTGCGGCACAAGCATACGGACTGGAGGATCGGTTATACGTTTGATTCGCATAAGCTGGTGACGGATGAAACGGAATTAAACGAGATTCAGACGATTATCGCGGAGCATGAGCAGTCTCCCTTTAATAAAAGCCCTTTGCTGACGCAGTTGACGGAGAGAGGCAATATCACGTTGACGAATAGTTCCTTTACGCAATGGGTGGATGGGGTCATGACAAAAGAGACAATTGACGATGAACGATATAAAGAGCTGGCGAAAGAGCATTTTGGTTTGTAATGATTTAAATTTCCTATCAGCTGTTCTTGAGGAAAAGAGACGATATAAATGCCAAGAGTGCCACTACGATCAAGACGTTGGTTGCTCGAGGAGATAGACGCTTTACCTCCTTGCCTTTATACCAGCCGCTAAACTGGAGCTTGTTTCTGTAGAACACAAGGATCAGCAACAAATTCGCAAAAAACAACAGGAAAAACGGAGTTCCCTCCAGTGTTATCAAGAACAGTTTCGATTCAACAAAAAACAGCAACGATAAGCCCGCAAATAAGATGATGATAACTCGGATCAATTCTAATAGAAACCTGAAAAGATTCGACATGACGAGACTCCTTATTTTTATTTCAAAATATAACCCCATCAGTTGCTTTTCCCTGATGGGGTTTATTAGTTCTACTATTGTGTCCTTACATCCTCTAAGTGCTTCGTCGGATCAACGGGTATACCATTTTCGAGAATCTGGAAGGCAAGATGCGGTCCCGTGCTGCGTCCCGTACTTCCTAACCGACCGATGAGCTGGCCTTGGGTCACAGTAGCGCCAGCGGTGACCTCCAGCTTTTCCAAATGAGAGTAAACGGTTTGATACCCGCCTTCATGCTCGAGTGTGACCTGGTTGCCTTTCCCTGTTTTTGAATCGTATTCAGCTTTGAGCACCTTACCCGCCGCGGCGCTTTTACTGGAGTGTTCAGGTTGTTGATGATGGAGAGGCTGGTTTGATCAGGTGTGCTTCTCGTTTCTCCTTCTGCTGGTACAGAGAAGGTGACCTCGTTCCCTAGCACTTTTTTTGCATCGGTCAAAGTGAAGACGCCTAAAGCCAAGACGACCACGATACCAGATAGGGTCCATGTATACGCTCGTTTTTGAAAGTGACGAATCATTTCTATTCTCCTTTTCACCTGTTTTTTGGAGCTGGAGAACCCGGCTGTGAAGCGAATCTGTTTGGGACAGGCATACAGCTCGAGCATTTTGATCATGGTGTATCCATAGCGAGGTACCTCTGTCTCCTGCAAATAAGTCAAAGCCAAGGCATCACAAGCCATTTCCTGATCCTGACGCATGCGGGAAGCAGCGTACCATAACAGCGGGTTGAACCAGTTAAGGATCAGAAGCACGCTCATGATGCTGTTTAAAGGAATATCTCGTCTTTTCCAATGCGCCAGCTCATGCAAAAAGATGTGGCGCAGCTCATGCTCGTTGAGCTTGTCCAAAAGATTTTCCGGCAGCCAAATTTGCGGTCGCCAGATTCCCATCAAGGCAGGGCTTGTCATCTGATGACTCATGCGCAGGGGAATGGATCTGGTAATGCCCATCTGTTTTTTGCATTGAGAAAAGACGCGCAAAATAGCTTCATCCTGTACGAAGACCTCGTTTTTTAGCTGAGAGAGTAATCGGTATGTACTGCGAGTCATGGTGATAGCGAAAATGGCGATACCGCCGATCCAGATGAGGGAAAGCAGGCTGATCCAGGAAAAGCTCGCTTCGTTTGCTAGAGAGGCATCTAGTTGGAGGGCAAATTCATGCGGATGCAAAGCCTCAGTAGTGAGAACAATCGGTTCCGTAGGCGGGTGCGCTTCTTGCATGGATGCCCAGGACGAAGTAGGCAGCCAGTTATACAAACTGATTGTGCTGTCTATCGACCAAGGAACCGCGAGCTTCCAGATAAGCAGGAACCATACGGCGTGGTGCCAGCGGACGGGGAAATGCTTTTTGCCGAGCTGCTGGCAGAGCAAGATCAGGAGCACGAGAAGACTGGCTTCGATGGAGTTATACAGCGTCCACGTAAATGCTTGAGTGAGGGTGAGTGTGAGCCATTGCCAATCCACCAGCTTATTTCTCCTTTTCGGAAAGGATTTTTTTCAGCTCGTCAATCTCTTGGGAGGAGAGCTTTTCTTCTTTTAAAAAGTGAACCAGCATGGGCTTTAAGGCCCCGCCGTACACGCGCTGCAAAAAGGATTGTCGCTCTTGGCGCTTGCATTCTTCCTCAGTGAGCACAGGAGAGTAATAGTAGACGCGATTGACCTGCTCATAGGTGAGAATACCCTTTTGTAACAAGCGGCTGAGCAAGGTTTTGATTGTGTTGTCTTTCCACGTCTTGTTGTCTCGCAGGGTGTGGATGACATCGGCTGCTGTAGCGGGTGATTTTGCCCAGAGGACCTTCATAATCTCCCACTCAGCCTCCGAGATTCGCGGTTGCTCGTCCAAGAAAACACCTCCTCGATTACATTTGTAGTCGTTGTTTCTTTTTTTAAGATTACACACGTAATCAAGAGGTGTCAACTATCATTTTTGTAAATCCGTTCCAGATGAGCGGGATTGGAAGATGACAAGCGAATTGGTACACTGAAGAAAAATCGGATAAAGGCTGTGATAAACATGAATCTGGCCGAGCAGTTTGGCGATATAGATATTTACTTGTTTGATCAGTTGTTAAAGGGACGGGTTACGAAGGACATGCAGATACTCGATGCCGGTTGCGGTTCGGGGCGGAATTTGGTCTACTTTTTGCGAAATGGCTATCAGGTGTATGCGGTTGACCAATCGGCAAAAGCTATCGAGGCAGTGCAGCAAATGGCAAAGCAACTGGCGCCGGATTGGTCAGCGGAGCGCGCTCGTGTGGAACCGATTGAGAGCATGGGCTTTGAAAACGAAAGCTTTGATTTCATCATCAGTAATGCGGTTCTCCATTTTGCTGAAAACGAAGAGCATTTTCGCCAGATGCTAGAGGAGCTGTGGCGGGTACTGAAGCCAGGAGGCATTCTATTCATGCGTCTTGCTTCCTCGATTGGGATTGAGGATGCTGTACAGCCACTGGGGAACGAACGTTATTTGTTGCCGGACGGAAGTACCCGTTTTCTCGTAAATGAACGGACGATGGTGGGCATGACGGAAAAACTGCAAGGCGTGTTCCTAGAGCCAATCAAAACGGTGAATGTAGCCGGACAGCGTTGCATGAGTACGTGGGTAATCAAAAAGAATGTCTAAGCACAAAAAGCCGCCTTCCTGTAGGAGAGGCGGCGTCTTTTTTCTCACTCAAAAATCACGTGTCTGATCAAAAATAGCAAAAAGCTGGTCCACATCTAGTTCCACTCCCGCAGTAGCTAAATTCCGTTGTGCCGACTGAAGCAGCTCATCGAGCACAACGAAAATTTCTTCCCGCTCAACTGTTTCAATAAAGCCAGTCCGGCGATCCATTTTGTTGAAAGTCTCTGTGTACTCTTTGACCAATGAACGCAAAGCCGTTTGTATTTCTTCCGTATTCGTCGCGTCTTCGTTGCTTTGCTTTTCAAGCGCACTGATCGCGGTGTTCATTTTTTTATAGAGACTGGCTGCCTTGTTGGCGTGGGTTATTGAGATGTGCTCCCTGCCATCCCAATCGCGAAACGGATTGGTCAAATTGTTGGCCAGCCATTCAGGCTTGCGCGGCTTGGTGATGGACAAATCCAGCCCATTTTTCACTTCTTTTTTGTAGGCGGCTTTAATGGTCTTGGCCGCTTCTGCTGGGAGGCTTGTCATCCAGAGACTGGAGAGCTTGGGACATTGATCTGGCGAAGGGAACTCGTCCCCTGTGAAGCCAAACAGATCGTAGGTCGTAAACGTCAGTAGCTCCTTCAAGTGCTGGATACTGCCCAGATTGCTGAGGGTACCAGGTTTGCCCCGCAGACGGATGTCCTGAAGCGAAGGATACCGCTGGACGAGTGGCTGTAAGTCCAGCTCCGTCACATCGTGCAGATTGAGTCCTCCTAGCTGGTCGAGTCCGCGATGAAGTGGCAGCGAATCTGAGAATGAAGCGGTCAGCCAATGCCCATCCTGCTGGGCATCTATGAACAGGTTTGATGAAATGTTCTTGCCCAGTATGAGCTCTCTTACACCATTGTTCAGATGTAGTGACTCCAGCCCGTCCGCGTTTTGGAGAGAGAATTTACTGAGATGGCTTCCTGTCAGATCTAGAGAGGAGCCATTGGCTTTTTCCAGGTGAAGCTCCAGTATAAACGGATTGCTTTTGACAAAGGCAAGCAAGGAATCGGTGGGCTCCTCTGCATAGATTCTTGTCAGGCAAGGGAGCTTTTCCAATTCAGAGATGTCCGATAGGCTTCGCAGGATGTCGGCATGAATGACGTTATTCGATCGGCGCAGGCTCTTCCCGCCTAGCGAAATCATCTGGTCATCCTTTGCGGCCTGTTTAAACTGCTTGCGACGTTCCTCGGGAATTTGATTCCACTTGTGTTGACGGTATAGGCTCCCTCCGACACCCCAACTGCCGTAACTCCTCGTCTCTTCTGTCACGAGTGGTGGTACATTCCCTACTTTTATGTAGCCTTTGGGCACCGCTGGATCAACATAGATGTGATCGAGCTTGTTGTTCCAGAAGAAGTAGTCGCAATATAAGGGCTTCATCTGGTGCAGCTCTGATTCATCAGGCAGTGTAGCGCTGCTCCAGTCCAGCTCGAGGATACTAATGAGGTTGGATTTACTCGTGCTAGGCTCTTTTATCGATGTGACCTGGCAAGCAGTGTACTTTTGCAGCTTCTCGACAAAAACACAATAGATGTCGCCGACTGTGGGTGTCATTCCTACCATCCTTTCCATCTCGCAAGACTGTTGTTACTGTTATTTTTACATATTTTTCAAACATTGTCGTTGTTCTTCCCCTAGCTTCCTAGCTTTTCATTCATTTGCCTTTCCTTTGATTTTTATATTGAAGATAGGACATCCAAAAAACCAAAATGACTGTAATGCCTACGGTAATTTTTCTGTTTATTCCCATGTTGATGTCGAGTTCAAAGAAACCGAATGCCAAAAGCCCAAGAATAACAACTAAGAGTATTCTAATGATGGTATCGCCTCCCTTTTTTCTATCGTTAATGTAATAAAATTATTTGAAATAATGTTAAAAACTGTAATCTCAAATATGAATTTTTTGTGAAAATCATTTTCTGCTAGAATGAAGAAAGGCACGTGTAATAGTCGTAAATGTTATGTTTTTAATCATAACCTACGAGAGGCGGCGAAGAGATGAAGAGTGAAGAGAGCACACAGAAGTGGATGAGCCGCGTATTGGAGGCCATTGTTGAAACGTCTCGCGATCATTTGTTAATCACGGACCATGAGGGCTACATCCGGCTGGTTGGCGATTCGTCGTATGAAATATATGGCATCGGGAAGGAAGAGCTCTTGGGCAAAAACGTCATCGAGCTGGAAAAAAGGAAGGTCTTTTCTCCATCTGTCACGCGAAAAGTCATGGATGCCAAGACGCAGCAGACGATTATGCAGGAAATACCCGGGGGTCGAAAGCTGATGGTGACGGCGTTTCCCGTCTGGAACGAGGATGGCAGCATGCATTCGATCATCAGCTATTCCCATGACTTGACTGAAATTATGGAATTGAAACGGCGCTACGAAGGTCTGACAGAGCAGCTCAAGCAGTTTGAAACCGAGATTGAGGAGCTGCGCGAAAAGCACCAGGAGGGCTTCGTGGCAGTGAGTCAGCCGATGCAAGTCATTGAGCGTCTCATCAAGAAAGTCGCGGCTGTTGATTCGACGGTCCTGATACTCGGAGAATCGGGTGTCGGGAAAAATGTGATCGCGAAAGAAATTCATCGCAATAGCCGTCGTGCGGGTGGGCAATTCGTGGAAATCAACTGTGGCTCGATCCCGGAGGGCTTGCTGGAATCGGAGCTGTTTGGCTATGAGGCTGGTTCGTTTACAGGCGCCGCCAAGCAGGGCAAGCAAGGGATTATCGAGATGGCGAACCAAGGGACTCTCCTCTTGGACGAGCTGGGGGAACTGCCGCTGACTTTGCAGGCCAAGCTGTTGAAGGTGATTCAAGAAAAACGGTTGCAGCGCGTTGGGAGCACACAGTACCGCGACGTCGATTTTCGTTTGATTGCCGCTACCAATCGCGATTTAGAAAAGATGGTGAAGGAAGGGAAGTTCCGGCAGGACCTGTATTTTCGACTGAATGTTGTCCCGATCCACGTCCCGCCGTTACGAAACCGGCCAGAGGATATCGCGGCTCTCCTGAAGCGCGTCGTGCGCTCGCTCAATGAACGATACGGAATGGACAAGCGTCTGGACCCTGCCGTGACACATGCCTTGATGCAGTACGAGTGGCCGGGCAATGTGCGCGAGCTGGAGAACGTCTTGGAGAGAATGGTGGTCACTGCGGACGAAGATGTGATCACTTCTCAGCATCTGCCCGCGGAAATCAGGTTGGCAGGGGAAGAGCAGGCAGCCATGGAGCCGAGTCTGGCTACTTCCAAGATGTCGCTTCGGGAAGCCCTGGAGCAGGTAGAGGAAAAATGGCTGCGCTATGCATCTGAGCACTGCCGGACCACGGGAGAGATTGCGGAGTTTCTAGGAATTAGCCAGCCCTCTGTCGTGCGGAAGCTGCAAAAATATCGGATCCGTTCCAGGTAATTCAAAAATGAATCGTTTATTCAAAAATGAATCGAACATTCTGGTGTTTTGATTCATTTTTGAATAATTAGATGTGACTGGAGTGCCGGAAACGCGATTTCATCAAGCTCCAGCGTTTGGCATAGGTATTGCTACATATCGTGGTTGAGTTTACAAGCAATCCAACTAATACACCATCTCGAACGAGGAGAGGAAACGATATGTCCAAACAACGTCAATTTGTAAACGTAGCTGCTGGTGTGCCAGGTCCAAAGGGAGCGGCCTTGATTGAAAAAAGAAAGCAGTTCGTTCCAAAAGGTGTCGGCAACAATACCCCAGTTTTTGTAGAGTCAGCTTCAGGTGCATTGGTTACGGATGTAGATGGCAATACGTACATCGATTTTGCCGGAGCGATCGGTACATTGAATGCCGGACACTGCCCACCGGAAGTAGTTGAGGCACTAAAAGCACAGCTGGACAAATACATTCATCCTTGCTTCCATGTAGGGATGTATGAGCCATATGTGGCCTTGGCTGAGAAGCTGACGCAAATCACGCCAGGCAGCTTTGAAAAGAAGACAATGCTCGCAAACAGCGGGGCAGAAGCAGTAGAGAACGCGGTGAAAATCGCCCGCAAATACACAGGACGCCCAGGCATCATTTCCTTTAGCCGCGGCTTCCACGGTCGTACGCTCCTGGGCATGTCCCTGACATCCAAGGTGAAGCCGTACAAATTCCAGATGGGTCCATTCGCTCCAGCTACGTATAAAGCGCAGTTCCCGTATCCACTGAACAAGCCGGAATCCATGACAGATGATGAGTACGCGCAATTCTGCGTGCGTCAGTTCGAGGACTTCCTCTTGACTGAGGTTGCACCGGAAGAAGTAGCTGCTGTGATTATGGAACCGATTCAGGGAGAAGGCGGCTTTATCGTTCCGCCTGTGTCCTTCGTTCAAGGTGTCTATAACATTTGTAAAAAGCATCAAATTCTCTTTATTTCCGATGAGATTCAAACAGGCTTCGGTCGTACTGGCGCGATGTTTGCCTCTACCCATTTTGGTATCGAGCCAGATATCATCACCATGTCCAAATCAATCGCGGCAGGCTTGCCTATCTCTGCTGTTACGGGACGCGCAGAAATCATGGACGCGCCAAACCCAGGTGAGATCGGCGGTACCTATGGAGGAAGCCCGCTTGGCTGCGTAGCGGCATTGGCAGTCATTGAGAAAATGGAGCGCGAAGACCTGTCTGGTCGTGCGCAGGTGATCGGGGACAAGATCAAGGCACATTTCCACGCGTTGCAAAAAGATTTCCCTGTGATCGCAGAAGTACGCGGGCTGGGTGCGATGTGCGCCGTAGAATTTATCGATCCAACAACCAAACAACCAGCGAAAGAGCTCGTTGCTGGCTTGACCAAAGGCTGCTACGAGTCTGGCGTCATCGTGCTTTCTGCTGGCGTCCACAGCAACGTACTGCGCTTCCTGTCTCCACTAGTTATTACAGACGAGCAACTGGAAGAGGCACTGGACATTATGACGGATGTTTTGAAAAGCCAATACGTGACGAACTAAAACGCCCGAGGGGGTTCTCCATACTCATGAAAAAGCATCTCTACATCAACGGACAATGGAAAGAAGCAAAAGAATACGCACCACTCTACTCCCCGTATTCTGGGGAGCTGGTGGCTGAAATCGCTCAGGCAGCCGATCATGACGTAGACGAGGCAATTAAGGCGGCCAAAGCAGCAGCCAAAGTCATGGCAAAAATGCCAGCCAGTCAGCGCGCTTTGATACTGGAGAGGGCCGCTGCGATTATGGAAGCACGCAAGGAGGAACTAGCGGTTATCCTCGCACAAGAAGCCGCCAAGCCACTTCGCACGGGTCGTGTAGAAATCGCTCGGACGATCCAGACTTACAAGTTCGCGGCAGAAGAAGCGAAGCGTATCCACGGTGAGACGGTGCCGCTCGATGCAGCACCGGGTGGTGAAGGACGTCTTGCTTTTACGGTACGCAAGCCGATCGGCGTAGTTGGCGCGATCACGCCTTTTAACTTTCCATTTAATCTCGTAGCACACAAGGTCGGGCCTGCCATTGCCGCAGGAAATACCGTCGTACTGAAGCCAGCGAGTCAGACGCCGCTGAGCTCGCTGATCCTGGCCGATATTTTCGCGGAGGCGGGATTGCCAGCAGGAGCGCTCAATATTTTACCTGGAAAAGGCGCAGTCGTAGGCGAAAAGCTGGTCAGTGACAGCCGAATTGCCGCGATTACGTTTACCGGAAGTCCTGCGGTTGGAATCGCGATGAAAAACAAAGCGGGACTCAAGCGCGTGACCTTGGAGCTTGGCTCCAACTCCGCAGTGATCATCGACCACAACGTGGAAATCACGCAAGCGTTGATTGATCGTTGCGTGACGGGTGCCTTCTCCTTTAGCGGTCAAGTGTGCATCTCGCTGCAACGGGTTTATATTCACCAGAGCAAGTACGAAGAGTTCCTGGAGAAGTTTAAGGCTGGCACAGAAAAGCTCGTGCTGGGTGATCCGCTGAACGAAGAGACAGACATGTCCTCTGTGATCTCCGCCAAGGATCATGAACGCATGGGAGCATGGGTACAGGAAGCAGTAGAAGCAGGCGCACATGTAGTTACTGGAGGGAAGCCTGTCAGTGACAACCTCTTTGCCCCTACGATTCTGACGAATGTGGGCGCACATGTTGCCGTCTCCTGCCAGGAGGTATTCGGTCCAATCGTAGTCGTTACACCGTTTGAGACGATGGACGAAGCGATTGAAGCGGTAAATGACTCCCGATTCGGCTTGCAGGCAGGCATCTATACGAGTGACATTCACGCGGCTATGCGCGCAGCGGAAGAGCTGGAGGTCGGAGGCGTGATGATCAACGACATTCCGACGTTCCGCGTGGACAACATGCCGTATGGCGGTGTGAAAGACAGTGGTTTTGGCCGCGAAGGGATCAAGTATGCGGTCGAGGAATTAACGGAACTAAAATTAATCGCAATCAAACTGTAACAGCGAATGACGGGCCCATTGAGGCTCGTCTTTTTTTTGTAAATGGCGTCCTGTCGGCAATTCATAATATTACCATAAATTGTCATAATTGAAACCGCTTCACATAGTTGTTTGGCGTATGTGGTTATGTTAGTCTAGCGTGTAGAGGCAGACTATGTTCATTCCTGTGCAAAAGTGTTTGATTACACTTACTTGTTACGCAGATGAAATAGTCGTTTTTTTATGCGCAAAGGGCACTTCTTACACGAAAAGGGGACAATCATGATTAGTTATAAGAAAGGGGTCAATGGGTTCCGATTCTTTCACTGGATCTCCCTTGTCGCGATAGTGGCATTGCTGGCAGGTTGTTCACCGTTTCAGGGGAGTAAAAGCAGCGCGGATAACAGCTTACAGCCAGTTAAACCTGAAAAAATCGAGCGTTACCAAGGGGAGAAGAGCAAGGCCGTGTCGATGGTCTATACGACACAAAGACAGCTTGCTCTTACTTTTAATGGGATGGCAGATAAAGACACGATGAAAAGACTGCTGGATGAACTGGACAAGTACCACATCAAAGCAGCTTTTTTCTTGCCAGGCATGAGGGTAGCTGAGGAGCCGGACATTGCGCGACAAATTGTCGCCAGAGGTCACGAAATTGAAAACAACACGTTGAACCAGTCAGATTTGCAGGGTCAATCTTACGAGAAAATGTACGAAGATATCAAATTGGCTAATGAGGTCATCAAGAGAGAGACCGACAAAACACCGTGGTATATCAGAACGAAGTCGGGCGATTACACCGACGATCTTCGATTGGTAGCTGCTCACAATGGACAAGAAGCGGTATTGTCCTCCAGTCTGTTTCTGCACAATTGGCAAAAAGAGACGGAGGAGCAAAAAATTCATTACCTAAGAAAATACATCAATCGCGGCGGCATCATCGCGATGGATACAGAGGAGAACAAGTCTGTCGTAGAAAACATCCGGCTACTGGCAGAGGCTACTACTGATGTCGGTTACAGATTCGTCCCATTGCACGAGTTGATTGCGCAAGGCGGGGAGCGAAAGCCGCTGCAAGAAATTCCGGGTTTTGATGCAGCAAAAATGAATGCGGATTATCAGGAGTCCAAGCCAAATCTCATCTATCGAAAAGAAACGGACAAGAAGATGGTCGCCTTGTCCTTCGATGATTGGGGTACGGATCAAACAGTTACGAAGATTCTCGATATCCTGGACAAAAAAGGAGTAAAGGCTTCGTTTTTCCTTCGCGCAGATGGTGTAGAACGAAATCCAAACTTGGCGAGAGCGATTGCGGAAGCGGGACATGATGTAGCCAACCACACCTATTCGCATCCGGTGAATACCAAAATTGCGCCGGAAGAATTGCAAAAAGAGATTGTCAAAGCTCATCAGATCATAACCGAAGCGATTCAGCAGAAGCCGACGATGTATTTCCGACCACCAACTGGGGCGTTTGACGAACAGACACTCAAGGCGATTGCAGCGACGGGCTACGAGGACATTACGATTTATGATGTGACGCCGTCCGATTACGACAAGAAACGGAGTGCGGACGATATCGTCAAAGCAATTATGGAGCAGACGCGGAGTGGAAGCGTGATTCTACTGCACATGCTCGATGACATTCACACAATCGAGGCACTACCAATCGTAATTGACCAGCTTAGAAGCAAAGGATACACGCTTGTACCCATGACAGAGATGTTTGGCCAATAAAGCCAAAAACAATAGGGAGAGGGAGCCAGCTTATGAATTTGTACGAAGGGATTGTGGAGAGGAAAGAAAGAATTGCTGTCGTCGGTCTTGGGTACGTAGGCTTGCCGATTGCGATGGCACTATCCAAACGTACTTCTGTGATTGGATTCGATGTAAACAAAGAGAAAGTAGCAGCCTATCAAAAGGGAAACTTTCATGATGTTGACGTGGATCAGGAGCTGACGAGTGAAACTGTTATTGAATTCACTTCAGATGAAAATAGATTACAGGAAGCGCGATTTTTTATCGTGGCAGTGCCTACCCCAGTCAAAAGTGGGAATGTCCCCGACCTGAAATATGTAGAAAGCGCATCCCGCATGGTGGGCAGACAGTTGAGAAAAGGGGCAATCGTCGTATTTGAATCGACTGTTTATCCTGGTGCAACCGAAGATGTTTGCTTGCCAATCCTGGAGGCGGAATCCGGCTTGCGGTGTGGCATAGACTTCAAGATCGGATATTCACCTGAACGCATCAACCCGGGAGACAAGGTAAATCGCTTGGAAAACATCGTCAAGATCGTATCAGGGATGGATGAAGAAACACTGGGAATCGTAGCAAGCGTATACGAGCTCGTGATCAAGGCAGGCGTTTATCGAGCGGAAAGCATCAAGGTAGCAGAAGCGGCAAAAGTCATTGAAAATGCGCAACGGGATGTCAATATTGCGTTTATGAATGAGCTGGCGATGCTGTTCAATCAGATGGATATTCCGACAAAAGCAGTATTGCAAGCGGCAGGAACCAAGTGGAACTTCCTCCCTTTTTCACCGGGCTTGGTCGGCGGGCATTGCATCGGTATCGATCCTTACTATTTAACGTACAAAGCAGAAGACAGCGGCTATCGCTCCCGCATTATTTTGGCCGCCAGACACATTAACGATGGCATGGGGAAATATGTCGCCCAACAAATCATTAAAATGGCTGTTCGTTCGAAGCTCGATCTCAAGGATGTACGGATTGGCATACTCGGACTGTCCTACAAAGAGGATTGTGCGGATATCAGAAATACCAAGGTGACGGATATCATCGAGGAACTGAGAGAGTACGGGATCAACCCACTGGTCGTAGATCCGATGGTAAATCCTCGAGAGGCATACGAGGAATACGGCATCGAGCTGTCAGAGATGGAGACTCTCCACGACTTGGACATTGTGGTTGTAGCGGTACCGCATGCTGCCTTTGCCCAGATGGAAGTCGCTGATTATGCTGCGATGTACGGCAAGAATGAAGTCAAAATCATGATCGACATAAAAGAGATTTATTCCAAAGCTGACTTTGAAAACAGTGGATTTCATTACTGGAGCTTGTAGGCAGTGGAGGGGAGAGAGCGACAGTGATGAAACAGTTGATAGAGAAAATAAAGCCTAAAAAGAAAGAGAAAATCGAAGAGGTACTTACGGTTTCCAAAACGGAGAGGCGCGTGCTATCGAATGTGCCAGACCCGGAGAAAATTCGTGTCCAAGTGGACCGCCGCGGTGCTAAAGATACGAATGAGCCAGAAAAGCTGGAGGACCCGGAATACCTGAATCGTATTCGGATGCTGAGTTTGCGCTATATGGCGGATTTCCCGGTGACGCTACTGACCAAGAAACATCGGGTCAAGGATGGAATCAAGGCCAGAGCCGTCGATATTTCTTCGACTGGCCTATTAGTTGAACTAGATTCGGAGAGGGAAGACATCCAGGTGGGCCAAGTGTTTATGATCCATTGCACAATCCCGCCAGGTACAATGCCAGAAGGCTATGAGTCAACGGTGAAGCTGGATGCAACTGTCATTCGCTTGTTTACACAGGAAGAGGACGGGCGTCAGAAGTTCATGCTCGCCTTCGAGTTTTCTAAGCCGCTAACCGAGTATTTTCGCAAAAAGCGCTGGGGATACGCCATTTATATCGCAAGTGCTTCTCTGTTTGTCGCTGCGATGTTTATCGTGCTCATGCGCGCGGAGAGCGTGATTTATTTCAAATACAACATTTACTTGTATTTGTACAGCTTAATTGCCGCTGCCTTTTTGCTGACACGGTATTTATTCGGTGCTCTGTATCGGGAGGTTCCCGTCAATCTGGACTATACACCGGGCGTGAGCATCATTATTCCGTGCTTCAACGAAGAGCAGTGGATTCACCGGACGATTTTGAGTTGTGTGAATCAGAACTACCCGATTGATAAGCTGGAGGTCATCGTGGTAGATGACCGCTCGACGGATCGATCAGCAGAGGAGATTCAAAAGGTCATCGATATGATTCATAACGAGGCCGAGCGCTATATGACCCGCGAACGCGTGAAGATGCACATTCTTCCGGAAAACGGTGGGAAACGGGTCGCTTTGGTAAAAGGTGTGGAAATGGCAAAGCACGATTTGGTTGTCTTCGTTGATTCGGACAGCTTTTTGGAACCGACTGCGATTCGCAACCTCGTACAGCCTTTCCAAGACCCGAAAATGGGTGGTGTCGCAGGGCGTACGGATGTGGAAAACAAGTTCACCAACGCGATCACCAAGCTGCAAACGGTTCGTTACTACATTGCTTTTCGCATCATGAAAGCGGCTGAGTCATGGTTTGACAGTGTCACTTGCTTGTCTGGGCCGTTGTCTTGCTATCGTAAGGAATTGATTTTGCAGCATTCTGAAGCGTGGCTGAATCAGAAGTTTCTCGGGCAGCCTGCCACTTTTGGCGATGACCGAAGCATGACCAACTTTATTTTGCGAACACATCGGACAGGCTATCAGGATTCTGCGATTTGCTCGACGATTGTGCCGTCAGACATGAATGTATTTTTGAAGCAGCAGATGCGCTGGAAGCGTTCGTGGTTGAGGGAATCTTTGCGTGCCAGCGGCTTTATTTGGCGCAAGGAGCCTTTTATGGCGATTTTCTTTTACATTGGTCTGATTGTTCCTATCGCTGCTCCCGTCATCGTACTATATAACCTCGTATACGTTCCGCTCGTTCATCAAATTTTCCCGGGTACGTTTTTAATGGGCTTACTGCTGATGGCGCTCTTAATGAGCTTGGCCCATCTGTTTTTCCGTAGAAGCAAGCTGTGGGTTTTCGGGATTGTCTTTTGTGTGTTTTATGAGCTGGTGCTGTTATGGCAGATGCCTGTGGCTTGGGTGACGTTCTGGAAATCTACTTGGGGTACGCGAGAAACGCCGCAGGACGTCGAAGCCAGATTGAAAAAAGAAGCCCGAAAAAAGAACAAAAAAGGCTTTGGGCTGCCATTTTAAGAGGGAAAGACAAAGGGAGTGAGGGTGTCAGGAGTTATGGGGAAAAAGACGAGCGATGTCTTGGACTATCAGAAAAAAGATCGCAATAAATTCATCAAGACGCTGATCCAAGTCGCTATCTTAGTCGTCTTGGGTGTCATGTTATTCAATGCCGTATTTGATTGGAAGAAGTACGAGGAACCGAATAAAGCGAACTGGACGAGTGAAAAAGGCTTTATCGCCATCTCCTATTTTGGCGTGGGGCGTTCGGGTACACCAAAGCTGGTAGCCAAGAAGCAATTAGATGAACAGCTTCAAGCGTTGTATGACCAGGGTTATCAAACGATCTCGCAACAAGATATCTTGGACTTTTACAAGAAAAAGAAGCCACTTCCTGACAAGGCACTGTTTTTAGCCTTTGAAGATGGCCGCAACGATTCGAGCTTGTTTGCCCAGCCTCTTTTGGAGAAGTACAACTTCAAAGCAACGGCATTGTCTTACGGCAACAAGATGGGGAACAGCGAGAACAAATTCCTGCAACCGGAAGACATGAAAAAAATGAGGGAAAATGGCTTCTGGGAGCTCGGTTCCAACGGCTATCGGTTGACGTATATCAATGTGTTTGATGATCAGGGCAATTTTATCGGTGTGAAGGATGAGAGTGAATTAACGAATAAAACAAAGGTGGGTTACTATAACCACTACTTGATGGACTTTATCCGTGACAGCAATATGATCCCGATTGAAGACAGAAGCAAGATGGAAGCGAGAATAAACGAAGACTACAAGCTGATGAATGATACGTATATGGATCGATTGGGCTTTGTCCCGGGTGCCTATATGATCATGCATGCAAACACCTTATATGGCGGCATGAATCGCCTGGTAGCGGATGCGAACGACGCGAATATCAAAAAGTATTTTACGATGCACTTTAACCGGGAAGGAACCGCCTACAACGATAGCGAGGGTGATCTGTACAACCTGACCCGCGTGCAGCCAGAGCCTTACTGGTACACGAATCATTTGTTGATGCGCATCCAAAAAGACACCGACGAGAAGATTCGCTTCGTTCGCGGCGATGAAGAGCAGGTCAAAGAGTGGGACCGTCTCGGAGGCGCCGCGCAATTTATGGAGGACAAGATCGTCCTGACCTCTCCAGCTGCCGGCTCTGGCATGTTATATTTAAAAAACAGCGACAGTCAGAAGGATATCAAGCTTTCTGCCAAATTGGAAGGGAATGTAATCGGCAAGCAGTCCATTTATTTGCGAAATGATCGGGAAAAAGACAGCTTTGTACGGGTCGTCCTGCATGATAATGAGCTGCGCGTCGTGCAGAAGAAGGAAAAAGGAGCAGTTCAGGAGCTTTTCAAGACGGAATTGAGCCAAGTGATTTGGAATCCAGAAGATTTGACCTTTGACCGTGCCTCTGTTTATACGAGAGAGCAAGGTGAGTCAGGTGCTCCGGAGCTGGAAAAATACCCGATTAACATTAAAAATGCGCGTCAACTCGAGATCACTGTTCAAGGAGAACGTCTCAGTGTTTCCGTGGATAAAACACCGCTCATGGATCAGCAACAGATCGACCCGAGCATTAGTAGCGGTGGTGTTGCATTGGAAGCGGCCTATAGTGAAGTGAACAAAAAAGACGACATTTATGACGGAGTGTTTGCGGACGTACAGATTGGGTCTCTGGTGCAACCAAATGGCGAGCAGCAGATGCTGTTCAGTAATGTGCAGACAGGGCTAGCAGGAGTCGTCAGTTCGATCAAGAAAGCTATTTCTGCCGCAATGGACTGGGTCATCGACACCTTTTAAATCCGAAACAAGGGGGATCAGTGTAAGGTGTCAAACATCAAGAAACGATCGATCATTTTGACTGCTCTTCTGATAGTAGTGTGTATCACCCTCGTGTGGTTCATGATGAAATGGAATGATACCGATGGCTTGGAGAGTGTAGGTGCAGCCGACAACACGACAGAACTGTCTGCGTGGGTGGTAGACTGGCAGTGGGAATCCGGTTTGGAGGATTTCCGCAGGATGACAGATGGCCTGTCCAGTGTGCAAGTCTTCGCGGCGTATTTTGATGAAAACGACAAGCTGCACTTTACTGACCGCATGACCAAGGCGATGCCGGAAATCAAGGAAGCATCGAAGCAGGGCAGCTATGTCGATCTCGATTTGACCATTGTGAATGATCGTCTTAACAGTGATGGTACGCAGGTTCAAAAGGACCCGTCGATTGTCAGCCGGCTCATGGCGACAGATGCAAGCCGTACCAAGCACATTATGGAGATTAAGAATGCCGTGATCCAAAATGGCTTTCATGGTTTAGAAATCGATTACGAGAGAATTGACGAGAAAGACTGGGACAACTTCCTTACTTTTATCCATACCTTGTATCAGCATATGGAGCAGGAGGGGAAGTCGCTTCGCATCGTATTGGAGCCGCGCGCGCCGATTGAAGACTTGGCATTGCCAAAGGGCCCTACCTACGTCATGATGGCTTATAATTTGTACGGCACGAATTCAGAGCCAGGTCCCAAAGCCGATCACTCATTTATCGAGGAGCTTGCCCATCGAATGCAGAAAGTGCCGGGTGACAAGGTCATGGCCCTATCTGTAGGCGGATTTGACTGGGCTAGTGATGGAAAAGTGACGGCTGTGACGGAAAAGCAGGCAGCAGACCTTGCTATGTCCAGTGTCGAGCCGCCCAAAAGGGACAAAGCGAGCGGCAGTTTGTCATTCGACTATTTGGGTGAAGACGGCCAAAAGCATACGGTTTGGTATGCGGATGAAGAGACGCTGTCTCAATGGATCTCGGTCGCAAAGAAAGCGGGCATCGAGAAAATCGCGCTTTGGCGATTGGGTGACATGGGGGAAGGGACATTGCAATATGTGAATCGATGAGGGGCTGTGGTGGAGGGAAGAAGCGAATTTCCAGTCTGCGCTTTGGCCTACTCCCTGCAAGGGGTGATTGACTGTCCGCTTCGAAATAATTGGCGGGAGCGCTTCAAACGTAGAAGTTTCGAGGATGTCATTCATAAGTGAAGCTGAAATTCCCCTCCATTTATTTCGAAGCTAGGCTGGGCTCCAGAGGCGCTTGGACTGGAAATTCGCTTCTTCCTACGCAGCTCTTGATTCACATTTTTCAATAATAGAATGAATATGGAAAAGCAAGATGGCTATCACTGCGGGGACAACCCATCCGGAATTTACTAGAATGTTTTTCTATCATGATGTAACTTTGTACCGGAGATGAACGTTATAATGCTAGAAGCAGTAGTCTGCCCTTTTACAGGGCGGCTGCTACATATTGATTTTGGACATCATTCATAGGAGCGTGGAATTTTTGGGTCTCTGGGAAGCTTTTGTTGCGATTGTGCTGGGGCTAGTAGAAGGTTTAACTGAGTTTGCCCCTGTTTCCTCTACGGGTCACATGATCATCGTGGATGACTTTTTGTTCCAGACGAAGGAGATGTTTTCACCAGAAGTGGCGAACACCTTCAAAATTGTCATTCAGCTCGGCTCGATTTTGGCTGTTGTGGTTGTGATGTGGGATCGGTTCATGAGCTTGCTCGGCCTTACCAGACTGGCTGGCAAGCGTGAGATTCCGGCAGGACCCCGGCTGAATTTGGTTACGGTCATTGTCGGTTTGATTCCTGCGGGGATTCTGGGTGTTCTGTTTGACGACTACATTGATGAGTATTTGTTCTCGACGAAGACCGTGGTAATCGGTCTGGTACTGGGCGCTCTGCTCATGTTGGCTGCGGATTGGTTCCGACCAAGACGTCCCAAGATCGAATCGGTTGACCAAATTACGTACAAGCAAGCGTTCCTGGTTGGACTTATTCAATGCTTCTCCCTGTGGCCGGGCTTTTCCCGTTCGGGTTCCACGATCTCGGGGGGCGTACTGTTGGGTATGAGCCATCGGGCGGCGGCAGACTTCACGTTTATTATGGCTGTGCCGATCATGGCGGGAGCGAGCTTCTTGTCACTGTTGAAACGTTGGGATGCGATTACAATGGACAGCATTCCGTTTTTCGTCATCGGTTTTATTAGTGCGTTTGTGTTTGCGCTTTTCTCGATCCGTTTCTTCCTGAAGCTGATCAATCGCATCAAGCTAACACCATTTGCGATCTACCGTCTGGTGCTGGCAGCGGTCATTTACTTTGTATTTATGTAAAATCCATAAAGTAGGGCACCAAAAGCTGGTTACGCTTTTAGCGTTAACCGGCTTTTTTGAAGCGAATGGGAGGTTATTATTCCTTTTCATCAGATTCTTCTAAGCTCCAATTTAAAAGATCTAATCCACCGAAACCAACTCTTGCATGGATATTGATTTGCTCCGTTCCTCGTAGTTCTGTCCAACCCAAAGTTGCACTCCCAACAGCAAGGTGAATCGAAGCATTTCCTGATAACTCATTGAGGGAGACATCGCCGCCACGCAGATGAATGTTAATGTTTTTCGAGTGTGTGATTCCGGCCACTTCTCCGAATTGACCTTGTATCTCTACATCTCCTTCTCCACCATTCAAAATCATAACGCCCCCCGTAAATGAGGCACTATCAACCCGCTCGATACGCGCAGGAAGAAGGTGCTCTACCACTGTAGCATCGGATTTTGCGTCAAAACAAATGATCAGGTTCCCGAGGACATTCACGTCAATGTATAGCTCCTCTAGTCCCGTTGCGGCTATCTGTTTGACTATTGCAGGATTTTTTATAGCTCCGATCGGGAAATTACTTAAAGTTTTAGGGGGGAGTAAAGGCATCATGTCACTCCTTCATTTCTTCTCTCTGTAGTAATTCATCCATTTCCATTTTACTAAAGCCAAAAAACGAAAATAACCAACCTGAGACTGATTTAATTGATCATAAGCCTTCACTGTCCTACTTCGATTTTTGGGCATAAGAAAAGCACCACAAGGGTGCTTGTCCAATAACATTTGCTGTTGATTTATGGGGAGGTAATAGTACCGTTCACTGTCGCTTTTGCTTTTGTACGATTGGTCATCTTGAGTGCGTAATATCCTGGTTGAAGAAGGTTTGTTGTGGTAAAGGAAAAGCTCCCGTTCCCAGTAAAGACCACGGCAGGATTTCCGGAAGATACCCATTGGTCTGGTCCGTAATTTCTGAGAATGACATAACTTCCATCGGCTCCATCAGTACTTTGCTGTGTTAGGTCAACAGTTACATTGCCTTGTTGAATCACGTAAAATCCATATAATTCAGTATAACCGGATTTCCCTTTAGGTGCCAACGTTTGTGAAAACGAGTTAACTGCGGTAGCACTTGCTTTTGATTCAGCGACAGGTTCAGTTGCAAAGGCACTTGAAGGTCCTACGAGAGAAACAGCAAAAATAGTAAGAGCAACAGCTAGTTTTTTCATTATGTACATCCCCTTTTATCAAATCTATATTTCTGTTATATATTACCAATATTTATTTTTTATGGCAATATTTCTATTTTATTTAATTTTCAGTTTGGGTAGGATGGAAACGTGAGGGGTTACAGTGGATAAAACGTACAAATTGGATGGCAGAGTGATTCGTGAATTGCTGATCATGCCGATCGTGGACACCCTCAGCATCGCCAGCTCCTTGCAGACGCACTTTCACCGCATTGAAATGGTGGAAGTCTACGACCAGCGTTTTGTTGCTGGCCTTCATCTCTTCAATGGCAGCAGCGGTCATTTACTTTGTATTTATGTAAAATTATAAAGACGACAAAGGCTCCCAATTGGGAGCCTTATTTTAATCATTCGCCTTTATCTCGCTCGGTTTTTCAATAACAATTCCGTTTAATTTAAGAGTGACAGGATTCGCAATCGTATCTCCAACGGGGCATGTCTGTTCCAAAAATTCTACAAAAGACTCGACTTGCTCTCTAGGAGCATCGGTTTTGATATGAAAGGTGTATCGGATTTCAGAATACCCACGTCGAACATCAGATTTGTTCATGAAGCCATCCGTATCGAGATCGCCTTCGACTTCCACCCAAAAATCGTCGAGTTGAACATGAAACTTCTTAGCATATGCTCTGGCAACGATAGATTGGCATGCGCCCAATGCGGAGAGTACCAGTTCAACCGGGTTCATGCCGGTATCGGTACCTCCCAAGCTTTTTGGTTCATCGATGGTTACCTCGAAATTTCTGGAACTGGCTTTGACGACCATTCCCTTCTGTAGATGTGCAGTTGCTTTAAATGTCTCAACAGGCATGATGCACACTCCCTTCTGGATAATCAACACAAGTAAACTGTACCATAGTTTTCCAATTATCATTATGAAGATTTTTACATTTATGCAAACTGGTGTCTCGTCCACTACACACAGTTAATAATAAAAAGGGGCTGTCCCAAAAGTCGATTTCCCGACTGAGAGACGCCCCTTCTATCTTTTATTTCAAAAGGTAAATCGCACGCGTAGTCATAAATCCTTTGACTTTTTCGCCTTTATCCAGCTTTTGCTCAATGAAAGGAATGCCAGCTTCTTGCAGACGTACTTTCACTGCGTTGAAATGGTGGAAGTCTACGACCAGCGTTTTGTTACTTGCCTTAATCTCTTCAAGCTGCTTTTTTACTAATGCATTGGCGCCAGCCTGTCCAATGATATGAGAAGCATTTACCATCACCATATTGGCGAGTAAAATGACGACCAAAACCTTGCTGGCATGGCGGAAAAAGCCCTTCTGGACATCCCAGACTGCCAGCGCAATCAGAAGTGGAATCAACCAAAGCTGCGGAACATAACGCGCCCACCAGCTTTCCGGGTTAATAAGCACGGTCACGAAGAGCGCAAGACTGATCCACAAGAAAGGTGCCGCTTTTTTTCGATGAGTTCCCAAAAGCAAGGCGACGAGAATCAAGCATGTGACAATCATAGCTCCTCCGAAAAGCGGTCCGAATCCGGCTACACGCACGTCAGGAGAGAAGAACACGGCGAGTTCTTTCCATGTGACCGTAAATGGCACTTTCCATGTAGGGCTATGGGGTGTTGCGATGTTCTCCGATTTAGAAAATAAGGAAATAGCCAGATTTTCTATGCTCGTATTGTCTTTGAAGCCATGCGGGCTGTTCGAGGTCATGATATCAACGGCACCTTTGCCCGCCAACGGATAAAACGGATGTCCCTTCGTTAGCGTGTTGGTGACATACGGATTGTAACCAACAACCCCTACCGTGATCACCAGACTCACCGAAAGCCACACGAGCATGCTCTTGATGTGCTGACGGCGATCGTAGAAAAAGAAGAGCACGAGAATAGCTAAGCCGAGCAATCCGGCATACCCCAATGCCGTGAATTTGATTTGCGCCAGCAGCATGAGCGTTGCGCATAGCGCTAATAGCGTCCAAGCATGGTAGCGCTTATACAGCAGATAGCTGAGAGCGCAAATGATGAGCACGAGTGAGCCGAGCTGTCCGTCAATATAGAAGGAAGTCGATTGCGTGATCACCGCGGGATTGAACGCAGCGAGCAGCGCGAAGGCAATCGCCGCCCCCTTTTTCTCTGGGAAAGCGGCTTGGATGGCAGCGAGTGTCAGGAAAAAGGACGATGCAATCAACAACAGGTTGAATATTTTGCTAATCTCGATCTGACCAGTCAGTTTGTACATGACCGCATCGAGCATCCAAGGCCCTTTGGCGTAATGATTGATCCACAGGTGAAAGGCTGAGAGAACCTCTCGATTAACCATCTCTGCCACTTCTTTTGAACCAGAAGGCTTGACGATGGGCTGGTCATGAACCGGGTTCCAGCCGTTGGTTATTTTCACGATTGCTTCTTGATGATACGTTTGCCCGTCAAAAGAAAGATCAAACGTATTGGCACTGATGGAGTAGCTGATACCTGAAACAATCACCACTCCAGCCAACAGGGAGAAAAACCAAGCGCGACGACGTGAACTTACGAAGACAGACACCATCCCGCCCATCGCAGCCAAAGCCGCAACGAGGCCAATCCAAAAGCTGGCGGCCGTTACGGATACGCCGAACAAAAATAAAACCGATGTGCTAAGCACAATCGTAGCCATAAACAATAGCAAAGCCGTCCCGAGCAGGAACGAGTACGTAGCTGTACGGTTATTCATGAACATAATCTCCTGTCTACGAATCTACTAGCCAATGAGGTTAGGGAGGTTCGCTGCCAGCAGATGCAATACGGTCGCAAGCAGTACCCCGAGCACCAGACCCCCGGCAATTTCCCATCTGGTATGTCCCATGCTTTCGCGCAAAGGTTTGGCGGGAAACACGTCCGGATGTTCCTTTGCGAGCTTGTTGAGTGCCTCTGCATGTTTTCCTACTGCTCTGCGCAATCCAGTCGCATCGATGATCACAATAAACGTCACAGCCACACCCAGCCCGAATGCAGGATGAGTAAAGCCCTCCTGCAAACCAATCAAAAACACAGTCGTGACCATAACGGTTGTGTGCGTGCTGGGAAACCCGCCGTTCCCGACCATTTCTTTGGCCCGGGACCCAAAACGGAGGTAATTAATCAAAAATTTGGTTACTCCGGACACAAGCCAGCCGATAAACGGCGCTACCGCATAAAACATGATAAAACTCCTCTACGTTGATGATTATGACTGAGAAATGACGACGACGCCCACGACGATAATCGCCAGACCGACAATACGTGTAAGGGACAACGGTTCGTTGAAGATCAAGAAGGACATTACAGCTACCAACACGTATCCGAGTGCTGCCATGGGGTAAGCATAGGAGAGCTGCACCTTTTCCAGTGCAGCAATCCAGATAAACGCAGAAAGACCGTAAAGCGTAAGTCCCACCATAATCGGCAGGTTCGTGAAATAGTGCAGGAACTTCAGTAGCAGCATGTCATTGTTGCTGGTGAGCGAGGATGCGCCCATTTTCATCGCAACTTGTCCACACGCACTGAGGATCACGGAAATGATGATTAGAACAATGGATGGCATAGCTTAATCCACAACCTTCTGAGCAAGTAACTCATTTAAATTCAAATACGTAAATAATCCCGGCTACCATGACGACATACAGGAACACCGTAATGAGAATCGGCTTGTCCTGCAACAAAACTTTTTCCGGACTGCCGCCCTGGCCCGCGACGGTGATCAAGTACAGGTAACGGAAAATACCAAAGATCACGAGCGGAATGGTCCACATCAAGTGAATCGTGCGTCCTGATGTAAAAGTGAACAAGGAATAGCTGATAATTGTCATGGTTGTCACAATCGTATTCAACTGATTCAGCAATTCGGACGAATAACTGTCGAGCACTTTGCGATGCGTTCCTTTATCCTGTTGCAACAAAATCAACTCGTGGCGACGTTTGCTGATGGCCAAAAACAGCGCGAGCAGCATCGTACAGAGCAAAAACCACGGGGTGAAAGGCGTTTGGATCATCAGACTTCCACCGATGGCACGCAAAACAAAACCGGCTGAGATAATCATGACGTCCAGAATGACCACATGCTTCAGCTTCAGCGAGTAAGCGACGTTGAGCACAAAGTAAACGAACAGTACGAGCGCGAATAGTCGGTCAAAGTAATAAGCACTAAAAAGGGAACCCAGAAGCAAAAACGCACCGAATGCTAATGCGAGCGCTGGCGGCAATGCACCAGAAGCCATGGGCCGGAACTGTTTTTCCGGGTGATTTCGGTCATTTTTGATATCGACAAAATCATTGAGGATGTAGACGCAGCCGGATACAAAACAAAACAGCAGGAAGGCTAGCACGGATTTTCCAATGACATCCGGACTTACTTTGTGCAAGGAAAATAGCAAGGCAGCAAAGACAAGCAGGTTTTTCGTCCATTGATGTGGACGAAGCTGCTTCACTAACAGATAGACCATATTTTGTCGAACGCGTGGCGTTGTTTTGACGTCAACTTTAACAGAATTTGATGTTGCCCCCATATCTAACTCCTATCCTAATATCGAATCGTACCTTCTAATGACGATAAATGTAAAAAGAAGGTTACACCTGTAATATGGTAACATAACTTGTCCCATAAAAATTTAACGATAACAGAAAAAATGTGAACTTGCGATAAAGAATGATTGCCAAAAATAATATCAGGATTTACAAGAAAACGCAGCTCTCATGAAGGAGCTGCGTTTTTCAGGTTTTCTCTCTTTTAGTTCACCCGCGGAATAGGAGTGGCTACTTTTTTCCGTGAATACAGGAACAAATTGAAAAGAACGATCACGAGTATGATCAATTGCGGGATCGTTGTTTCCCAGCTCGCGTAAATGCCGAGAGTCGGTGCGTACAGCAAGTAATCGCTGCTGTGTGCAGATAAGCTTCCCGTCACCTGCAAAGCGTGGATGCTGACGCCGACGAATTTAAACGCCATGTAGTAGAGCAAGAGACTGGCTACAAAAAAGAACGGACGAACCGGAATGCGTGCACTCAGCTTGATGATGACAAGGCCAATCACGGCCAAGACGACAAGCGCGCTCAAAATGCCGATCGCCAGGTCTGTCATGGAGATTGTAGCGGCCATCCCCATATAAAAGATAATCGTTTCAGCCCCTTCGCGGGCGACAGCGAGAAAGGCCGTGAAGGAGAGTGACCACAGAGCTCCTTTTGCCAAAGAAGAGCCGATAGATTTCTCGACAAATTGATTCCATGCCTGCAAATTAGACTTCTTATGCAACCAGGCACCGATCGTCACCATAAAGAAGACGGCAATCAGACCGGTTACTCCCTCAATCGTTTCTCGCGAGTTGCCTGTGGAGAGGGTGGAGAAAACGAAACTGAGGATGACGGCAAGAATGGCGGAAACTACGATCCCGGCAATGGACCCAGACCAAATCCATTTGCGCTTGTCAGCATTACCTGACTTGTTCAGGACAGTAAGCAGAGAGACGATGATCAAGATGGCCTCCAGCCCTTCGCGGAACAAGATAAGTCCCGCATCCCAAGCAGTGTACGAGGACGCTGTCGCGAATGGCGCAAGCTCTGCTTTCATTTCCGTAAGATGAGCCGTGGCCTTTTCCCATTGCGGGGGATTGGACAGGATGAGTGTCGGGATGGCGACCATCTTGGCTTCGATACTGCTGTAGGTAGCAGGCGATTTGGTCATGACCACGCCTTCAACGGAAGGCCAAGAGGTGATAAAGGTCTCCATTTTGTCCGAAGCAGCGGTTGCATCCTGATTGGCGATATCTGTTTCTACCGAAGCAAGGAGTGTCAGTAGAGACGAGATGGACGGCTGCTCAGAAGAAGGATTCGTAGCTGCCTGTTGGACTGCCTTTCCTGACAAATAATTGTCCATCGTAGTAATGAGTGCCTGTACTTTCTCTGCGCTCTTTTTAGGATCGGGTGGTTCTGTATTCAGGGCAATGCGCGCACCGCTGATTTTGATTTCCATATCGCCGTAAACTGTGGCATTTTCCGCTCGAACAAGACCCTCTGCCTTGTACCAGCCGGTGACGAAGCTGTTGTACGATTGCTTGGCTTTCGTCAGATCGCCTTCCGTGATCGCTGTCATGCTGTTTTGCAAGAGCGGTAGCAATGCCGCAATTTGCTTGTGTGCACGTTCTTTTGGCTGACCGCCTTCATCTTGGGAAGAGACGTAACGATCCGTTGCTTTTGCCAGATTGGAGATGGCTGCTTTTACAGTGTCAGGATTCGCCTTTGCTTGGGCAAGGGCTTGCTCTGCTTCCGCGATTGCTTGTGTCAATGCTTGGGCATCTGCGGAGGTCTCTTCCGAATTGCCCTCCCAGAGGGTCTTCATACTACTGATCGCTTTGGTTACTTCTTCCCAGTTGTTATCTCCACTGCTAATTAAGGCATCGCTGGAGAGGGCGATCATTTGCTTGAGCTGCTCTGGCACCAGCGGCGCAGCTACAGCGGCAGACAGAGCAGATGTCCATAGCAGCATGCAGGTACAAATGATAAACAGATAGCGTTTCAAGGTGTTCACTCCATCCCAGGTAGTTGGTTAAAAAAGCGTGTCCCCGATGTATCCGCCCTCACTTGCACCAGGAAGACAGGCGTACAAACCACTGCCGACATGGGTGATATATTCATTGAGCAGGTCGACGGATGCGAGCTTTTGTTGCATCGGAATGAATTGCTTGCGCGGATCACGATTGTAGCAAATGAACAAAAGCCCAGCATCGAGCTGACCAGTCTTGAGATCCATTCCACTCGAATAAGAGTAACCGCGCCGCAAAATTTTCACCTTGCCCTCCATATGAGCCAAGGCGACATGGGAATCCACAGGAATGACGGGTTTGCCCTTGGCATCCTTGCGATCCAGCTCCAGCTCGTCGAACTCATTTGCTTTGCCAAGAGGAGCTCCGGTTAAACGGTGACGACCAAATGTATTCTCCTGATCGGTGAGGGAGGAGCGATCCCACACCTCGATCCGCATGCGGATTCGACGCATGACCATGTAGCTTCCGCCTGCCATCCACGAGGGACTTTCAGCAGTTTGCGCCCAGACGACTTCATTTGCAGTAGCGGGATCGTTCACCTGCGGATTGTTCGTGCCATCCTTGAAGCCCATCAGATTTCGTGGTGTGGAGCCAGTTGGGTCGGATGCGCTGGTACGTTGGAAGCCCTCTTGTAGCCAATGGAGGACAGCTTTGCCTCGAGCGATCCGGGCCAAATTCCGTAGGGCATGGAAGGCGACCTGTGGATCGTTGGCACAGACCTGCACGACAATATCGCCACCCGACCATTCTTTTCGCATTTCATCGCTGTTGAAACGAGGCAAATCGACCAAGGGAGCTGGGCGTTTGGCTGCAAGACCAAAGCGCTCGTCAAAGAAAGAAGCGCCAAGCCCAAATGTAATCGTCAATTTCATTGGGCGCAGGCCCATGGCTTCTCCCGTGTCTACAGGAGGAAGAAGGGCGTTATCGCTCTCCTCATCGACGTTTTTTCCGGCAGTCATGCTTGCTGCTGCCTGCGTCCAGCTTTGAAACAGCTTGCGGACATCCCCTAGCGAGGTCGCCGTCAAATCAAAAGCACCCATGCAGATAAAATCCTGCATAGGTGTAATGATCCCGGACTGATGCTTGCCATAAAAGGGAATGACCTCATCTGCACCGGTCGGAGTGGCACTTGTCTGCTCATTTTTAGGAGTAGAGGGCAAAAGGCTATTGACCCCAGTCGCCCCCAACAGCAGTCCAATCCCTCCGACACCAGCCAACTTTAGAGCTTCTCGACGTGTGAATTTGTTCGCTGTGGTGTTTGCGAGATGCTTGTCATTCATCTTGTTAGCCTCCTACGATCGTACCCATTTTAGACAATGGTTCAGCCAATGCATCGAGTGACTGACTCAGCTTTTTCACCTGGTCTGGCTTCAACTCGGTGTACAGCACATAGCCGTCGCCTTTGCGGTATGGTGCGAGTGCTTTGTCCAAATCAGCGAAGCGAGCTTCAATTTCATTTGCAAGAGCAGAGTCTTTAGCCGTAACAGCAGGCTTCAATACTTTGTAAATTTCGTGAGCGCCTTCCACGTTCGCAGCGAAATCATACAAGTCCGTATGGGAATAGCGTTCTTCCTCACCAGTCACCTTGCTCGACGATACCTCGTTCAAGAGCTCTACCGCACCCGTTACCAGCATAGGCACATCGATTTCGACGCTCTCTACCTTCACGCGGAGCTGCTTCACATCTTGCAGCAGCTGATCCGCCACTTTTCCTTGGTCAGCGACCGATTTGGTTTCCCAGAGTGCCTTTTCCAATTTGTGATAGCCGCGCCATTCGTTATCAGGTACATCGCCTTCGCGGGCATCGATCCACGGGTCAAAATCGCCGAGAGATTCAGCGATAGGCTCGATTTTCTCAAAATAAGCACGGGCTGGAGCATACTCTTTTTTCGCTTTTTCCATATCGCCTGCTTTAACGGCGGTGGTGAAGCTCTCTGTTGCTTTTACGAATTGGTCGGTTTGGTCGACGACCCATTTTCGGTATTGATCAATAGAGGCTTGCATCTCAGGAGAAGGAGTAGAAGCAGTACTCGCTGTCGCAGACTGATCAGCTGCGGCAGGCTTGTCAGGCTGAGCGGCTTCCGGCTTTTTCTCTTCGGTTTGTGTTTGTGCGTTTCCACAAGCGGCGAGCAAGGAAGATCCGAGAACAACTGCGGCGAGTGGATAACTCCATTTTTGAATCATGAAAAGACATCCCTTCAATATAATATGAGTGCATAATTATATGTTTATATGTCGATAATGAATATCATTATCATCCACAAAGAATTTTACTCTTTCTTAGACAGTTTGCAATCTTTTTTTGCTAACAATCATTGGTTAGTTTTGGCTATGTTCACATAAAACCAAAAGTAGCTCAACAATCCCTTAACAATGACTTGCTATGATCGAGCTATCAACCAAATAAATAACGTCTGTAAGTGGGTCGAGACGTGGAGAAAGCCCTCATACAGCAATAGATTCGAAAAAGACCGTTCGTTCGGTTTGTTTCTTTGTGCTATTGCCGTGTATGAGGGCTTTTTGTGTTTTCGAATGAAAGGAGCGAGCAGGGGATTTGCTAGATACAGATAGGTACGATGCGTATTTTTTTGATTTGGATGGAACGATTTTTCTCGGGAATGAGCTGCTTCCTGGGGTGGAAAAGACACTTGCCGCGCTGCGGGAGAAGCAGAAAAAAATCATGTTTTTGACCAATACGACGGTACAGACAAGAACAGCTTGTCAGACTCGCCTCCAGAAGCTCGGATTGGCTGCCGGACGGGAAGAAATCATGACGGCTGCCTATGCGGCGGGATTGTATCTTCAAGAGAATGCGGAGCAAGCGCGTGTCCTGATCATTGGGGAGTCTGCTTTGGAGGAAGAGATTGCGAGCTTTCATATAAAGCAGGTGCAAGATGCGGAGGCAGCTACGCATGTATTGGTCGGAATGGACCGTGCATTTACGTATGAAAAGCTGCAACAAGCTGCTGACGCTGTGCGAAATGGAGCCCACCTGATCGTAGCGAACCCCGATCCGTTATGTCCGGTGCCAGGGGGTGCCATTCCTGATACATGGGCGTTGGCGAGAGCCATTGAAACGGCTGGTGGAGCCTCTGTCTGGGCGATGACTGGCAAGCCGTCTCGGTACTACGTCGATCAGGTCTTTCAACAGCTTCATGTGCAGCCAGAAAGATGCGTCATGGTGGGCGACCGTTTGGAAACAGACATTTTACTCGGGAAAAACAGCGGCATGAAAACGGCGCTGGTAATGACAGGTGTGACGACCAGTCGCGAGCTGGAAGCCACAGAAATCCAGCCAGATTACATCCTTCCGACGATGGAAGCCATGGTGCAAGTCGAGTAGGAAAACGAGGAGGTAAGGGAGATGGAGTTGGGAAAGAGCAGCAAAAAGTGGTTGTGGTCACTAATGGCAGCAAGTCTGGTGACAGGCAGTATGCCCGCGATGGCGCAAAGTGCGGTGAGCAAAACCTTGCTCATCACAGAGGTTGTCAATGATCCCCTTTTTGATGAAAGCACAGGCGAGTTTATCGAAATCACCAATATCTCCAACGATCCGATTGATTTGAGTGGATACATGATCGGCGACGAGGAAAAGCGTGGAGGAAACGAAGGCATGCATGCGTTTCCGGAAGGCACCATGATTGAGCCTTACCAGACGATTGTCATTTCCCGCTATGCAGACGGAATCGTGGAACGCCATGGCGTCACGCCAGATTTTGAATTGTTCGATTCCATGGAAGACGTTCCTGAGCTATTGCCGACGGATTGGGCGACAGGCAGCATTTATTTGGCCAATGGCGGCGATCATGTCATTCTGATGGACCCTGAGTACAATGTGGTGGATTCGATGGCTTATATGGATGCGAAGGTTCCGGGAGTCACCTCTCATCCGGGAGTCGCTGGTGGACACTCGATGGAACGCCTGACGGAAAAGGATACGAATGATGCGTCCAGAGATTTTGTCGATCAGCCCAAGCCGACCCCTGGTGAGCTGTTGTTTGGACCGAATGCCCAAAAAGATAAGATTCCGGTCTCTGATCTGAAAGACGACGTACTGATTGTCCCTGAGCCTAAGACTGGAATTGTCCTTCCGCCGACAGTGATTGCCATGTACGACAAGAAGTCCGAGATCGATACGATTTTGGATGCTGAAGCGTCTTCCATTTTTATTCCGGTGAAAAAATCCGGGAAGAACGGAGTCGTCACCCAAGACGGCACATCGCTGGAAGAGGTACTGGACCAGATTAAGGGCAAGGCGATCCCGGTGATTCATATCGAGGACAAGAAATTGGTAGCGGAGGTCGATCACCTGCTCCAGAAAGAGAACCTCTCTGATGTGCACATTGTGTCTTCCCGACCGGAAATCGTCCAAGAGATGCGGGAGAAAAACAATGAATACCGTGGTGCCCTTGTGTATATCGACGGCAAGCTGAACGAAAAGAAACAAAAGGAGCTCGTACGCTCAGCCAGAAGCAGTCGTTCCAATGTGATCGTTCTCTCGCAAACGGCGATGACGGAGGATGTCATTCGCTACTTCCGCAATCGCGGGTTGTCCGTGTGGGGAATTGATCGGGCGAACAAGAGTCAAGCGAGTGAAATGATCGAGATGGGTGTAGCGGGGGTTGTCTCACACGATCCAAAAGAGGTACATGAGCTGCTTGCTGCGTACCCAGAGAAAAGCATCACGCAACCTCCGATGGTCATGGCGCATCGAGGTATCCCTTCCTTAAAGCCGGAAAACACGATGTACGCCTTTGAAGAAGCGATGGAGCTGGGTGTGGAGATCATCGAGACAGACGTCCATAAAACAAAGGATGGCCACCTTGTCCTGATCCACGATTTTGATCTGGAGCGAACCACTAACGGGACAGGGAAGGTAAAGGATTTCACGCTGAAGGAACTGCGAGAATTAAACGCGAACAAGCTCGACCCAGCAAATCCTTCCTGGTACCAGCCTGAGATTACCGATGCTGTCATTCCTACCATGGATGAATTGCTGGAAGCGGCCAAGGGCAAAGCGGTGGTCATTCTGGAAGCAAAGGGGATTGGGTACGAAAAGGAAATGGCAGAGGCCATCAAGGAGCACGACATGGTTGAAGATGTGATTGTCAGCAGCTTCAGCTCAGAAGTATTGGAGCGTTTCGCCAAGCTCAATCCGGAATTGGGACTAGGCTTTACCTTGAGCGGGACCAAGCCAAAGGAACAGCTGGAACAGTATGCCGAAAAGCAGGTAACAGATGCGGTCCAACTGAATGCTCAATACTTTATCAACCATGAGATTGTCACGCCAGAGATAATCCGATTCGCCAAGCATCGGGGAATTATTTTGACCGTGTATACAGTTAACGAGGAAGCAGCTATGAAGCGGGCAACCGAGGCGGGAGTCGGGGGAATTATTACCGACTATGCGCAAAAACTTTACAATACCCAAATATTACCTTAGTAAGCAATTGTTATAGTCGAGTGATACGTAAAAAACAGCGAGAGGTTCAGGGGGGAAAGTCGTGGCTGAAGTGGAATTGCGGCGCATTTCCAAGTTGTATGGGAGCCAGAAGGTAGTCAATGAAGTGAGCGCTCGTATTCTGCCAGGAGAATTTTTTGTGCTGGTAGGGCCTTCTGGTTGTGGGAAATCAACCACACTGCGCATGATTGCTGGACTGGAGGAGATCAGCACGGGAGAGCTGTTGATTGGCGGAAAGCCGATGAACCAAGTTCCTCCGAGCGGGCGAAACATCTCCATGGTCTTTCAAAATTACGCACTTTATCCGCATTTGACGGTAAAAGATAATATTTTGTTTGGTTTGCAGGTTCGAAAAGTAGACAAAGCGGAGCAGGGCAAGCGGTTGGAGCGTGTAGCGGAGATGTTGGGCATCGCGCATCTTTTACAGCGCAAGCCAAAGGAATTATCCGGGGGACAACGACAGCGCGTTGCACTCGGACGGGCCATCGTCAGTCAGCACCCTATCTGCCTGATGGACGAGCCGTTGTCCAATTTGGATGCCAAGCTGCGCGGGCACATGCGCACAGAAATCCGCCGCTTGCAGCAAGAGCTGGGCATCACGATGATTTACGTTACGCACGATCAGGTGGAAGCGATGACGATGGCAGACCGCATGATGGTCCTGCGTGACGGCGAAGTGCAGCAGGTCGGAAAACCGCTCGATGTCTACAACCATCCAGCGAATTTGTTCGTGGCGGAGTTTACGGGGGCACCCCCGATGAATACGGTGCCTGCCATTTGGCGGACAGGCGATCAAGCAGGGATTGAGCTAGCAGGTCAGCGTTTTTTGCCGCTTCCTATTTTTAATGGTATCAAGGACCAGACCCCGGTCGTTCTCGGTCTGCGTCCAGAGTCACTGCAGCCCGCCCTTGAAGGGCAATCTGTGGAAGATGCTTCCTGCCAACTTCCTGTCACCGTGCAGGGCGTAGAGATTCTCGGTTCGGAGACCATTGTAGAATTCACCGTGGGAGACAATCTGTGGAAGGCCAAATGGAACGGGCAATGGCACTGCAAAAGAGGCGAAACCATGCATGTTCGTTTTGATCCAGCTCAGGTGAACGTGTTTGATGGAGAAACCGGAAAAAATCTAGCGGTTACGACCAATTGAGATAAGAAAAGGGAGAGGTACTGCGATGCGTAAAGTTGTCAAAAGCTTGTTTGCGGTCGTCATGAGTATGAGTCTGATCACGGGTTGCTCCAGTGGGAATTCTTCGTCCACGAACAATGCGAGCCAAGGAGCCAATTCGTCAGGCAAAACAGAGCTGTCCTTCTATTATCCGGTTGCGGTTGGCGGTCCTTTGACCAAGATCGTGGACGGTATGGCCGAGGAGTTTAACAAAGAAAATCCAGATATCACAGTCAAGCCAGTCTATACGGGCAGCTATCAGGATACGACGACAAAAGTACAGGCAGCTGTACAGGGCAAGACTCCTCCTGACGTAGCGGTGATGCTCTCAACCGAGCTACATACGATGATGGACATGGATGCCATCCTACCGTTGGACGACTTCATTGCCAAGGATGGGGGCAGCGAATACGTAAATGATTTCTTCCCGGGCTTCTTGGCGAATTCCCAAGTAGACGGCAAGACATACAGTATTCCATTCCAGCGCAGCACCATCGTGCTCTATTACAACAAGGACGCGTTCAAGGAAGTCGGGCTTGATCCGGAAAAACCGCCGGCATCCTGGGATGAGCTGGTTCAGTACGCTGCCAAATTGAAAAAGGACGGACGCTACGGCGTCGAGATTCCTTCCTCGAGCTTTACGTATTGGATGTTCCAAGCACTGGCCCTGCAAAACGGCAAGAACTTGATGTCCGAAGATGGGAAAAAAGTGTTTTTTGATACGCCAGAAAATGTAGAAGCCATGCAATTTTGGGTAGATTTGTCCAAAAAGCATCAAGTGATGCCTGAAGGCGTCAACGAGTGGGCGACTGTACCGTCTGATTTCTTGGAAGGCAAAACGGCGATGATGTTCCATACGACAGGGAACCTGACGAACGTGAAGAAAAGCGCGAAGTTTGATTTTGGCGTAGCATTTTTGCCAGCGAAAAAGAACTACGGCAGCCCGACAGGGGGCGGTAACTTCTATATGTTCAAAGGAACGGATGCAAAGAAGCAGGAAGCGGCATGGAAGTTCATTCGCTTTATGACCGAGTCTAAGCGCGCTGCTCAGTGGAGCGTCGATACGGGCTATGTTGCCACACGCAAATCTGCTTATGAAGAAGAGATTATGAAGAAATACGTCAAAGACTTCCCGGCAGCAGCAGTGGCTCGCGACCAGTTGGAATACGGTCATGCGGAGATGTCTACACACAATAACGGCAAAGTGACAAAGCTCTTGAACGACACGCTGCAATCTGTGATTACTGGTCAATCCGAGCCTGCGGAAGCATTGAAAAAAGCGCAGGAAGAAGCGGACAAGATGCTAGCACCGTTCAATAAATAAATCAAGCAGCAATGGGGGAGCGACAATGGGGGAACTACGCGCAAAATGGAAAGTGAATATGTACGCCTGGCTCTTGCTCCTTCCCTCCCTCATCTTCCTGCTGTTGTTTACCTTCTATCCGGTTATACAAACGTTCATACTCAGTTTTCATCAAGCGGATCTGGGTTCTCCAGAGCCGTTTTTTAACGGGATAGATAATTATAAACAAATGGTGGAAGATGAAGTGTTTTGGAAGGTGCTGACCAATAATATCTGGTTTGCCATCGGAACGGTGCCGACGAGTGTGGCTCTCGCGCTGGCTATGGCACTGTTCGCCAACAAGGCAATACGAGGGAAGGGCTTTATCCGCACGGCTTATTTTTACCCGACAGTTGTTCCGATGATTGCAGTGGCGAACATCTGGCTGTTTATTTACACACCGGAGTACGGAGCGCTTAGTCATGTGATGGAGTGGTTCGGAAAAGGCGACATGAACTGGCTCGGCGATCAGAAAAACGTGATGTGGGCGATGATCTTCATGGTCATTTGGAAGGAAGCGGGCTATTTCATGATCTTTTATTTGGCCGGGCTGCAAAACATTTCACAGGAGTTATACGAATCCGCCTCCATGGAAGGGGCATCGTCCTGGACGGTTTTTCGCCGCATCACCTTTCCGCTGCTTATGCCAACGACCATGTTTGTCAGTATTATCGCCTTCACCAATTCTTTCAAGCTGGTAGACCATTTGGTGATCATGACCAAAGGCGGGCCGGATAATGCCAGCAATCTCTTGCTGTACTACATATACGAAACGGCGTTTTCTTTCTGGGATCAAGGAATGGCCTCGGCATTGACGATTGTCATGGTCGCGCTGCTGCTGTTAGTCGCTGCTTTTCAGTTTTTTGGTATGGATAAAAAGATTCATTACAACTAAGGGGGGATGGCAGATGCTTCGCAAAATCACAACGGTTGGAATGTACGGCTTGGCCGTTCTCTGGTTGTTTCCTTTGCTCTGGGCGGTCTGGACTTCCTTTCGCCCGAGGGAGCTGGCGACTTCGTGGTCGCTCAGTGCAGATTTTACACTCGATAACTTTGCGAAGGTGTGGGACGCAGCTCCCTTTGACCAGTACTACATCAATACCTTTTTGATCGTGACGGGTATTTTGGTGGCACAAATGATCACAGCTACACTGGCGGCCTATGCCTTTGCGAAGCTGCAATTTTGGGGAAAGGATGTGCTGTTTGTCCTGTTCCTGGTCCAGCTCATGGTCCCAGCAGATATCTTGATTTTTCCCAATTATAATGTCCTGCGTGACTTGTCTTTGCTGGATACCAAAATCGGCATTATGCTGCCGTACTTCGCTTCTGCCTTCGGGGTCTTTCTGTTGAGACAAACCTTCAAGACAATCCCGCACGAGTTGGAGGAGGCGGCACGGATGGAAGGCTGCTCCTGGTTCCAGATTCTATGGAGGGTGTACGTTCCGTTAGCGAAGCCGACCTACATTGCGTTTGGTTTGGTCTCGGTCAGCTACCATTGGAACAACTTCATGTGGCCGCTGATTATTACGAATTCCGTGGAAAATCGCCCGTTGACTGTCGGTCTGGCGATCTTTGCCCAATCGTTTGAGACAGGGGCGCAGTGGGCCGAGGTAAGTGCTGCGACGGTCATGGTGATTTTTCCGTTGTTGCTGGCATTTCTGTTGTTCCAGCGGCAGTTTATCAACAGCTTCATCCACTCCGGCGTGAAATAAGAGGGAGGGTCATGAATGATGAGAGACAAAAGCTCGTTTGCCGTTTCCACCTATGCGTTATTTGATCTGTCCTTGCGTGATGCTATTGTTCAGCTTTTGCAAAAAGACTGGAAGGCCATCGAGATTATGTGTGAAGAGAATCATGCCGACCTCTTGGACTGGTCCAGGGAGCAGCTTAGAGAGTTGAAGCAGCAAGGAAAGGAGAGCGGGATTGCCTGGTCGATTCACGCGCCAATCAGCGGCTGTAATCTGGCGGCGGACTCAGGACCAGCCCGGGAGCAAACAATGGACACGATGAAGCGCTGCCTGGAGATTGCTAGCTTTCTCGACTGTACCCACGTCGTGATGCATGCGGGGGAAGTAGAAGACCGCCTCGCGGAAACAGAGCGAGCCAGAGGTGTGGAAAATGTGAGTCAGGCACTCCACGTGTTGACCAACGAGCTGTCCGCAGAGAATAGAACCATTCTGACGGTCGAGAATGTTCCCCCATATCCAAAAGTGCTGGGGTGGAACGTCGAGGATCTCGTGCGTATATGCCGTCACGTACAATCCTCTCGCGTGGGGATCGTGTACGACGTAGGCCATGCCCATTTGATTCGTCCGGGATATGCAATCGATGCATTACAGGAAGTACTTCCTCATTTGTCCGCGCTTCACCTGAGTGATAACTTTGGCAAGCTGGACGATCATTTGGCGATAGGCGATGGAACGATCCCGTTCGAGCCTATCCTGTCTCTATTAAAAGACAACGGATTCGCGGGTCATTGGGTTGTAGAGACAAAGCAGCTTGGCTGCGCTGAGGTAAGTGTGGAACGGCTACTGAGGGCAGGAGGCGAATAGTATGGACATGAAAACGATTTTGAAAAAGAATCCGGTTATTGCGGCAACCGAACAGGATCGCTTGGGAGAGGCGATGGCGTCCCGAGCTTGCGCGATCCTTTTGATGTATGGAAAGCTGACCAAGCTGATGGAGGAAGCTGAAACCATCCGTCAGTCGAGCAAGCCGATTTTTTTGCACACAGACCTCATGAATGGCTTGTCCAATGACAAAGAGGCTTTTCGTTTCTTGTCCACCTATATCCAACCAACGGGCATTGTCACTACCAAAGGACCAATGATACGCGCGGCCAAAAAGGAAGGGATGCTGACGATCCAGCGAGTCTTTTTGATCGATTCAACCTCTCTCACGACGACCATTAAAAACGTCTTGGAAAACCGGCCGGATGCGATTGAAATCATGCCGGGGATAGCGCCGTCTATTATTTCGTATATCAAGGAGCATTTGTCGCAGCCGATTATTTTGGGCGGGTTGATTTGGAATATGGAACAGGTCAACGAAGCGTTGAAGGGTGGAGCAGATGCTGTTTCGTTGAGTAAGTCGGAGATGTGGAACCATATGACTGTTTAGGGGAAAGGGCAGGTGTGTAAGCACCTGTCTTTTTTGCATGTAATGGCGCAAGTCGCGCAAGAATTACTTCCTCCGATGTCTTTTACTACATTCCTATCAGAAGTAGAAAGCAAACAAAAAGAGTAGCCCATTGCTGCTCTTTTTTCCTTTACAGGTAATAAAAGGGGTAGTATTATTGCGTTATTAAATTTTTACATTTCATATAGCATGAGGGAGAAATTTCACATTATGGATACAATCCTTATCCAGAAAAACATGACAATGGATCAAAAATTGATTTTCCAGTCCGAGTACGGCAAAGTCCAGAAAAACTCCACGACAGCTATTCTCCTCTGTCTGTTCCTTGGGGGGGTGGGAGCCCATCACTATTATATGAATCGCGTAGGCCTCGGAATTGTTTATACCCTTTTCTGCTGGACGTACATTCCTCTTATTATTTCTATTGTAGAATTATTCCTTTTATCTGGACGGGTTCGTCGTCACAACGAAATAAAGGCGAAAGAGATCGCCGGAAAAATCTTATCGGTTTAAGGAGGGCGCTAAGGCGCTCTTTTTTTATTTTCGTTAGGACTGTGTGAAATTGATCCAGACTCTTACGGTAACAATTTCCGTAACTGTCACGAATACCGACGGTTGCGATAAAGAATCAGCCCACAGTGGAAACGCATGTTTGTTGATTTGTTAAGCAAAACTGGTTGTCCGCCTACCATTTTATCTGGTTTGCCATCTATCTATGTTTCTTACAGATATGTGTCCAAATGCCTACATGATTGGTAATCAAGCACGAGTGAATTTATAATGTAGGTAACAAAATTCTACGATGAAGAAAGTAACAGCGAAGAGACACCCTTCAGCGTGAAAAGAGGGTAATATGGAACCAATTCAATTGATGGAAGCGGCAGAGCAATTTATCCGGACATGCTATCGCGAACTGGACAAGACAACGGAAGAAACCGAGCAACGGCTGCAAGAAGTACGACAGTTGATTCATCAGCAAGGATATTATGAGCATACGGCCGAGGAACTTCGTCACGGAGCAAAAATGGCCTGGCGCAACAGCAATCGATGTATTGGGCGATTCTTTTGGGATTCGTTACTTGTGATAGATGAGCGGCACGTCGAAACAGAAGAAGAGATGGCGCAGGCTATGCTCCGACACATCGACTTTGCCACCAATGGCGGGAAAATTCGCCCGACCATCACCGTTTTTGCACCTGCTGTAGCAGGTAGAGCTCCCATGCGTATCTGGAATGACCAACTGATTCGCTACGCGGGATATGAGACAGAGTATGGCGTACTGGGTGACCCGATTTCGCTTCCGTTGACGAAGCTATGTAAGAGCTTGGGATGGCAAGGGAAAGGCACAAACTACGACGTTTTGCCGCTTGTCGTGCAAATTGGAGATCGGACGCCGCAGTTTTTTGAGATTCCTCAGGAGCTGGTCTTGGAGGTGCCGATCGTGCATCCCGATTTGCCGGGCTTTGCTGATATGGGATTGCAATGGTATGGGGTTCCTATTGTTTCGAATATGCGCATGGAGATTGGCGGTATCGAGTATTTGGCCGCGCCTTTTAACGGCTGGTACATGGGAACGGAGATAGGTGCTCGCAACTTCGCTGACCAAGAACGATATAACCTGCTGCCAAAGGTCGCAGAGGTCATGGGGCTCGATACGAGCAGGGAAGTGACCCTTTGGAGAGACAAAGCGCTTATCGAGCTGAACGTAGCCGTCCTGCATTCCTTCAAGGAAAAAGGAGTATCGATTGTCGATCACCATACGGCAAGCCAGCAATTCAAGCGATTTGAGGAAAGAGAAGAGAAATGTGGTCGACCGGTTACGGGTGACTGGACATGGCTGGTTCCGCCGATCTCCGGAACAGCTACACATATTTTCCACAGTCTGTACGACAACACCATCCATACGCCGAATTTCTTTTACCAAGACAAGCCGGAGCTCGGCAATAAATAAGGCATTCCAATGTCGCGAACATGCTTCGCGGCATTTTTTTGTGACGGATTGTAAATTGTATTTCGGAAAACCGAGGATGCGCGATGATTTTAGGGAAATTTTAGTTTTACCCCACAATTTTGTTTAACTTTTCATCTTACCCTAGATTTAGCAAGTAAGAGAGTAAGAGATTTACTTGCCCATAAAAAAGGATATGAAAAGGAGCGAGATCAATGAAAAAGAAATGGATGACAACTGCATCAGCTTTGTTACTTACTGGGGTGATTGGTACTGTTATACCGTATGCAACCACAACAGTAGACGCAAAAGCAAACGTAGCGGAAAAAAGTAACCTAGACCTGACGATTGCATTCGTTTTTTCTAAGGATGGCCAGGCAGTAACCATTAAAGACAGTCAACTAGGTGAGCAGAAGGCCACGGTTAAAGATCTCTCCGAGAAGTTAGGTATTAAGGCAGATGATCTTAATCTATCTTCCTATATGATTGAAATGAAACCAAATGCGACAGGCAGCAAGATTATTGTCAAAGAAACTTCCTTTAAAGGTGAAGTGAAAGAGTATGAGAGCAGCAATAATGATGTCCTCATGCTGTTCGGACTCCACAAAGTAACGAAATAAGCTGAAAAAATAAAGCTACCAATGTCGCGAACATGCTTCGCGGCATTTTTTTGTGACGGATTGTAAAGGGTATTTCGGAGAACCAAGGATGCGCAATGATTTAAGGGAAATTTTAGTTTTACCCCACAATTTTGTTTAACTTTTCATCTTACCCTAGATTTAGCAAGTAAGAGAGTAAGAGATTTACTTGCCCATAAAAAAGGATATGAAAAGGAGCGAGATCAATGAAAAAGAAATGGATGACAACTGCATCAGCTTTGTTACTTACTGGGGTGATTGGTACTGTTATACCGTATGCAACCACAACAGTAGACGCAAAAGCAAACGTAGCGGAAAAAAGTAACCTAGACCTGACGATTGCATTCGTTTTTTCTAAGGATGGCCAGGCAGTAACCATTAAAGACAGTCAACTAGGTGAGCAGAAGGCCACGGTTAAAGATCTCTCCGAGAAGTTAGGTATTAAGGCAGATGATCTTAATCTATCTTCCTATATGATTGAAATGAAACCAAATGCGACAGGCAGCAAGATTATTGTCAAAGAAACTTCCTTTAAAGGTGAAGTGAAAGAGTATGAGAGCAGCAATAATGATGTCCTCATGCTGTTCGGACTCCACAAAGTAACGAAATAAGCTGAAAAAATAAAGCTACCAATGTCGCGAACATGCTTCGCGGCATTTTTTTGTGACGGATTGTAAATGGTATCTCGGATAACGCGAAAAAGATGGGCAGAGCAATCTCTTTATGCTAAAATTCACGAGAATGATTATCAATTTCAAGATTCGCGAAGGAGAGGTTCTTTTGAGAATGAGAAAATCAGGCTTAGATAAGATCATAATGGTAGCCCTTATGATGGTCATGATCAGCATGTTATCAGCCTGCGGACAGACACCAGCCAATCCAACTGCTCAACCTGCTCAGGAAAGTTCAGGTAACGAGAGTACCAATGAATATATCAACTACCAAGCGTTTAATGGCACAGTGAAAATACCAAAGGACCCAAAAAGGGCTGTGATACTTGCGGACAGCTATGTTGGACATTTTCTGATACTGGGGGTCAAGCCTATCGGTATCACGGACCATGCTATGGGAAACCCGTATTTTAAAGGGAAGCTGGATGGTATCGAAAGCGTGGGCGACGGAACATCGCTAGAAAAAGTACTGTCGATGAATCCTGATTTACTTATCGTGTTTGAAGGGGATCGGAATATCGAGGAGTTCACTAAAATAGCTCCAACGGTTGTGATTCCATACGGTAAGAAGCCAATCCGCGAAGAACTGCGGGAGTTTGGCAAAATGACAGGAAGAGAAGACAGGGCGAATGAGTGGATTGCCGAATGGGACAAGAAAATTGCTGAGGCAAAACCTAAGGTGCAAGCAGCGGTAGGAGATAAAACTGTTTCGATTCTACAGCCATACGCCAAGGGGATCTATGCGTTTGGGCACAACTTCGGAAGGGGTGGAGACATCCTTTACGGTGAATTCCAGTTGAAGGCTCCGAATGCCGTACAAAAAGAAACCATTGATAGCAATACAGGCTGGGCTGAAGTATCTCTTGAAACACTGCCGGATTTTGCGGGAGACTACATTTTTACCAGTGCATGGTCCGGAGATGATGCCAATCCGGAGAGTGTATACGGTACAAACGTTTGGAAGGGACTGTCAGCAGTAAAAAAAAACAAGGTTTTTCAGATTGATCAGAAAGGCTCTTATTTTAATGACCCGATCTCCTTGGAAGCGCAACTCACGTTCATTGTAGAAAAATTAACGTAAAAGGAAAAACCCCCGAAACAAATGTAGCCAGATGCTCTGCTACTATGGTTCGGGGGTTACTTTTATTTATCTAGCGGTTGTAATAACTGCTAAGAGCTGGGAGCAGACCTAATGGATTTTTCCGCAAGTCCTTGGCACTGAAGAAAATGCTGCCCTGAACCTGAGGAACCATCGCGTTGTAATTCAACTGGTTGATAATCTCCTGGGCACTCTGCCAGCCAGCTTCAGCCGTTCCCAGCTTGTATGGCGAATGACCGATGTAGAGCTTGACGTTCGTCCCTTGTACTTCGTTTGCCCACCAAGTAACGAGCTTGTCGTATTGGGCGGGGGCGAAGGAAAGACTCCAATAGATTTGCGGAGTCACATAATCGACCCAGCCTTGTTGAATCCATGTGCGCACATCGGCAAACATGTGGTCATAAGCAGTCACGCCTGCTTTTGTATCGGAGCCGGTCGGATCGACGTTACTGTTGCGCCATACACCGAATGGACTGATCCCGAACTGAACGTGAGGCTTGACGCTCTTGATAGACTGATTCAATTGTTGAACAAACTGATTGATATTATCGCGGCGCCAGTCTGCTTTGGATACGATTTTTTTGCTGTTGTAAGCCTTGAATGCTGCATCGTCTGCAAAGGCGACATTGGAAGGATAGAAATAATCATCCAGATGGACACCATCGATTTCATAGCGCTGCACGACTTCCATTACTTCATTGATAATTTGCTGACGTGCTGCTGGAATACCCGGATTGATGTACAACTTTTTGTTGGCATTCACAATCCAGTCAGGGTGCTGCTTGATCACATGATTCGCTGGCAATTGGTCTGTTTTTGCATCCGTAGTGGCACGGAACGGGTTGAACCAAGCGTGGAATTGCATCCCGCGTCTATGCGTTTCTTCTACCATGAATGTAAGCGGGTCGTAGCCAGGATCTTTCCCTGGAGTTCCCGTCAAAAATCTCGACCATGGAGTGAGTGTAGAAGGGTACAGAGCATCTCCAGATGGACGCACTTGCACGAAAACAGCGTTCATTCCCATGGCTTGCAGCTCATCTAGCAGCTGTATGTATTCTTGTTGTTGTTTCGCTTGGTTTCCGTAAGAACCGGAAGATGGCCAGTCCAAGTTGTAGACCGTAGATATCCATACCCCACGCAAATCTCCGTTTGTCACGACAGGTGTGCCTGGTACTAGCCCGCCAGTTTCACTCAGTACATCCTGTGGCGGCGGTGTCATAGTAGCGACGTTGCCGCTTTGCAGGCGAATGGTTCTTGTTTTGTCTTCCCAGTTTACCGTAAGGCCCAACTGCTCGGAGACAAAACGTAGTGGAACCATGATTCTTCCTTGCTTGTTCTGAACAGAAGCATCGAGTGGGATGTTGTTGTTGTTCACGAGAGCGTTCTTCTGATTAACCGTCATGGACAAGAAGGTATCTTGCTTGCTGATCGTTGCGGTTTGAGAATTTGGCTCCCAATTTACTTCGGCTCCCAGATTTTCACCGATCACTCGCATAGGGACCATCGTTACGTTTGCTTTTGGAATAATGTACGGAGCGACGTCACTTTTGATTTGTTGCCCGTCCAAATAGATGCTGATGCCAGAGGATGTCTGCGCGGCCTGCACGGATATCCCCATCGTTGGAATACATAGTACGAACATTAGCAAAAGCATAAACCACTTGCGTACCTTCATTTTTGCCAATCCTCCGACAAGATAGATTTGCTTAAAACATTAGCCAATACGTTTGACGCTTTATTATATCGCTTTGTTTCGCTCAAGTGGGAAGTTTCGGCAAAAAATGACGACAATCATCGAAGCAAGGGAACCACCCAAGCTGCTCTGGCATAGGCAGAAGCATATGTTGTTTTCCTTCTGGTCATGGGACAAAAAAGAGGGAAAGGAGTGCAAGCATGAGTTCTTTTCTTGCGCAAAAGGCACCGATTGTTTTTGTTCCGGGGCTGTTTGGGTCGATGAGTGATCAAATAATTCCGGGTACTGGTGACTGGGGCTTCGGGTTTGCCCGAACGGCTTACGAACCATTTATCCGTTTGCTTGGAAAAATGGGTTTCTCCTTCAATGAACAATTGTTTGTAGCTTTTTATGATTGGCGAAGGCAGATCGATATTTCAGCAGAGCGCTTTTTGCTGCCTGTCATCGAGCGAGCGAAGCAAACGACGGGTTCCCCTTATGTCAATCTCATTTGCCATAGCATGGGGGGCCTTGTTGCTAGAGCCTATGTCCAAAGCGAATATTATCAAAACGATGTGGATCAGCTGCTCATTTTTGCGACTCCCAACGCAGGATCGCCTGTCGCCTACAGCTATTGGGCAGGAGGGAAGCTGCCGCGCTCCGTTTTTGCCAAAAGAAATGTCGTGGAGCTATATATGAATGTATATCTGGCCTATTTGGAGCAAAGCATCCCTTTTCAGCGTATACAAGCTATTCACAGACACTTTCCCAGTCTCCTTGATCTTACCCCGTCAGCAGCATATGGCGATTATTTGCTAGAGAAAAAAGAGGGGGTAGAGGCCTTCATCCCTTATGAAAAGATGGTCGTGAAAAATCAATACATGGACTACTTGAACGCAACGATGGGGATTATCGCAGCCCGCAATATTCGCGTCACGCTGGTAGCTGGCATTGGACACGAAACGATTCATTACCTGCGAACGGTCCCTTCGCTGTCTCCTGATAAATGGGTCGATGGAAGAGTAGTAGGCTCGATCAATAGTGACGCTGGGGATGGGAGTGTCATGGCAAACAGTGTATTCGCGCTCGAAGGTGAGCGTTATTACGTAGAGGCGACACATCTAGAGATTTTGTATAAAAGTGAACCGCTTCTCCGGCAATTGCTAGAGTAGGGGAAAAAAGAGGACCAAGCCGGGAAAATCCCTGGACTTGGTCCTTTAGATGAGCTACGCTTTTTTGTTTCTCCGATACATGATCGAAATACCGATCAAGATCGAAACGATACCTGCAACGATGGGGAGTGAGTTAGCCTGTTCTCCAGTCTGCGGCAATACTTTACCTGTAGAAGGAGATTCGTTGTTGGTTTTCAAGACGTTGGAGTTATTGGCAGCTCCCGAATTGTTCGGTTTGCTCGTATTTCCTGTTTGATTCATTTCCCCGGAAGTGTTGGGGGTTGAAGTGTCATCAGGATTGCTCGGTTGGTCTGGATTGCCAGATTGGTCTGGGTTGCCAGGTTGATCCGGGTTACCAGGTTGATCCGGGTTACCAGGTTGGTCTGGGTTGCCAGGTTGGTCCGGGTTGCCAGGTTGGTCCGGGTTGCCAGGTTGGTCTGGGTTGCCAGGTTTATTTGGTTTATTTGGTTTGTCTGGTTTATCCGGTTTCTCTGGCTTTTCCGGCTTAGGATCTGGCTTAGGATCTGGCTTAGGTTCTGGCTTTGGTTCAGGTTTTGGTTCAGGTTTAGGCTCAGGATTTCCGCCTCCGCCACCACCACCGCCACCACCACCGCCACCACCGGAGGTCACGTCATTTTCGACAGTCACCAGCACGTGGTCGCCAGCTACTTGGTTTCTTTTAATCTCAAACCCGATTGGCTTGCTGTTTTTTACATAACCAGCAGGTGCCTTCGTCTCGATAAACTCATACTTACCCGGATTCAGGCCTTCAACAATCAGCTCTCCGTTGCCATCTGTAGTCAGCTTTGTAAGCTCCTGACCGTTCATGTCTTTGGCTACCTGACCATTTTCATCGCGGAGCGTAAATTCAGCTCCTTTGAGCTTATGATTTGGGTATCCCGTTCTTACCTTGGTCAGTTTCACAGATCCTGGGATCAATCTGTTGGTCAACGTGAGAGAGGCCGTGCCTTCATCGGTCACTTCGAATTTCAGTGGTTCAGCGAGCTCATAATCAGCAAGAGCTTTTGTTTCCACGAGCTGGTAGAATCCTGCTTTCAGGTTCTCGAGGAGAAGGATTCCGTCCTTATCCGTTGTGAGTCCACTTTGCAGTACCTTCCCGTCAGCATCTTGAAGCTCAAAGGTTACGCCAGGAAGTGGCTCTTTGGTGTAGTGGTCCACTTTCAGCAATTGAATGGACCCGATATTTTTGGCGTTCTTTTTCGAAAGGGTCACAATTTCTGTCTGGTTGGAGGCGATTTTGAATGAAATAGGAGTCGCATCCAGTTTGTATCCCTTCGGAGCTTTCGCTTCGACTAACTGATAGTTTCCTTCTGCCAGATCGCCTTTGGAGACTTTTCCGTCAGAGCCAGTTGTCAGCTCAGCGATCGTTTCGTATGCTCCGCCCTTTTCAACCTGTAGATTGAAGACAGCGCCTTCCAGTGTTTTTCCGGAATTCTCCGCGTCAACTTTGGTTAACTCAAATCCTTGACGGAGCAGCTTGTTGTCGATGGTCATTTCGATTGTAACTGGAACAGCTGGGTCAGCACCTGCAGGAGCTTTTAGTGTAATGTCTTTTCCGTTTCTGTACTCGTCTGCGATGACGTAGCCAACAGGAGCGGATAGTTCTTTTAGCTTGTACGCTTTAAATTTGTAGCCTTTGAAGGTGGCAATGCCATTTTCATCGGTCACGACTGTTTCCAGCAAGGTTTTCCCCGCCTTGTCGTACAGACCAAACGTGGCGCCTGCCAATGCTTTTTTCGTATCTGCATCTATCTTGACGATTTTCAAGTCGCCTTTACCAGGTGTGCTAGCTCCGCCACCAGCACCGGACAAGCTGACTTTGACACCTTCTTGTCCGTCTTTCCCTTTACCTACAACTGTTTTCCCTGCAAAAGAGGCTTCGTTTTTGATGATCTCTCCATGATCAGCATTGATAAAGGAACGGTACTCCAGGATGTAGGCAGTTTTTAGGTCGTTTTTGAAAGTCAGTTTAAAGGAGTTGCCGACTACTTCTAATGTGTAGTCCTCGGATGCCATTTCTTTTCCGACAGTCAAAGCACCGGATTCAGAGACGATTGTCGTAAAGAGTTTGAAGGAGTCTTTCATCAGAATTTGATTGCTGGACAGCGTATCAGTCAATACAGCACCTGCCGAAATATGAGACTGGCTCGGATTGATTCTTACTGTCCATGTTGCATACTCTGAATCTGCTCCTGTACCTTGTACGCCTGTTTTGAGGACGTACTGCCCACCGTATGTCGGTCTGACGGTCGTCTTGCCTTTATAGAGTGGAGTGCCTGTTATGTCACTATCGTGCATAGTGGCATTGTTTTCGTACACTTCTCCGACAGGCAGATTCGCCAAACTGGTTTTGTACGTGATGCGATAGGCCGAGTCGATGGGGCCGAGATGAAGCTCGAAGCCGTTGTCCAGTTCGTCAAATTTGGTGGCGACAACTGGACCCTCGACCACTTTCACACCATCTGCTCCACCTGTGAGCAGCAACTTATGGATGGTTAACGAGTCCTTCACAAAAGTTTGTTCTCCGGTATAAAAATCCCGGATGATCGCGTTGTTAATCTTGTGAAGGTTGTAGTTCACATCGATTGTCCACGTGATTTCTTTTGTCCGGGCGTCGTATGTACCCGTTTTGTTGCCGTTATTGTTGGTGTAGCTGTCTGGTTTAACAGTAGCGGATTTCGTGATAGGGTCTTGTGCTTTCCCGTTTTCCTTCCAGTTCAGTTCAGCTTTGTTTTTGTACACGGATGGACGGTCCTTGGAAGTAGGATCGAACTTCGTCAGGTACGTAATGACTAGACCTTTTGTGACTGGTTTGTGGAAGGTAATCTTGAATCCTTCTTCATAAGTTGTGTTCGGAGAGATGCTGTAGTCTTTGTCAGGACCTTCTTCCAAATCCTTTGTCCAATCGTTGATTTTTACTTTGTCAGAAAGAAGAGTCAGCCCTTGACCCGCATAACTGTCGGTAATGACGACTTCGTCCATCACCTGATTGTCGTCGTTTAGACTAATTGTCCATTCGATCGTTTTATCCAGGTAGTTCACTTTTTCTTTTTTGGCGTTTTTCCAGAAGATTGCTTGATTGATCTCTCTGGATGCATCTTTTTTGGTTCCATCATAGATCTCTACTTCATTTTTCACGAGGTAGCTGTCTTGGTGGACCCGATTTTTGGCTTTGGTTTGGTAGGTGATTTCGTAAGCAGCCGACACGTCATGGTCAAACTCCAAGCGGAAGCCGGTAGGCGATGGGGTTACGTTGTACTCTGTGATGGCAGCCCCGTCTTTTGTTCCGTTTCCGTTGTCACCGATGGTCATTTTATGAACGGTAAAGGAACTATTCACGAGCTCTTGATGACTCGTATCGAATCGATCCTCGAGCCATGCGTCGCTTTGCTTGATCAGTTTTTCATTGTAGTTGTACTGAATAGCCCAGGTGATCGTTTGTTTGTTGTAATCGTAGTGAATCGCCTTTTTGTTCAAAGGCTGGCTGAATCGGACAGAGACATTTGCGGAATCGATTAAATCCTTTGGAAGGTTCGTTCCTGTGACAGTGACTTTATTCGTGTAGGTCGTATCTGTGGTACCAGTGACGTTGGTCTTGTACGCGACGCGATAAGCATCGTCGATGTCGCCAAAGTTAATTTTGAACCCATTTCCTTCTGTCAATTTCTCAGGAGTGAAGGTGGTTACCTCAGCCTTTGGATGAACAGAGCCATTCAACTGAACTTCTAATGGGAAGACCTTAATCGAGCTCATGTCGATATCCAGACCGCTTGGAAGCTCGTCCGTAAAGACAGCGCCTTTTATCGGATTTTCACTCAGGTTAAAATCGACGGTCCAGTCGAGATAGCTAGGATTCATGCCCTTATTTGCTTTTCCGTTCTTGTCGATTTCATTGTTGTTTTTGCCTTTGAAATGGACAGAGATCGGAGCGATGCCATCGAATTTGAAATCGATCTCCTGTCTCGTGCCACCCTCAAACTTTTTCTCATCGAATTCCCGCCACACATAGAACGTTCCGTCATTGATCTCTGCGCCGTCATTGATGGCATCACTGAAAGTGAAGGTGACTGTGCCGTCTGTTGTCACTTCATAGGTACCGTAGCCTCCGTTCAGATCTCCGGTCAAATTGCGATCGGTCCGAAACTTATCTGGGAGAGGGAAGGTAAAGGTGGCACCTTCTGAGTAAGGATGTTCAGCAGGGATTTTCCAAGTGAAATCAACTTGAACCCGCGAGCCCTGATCGGGGCGGATGTCTACTATGTTGTTTCCGTCCTTGTCCTTCATGACTACGCTGGTGATGATGCTGTCTTTGATGATGTTATCTTCAGGGTCTGGAACGGGTACCGGTACCTCTGGTAGAGGAACTGGCGGTTCAACAGGTGGCGTAGTAGGAGTACCCGTGCCTGGAGGAGTAGTAGGAGTACCTGTATCCGGCGGAGTAGTAGGAGTACCCGTGCCTGGCGGAGTAGTAGGAGTACCCGTGTCCGGCGGAGTAGTAGGAGTACCTGTGCCTGGCTCCCCGCCAACGACAACCTCACCTTGTGTTTGGGCATACGAGGTTGTCGTGAAACCGAAAAAGTTTTGGATGATGAGCAAAAGTGCCACCAATACGATCCAAGATTTCCTTTGCATATGCTCCTCCTGTACTTATAAAAAACTAGCTCATTCCGTCTTTCAGTCGGAAGTGTTAGGGCTGAGATGAAGTCGTCTGTTTCCATTCAGCTTGAACGATCAGTCTGTCCTTCGGATCTTTTGCTCCAACAGGGGTGCATGTGACCAAGGTGATCAATGGCTTCTTTTGATCCTCTAGAACTTCTATTTGTGTACGATCTACAACAAAGGCTCTCACGACAACGAATTGGTAGATTGCCGTTTTCGTCTTGATCTCAATCTCATCGTTAGGTGCTAGTTCGTCCAAGCGATTGAATTGCTTGCCATGAGTAATCCCGCGATGGCCTGCCAGTCCAACATTGTTCACACCGAATTCCTTGTCTGGCTCGATCAGGCCAACGCCTTTACTCAAGGCATGCTTGTCCGCGCCTTCAAAAATCATCATTTCCAGATCAATTTTGGGAATCCGAATCACGCCTCTGGCACCTTCCAACATAGCGAGCGGCTCTTGTATCTGAGGAGCTGGTGGGTTCTTTGATGCAGCCGTTTCTATTTGCTCGCTGACGTTGCTCAGTTGTTCGAACGCTTCGATGAGCTGTTCTTGCTTTTGTGCAGATACCGCCGTTTCCCATTGAGGATAGAAAAGGAGGAATAAGCCTGCCAGGATAAACCCAGCACTTAACAGCACTCGCACATTCTTCAACTCCCTTTTCGCACCGTTAACTCAATTCACCTTTCCCCCCTTGTCCAAATTTTTAGTTAAAATAAACTTTTTTCGGCAAGGGCATTCTTCATTGTATAAATCATGCTAGTCGAGAACAACAGACACCCACTGTTCCAATTGTGAAAAAATGCCTAGAAGAATCATAATCTTTCGACCTAAACAATTTCTGAACATGAAAAAAGCCAGAGGAGAAAGACTCCTGACTGGCTTTTTTTGGTCTTTATTCTATGATTAATAGGCGACGCTTTTCGAAACAAATCCAACTAAGACTTTCCTATTTGCATCGATGGTGGAGCTAAGGATTCGCTTTCGCCCGCAACAGATTCAACCCCATCCCGATAAAAACAATCCCCGTCAGCTTGTTGAGAATGACAGAGAACTTCTGGTTATTACGCAATTTTTGCGTAGCGAAGGAAGCAAACAGGGCGAGGAGACTACACCAGATGCCACCTGTAACGGTAAAAGTAAGGCCAAGAATAAGGAAAGGGAGTGGTCCGGCTTCCGTTGCGCTAACGAATTGCGGGAGGAAGGCGATGAAAAACAGGGCGACCTTCGGATTCGTGACACTTGTCAGAATCGCTTGCAGATAGACCTTTTCACCCTTCAGCTTCTTGGAATCGGCCGTATCAAAAGCTGGTGATTCCTTCGTCATGAGCATGCGAATGCCTAAATAGACGAGATAGGCGACCCCCAATATTTTGACGATGTTAAAAAGCACGATGGATTGCGCCAAAATGAGCGACAAGCCGAAAGCAGCCAAGAGTGTGTGAATGAGTGAGCCTGTCAAAATGCCGAGAACCGAAAGAATACCTGCCTGTTTTCCTTGCGAAATGCTGCGGGTGATGATGTACATCGTGTCTGAGCCGGGTATCAGGTTCAACATGATTGCGGTCATCAGAAATGCTTCATAATGAACGATTCCAAACATCGCTTCTCACTCCTCGTCTATCTATAAAATAAAAGTAGATTATAGAATAATCTGACACTTAAGGCAATGCGAAAAATGAGGAAAAGCCCCTGACGCAGATCAAAAAAGCATGATCGCGAGGGGAGCTCGTTATTCAAGCAAACTGATTACGGCGTCGATTCAGTAGCGCGTATCCAGCCTTCTTTTCCATTAAATACAATCTGGTACCAGCCATTCAGATCGGCGATGACTTGTAGGGAACCATCTGCTATTACTTGACCGATCTTCTCATATTCTTCACCGGGACCCGCAAAAACATCGATTTTTTGAGTGGCAGGGGGAGTTTGATCTGTCCCTTCTGTTGAGCCGTCAGCAGGGGAAGTCGCATCTCCTGACTCGTTACCCTCGGTCGTTTCTTCGGAACTCGCTTCTAAGTCAGCCAGCTTTTCTATGTAATTCAAGCCATTGTCCTCGAGCTTGAACAGAGCGATTTCCTTTTCCCCTTTTCCTACCGCATTTTTCATGATCACATGCTCGGAGTCTTCTACACTGAGTTCATCCGCCTCGACCGAAAAGCGCTTATCGATTGACTCTTTTGTCAAATTCGGGGACAGTGCCGCGTAGGCGTTAGTACGCTCTTTGCCGGATGCACTCACGATAATCACAGGCTGTTCTTTACTTCCGAGCGTATTGTCGATCTTAGCCTTTGCCGATTTCATGTCCACATCGAGCGACTGATCCAGATAGAGGAGCGAGTCATTTGGCATTTTCGCTGCGAAATAAAGACGTTGATCTGCCTCGGAGAGTCCAAATGCGTAAAGCTTTGCCCCCCAGCGATCTGTGCCGGAGAGCATTTCGGTGAACGTTCTGTCTGGGTATCTCAGTTGCAATAAGCGTGCTGGATCGTATTCCAACCAGAGTTTTTCCAGATCGGACAGGAGTGTAGCCGTATTCTGGAGCGGATTCAACTGTTCGTACAATTCACGTGCTTTGGTGAACTCGAACGACTTGATGTATTGTTCTGCCTGCTTGAGCTTGCCTTCTAGATAGCGGGTGATCGAATCGAGGACAGGCGAATCAGTAGACAGTACATCCTCGATTTTGCGATAGGCGGCTGCCATGTTCACGAAGGCACTCAGATCCTTCGAACGAATGACTTCCTTTATTTCAGCTAACGCATACTTTTCCAATTGACCCACTAACCAATCTGTCTCGATACCCAGTTTTTCGTAATGGCGTATGCTTGTAGCGGTTTTGGTGATGACTTCTTCAAAAGGAGCCGAAGCAATTAGCACCCGCAGCTTGGTCTTTTCATAGTCCTGGAACAAGGCCGTGAGCTCAGCCTGCTTCTTCTTTTTGCCGCCGTAGTATTCATCTGGAATGGCAAGGAGTGTTTCAATGAAAGATTCGTCCTGGTAGTTTTCCTTTTCGAGATTCGATTGGGCCTGAGCCTTCGCTGTTTGCAAGGCATTCAAGTAATAATCGGAAAAGCTCTTATCCATACCCAATTGAGCGGACAATTGCTGGAAAAACATCGCTGGTACATTCTTTTGATTCTGGTATTTCTGTTTGACCACTTGGTATTGTTCATAGACTGCACCGATTTCTGCGATCTTCTTTTCCGAGATGGCAGAACGCGAATACAGGTGAAGACCTTCCAACTCGGTGCGGATAGAAGTCAGTTGAAACATGATGGAATTCCATTCGTCATCTCCGTAGGACAGGACAGCCATATCATGCGCGCGAGAAAAGGTTTCCTCAGCTTGCAGCAGGTTCTTTTGGTCATAAAACGCCTTTGCCTGTTTATACAACGTAACCTGCTTGTACCCGAATCCAAGCTTGAACAGAACGGCGATCAAACCCAAGGCAAAGAGTCCGAGAAAAATATTACGGACCCAGAGGGACCGATGATAGGGAGAGATAGGAAGCATAAAAGGCTCCTCCTTCACAGTAAGCCTTTGAAATCGGGGTCAAACGCGTAATGCGTATCTACCCTGTTTTTGGTAGAATGATACAGTTGTTCCCAACCCTCATCCTTATGGGTTTGTACCATTTTTGCCAATCGCAGAAGGCGCTCGCGTGGCAAAAAATCGATAAATTCGATAATCAGATCCTGATACTCATCCACATAAGACTTCATGCGAAGCGCCGCACCTGCCACTTGACCGATGAGCTGATCCCCATTTTCTAGTAACAATATTTGATTTTTATAACGTCTGACATAATTGAGAACAGATTTTTTGACGAGCGAAGGCTGGACCTTGATGACTTCGCGCACATATTCCATGAAGTCCTTGTCGTACATAGAGGGGATGAGCGTTTCGAGCTCCAGCTCCATGTCTTTGCGCAGGACGTAATGATTGAGGAACATGATCTTGCGTATCTTGATCGTATCGGAGTCGATGAAATGTCCGATCTCTTTCGTTTTTTCATAAGCTTCCTTGAGATGTCCTTCTTTGACGTCGTTGCCCACTTCCTCCAAATGACGGTGGAGTGACTTCTTGAACGTCTCCAGTTCCTTTGTCAAAAAGTGTTGAAATTGTACGTCTCTTTCATAGGTGCCGTATTTTTTCTGCATCACGAAAAACAGGACGAACAACACACAGCCAATACCTCCTGCGAGAGCTAATTGCAATAGGGTATCCGCAGAAAGGACAGCAAGACAGACGAATAAGCCCAAGAGCAAAAAGCGCGTCTGCACATAGCGGCGCGTTACGGCATGGGAAACCTGGCGGATCGGTGTGTAGGCTCTCCCGCAGGTCTCACAATGTGTCTCCCACAGGACATGGTACGTATGGCATCGCGTGCACGCTTGAATTCTTTCATACGTATGAGTGGTTTTACGGGTTTTGCGAAATTGTACGCCGATTCGCTTTCTCATGGTGAATCCCTCTTCTCATTCAGTAAGGCATGAAGATGCTGATCGATTTCGGCGTTGGAGAGATTGCGCCGTTTTAGTCGCAGCAGCTTGAGGAATCGGACCGCTAGCAGCAAAAAAGCCGCAAACAACAGAAAGTAAGTTAACATAAAATTTCTCCTAACGAAGTTGTCGAAATCTGTAACAAAGAATCATGTCGTATCGTATTACGAGTAAGGGGCAATCATTCTAGTACTTTTTTATCATCTGTCTTCTACTTCTTGAATCTAGTGGTAATAGTGTCATAGTCTTACTTTCTTTGCAACACTTCACAAATTCTTTGTAACGAACAAGAAAAGGAGCACTTATGAAAATAATACGATTCCGAATGTTATGTCGATACGTAGCATGTCTTGTCTTGCTCTTGGTCAGTGTCCTCTCCGTCACTCACCCAGGCTTTGCGCAAACGAGCGGAAATAATATGGACGCTGTCCTGGTCGTGGACGTCAGCAACTCCATGACCCAAAGCGATAAGAACAAAGTCAGCAACGAAGCGATGAAAATGTTCGTCGACATGACGTCGATCCAAGCGAACAAGATTGGTGTCGTCGCCTATACCGACAAGATCGAGCGGGAAAAAGCCCTGCTTGAGATTAATTCCGAAGAAGACAAGAACGATATCAAAGCCTTCATCGACAGCCTGCAAAAAGGAGCCTACACCGATATCGCAGTAGGGGTAACGGAAGCAGTAAAAATCCTGGATGCAGGACGCAATCCAAACAATGCGCCAATCATCGTGCTGTTGGCAGACGGAAACAACTATTTGAACAAAGCATCAAGCCGTACCCAAGCACAGTCTGATCGAGAGCTACAGCAAGCAGTGAAAGAGGCCAAAGACAAAGGCTATCCGATTTACACGATTGGCTTGAACGCAGACGGTCAGCTTAACCGCACGACCCTGCAACAGATTGCTGCGGATACAAATGGTAAATTTTTCGAAACAAGCACAGCGGACAAGCTCCCGCAAATCTTGAGCGAAATCTTTGCGAATCACTTGAAGCTGAAGGTTGTCCCGGTGAAAAGCTTCGTCGCAAACGGTCAAGCTCAGGAGATTCCGATCCCCATCCCGAATGGCAGTGTCATGGAAGCCAATATCTCGATCATGTCGCAAAAGGCAGTGGAAGTGAAGCTGTTCGATCCGGCGGGCAAGGAAGTACAAATCCCTTCCAACCAGGTCAGACTGTCGAAGTCCAATGCGTACACGATGATCAAGCTGGTCAAGCCACAGCAGGGCGATTGGAAGCTACAGGTAAAAGGCGCCCCGAAGGAAAAAATCGATATTAACCTCATCTTCAACTACGATCTGCAATTGGAGATGGAGCCAGTCACAGCCAAGAGCTTCAAGGCTGGCGATGTCGTACCGATCAAGGCTGCGCTTGTTTCAAACGGACAGAAGGTAGCGAGTCCTGATCTGTACAAGCAGATGAAGGCGACACTGATCGTCAATGACAAGACGGACAATAAGACAAATGAGGTCATCCTGAACAATACGGGCAGCGGGTTCGAAGGCAACTTCACAATCCCGGCTGACCATACGTACGAGATAAAAATCAAGGCAGAAGACAACAGCTTTTACCGGGAGACAAAACCACTCCTTGTAGATGCTTCTAAAACAGCAGGTTCTGGAGCGGGCAAGCCGAACACAACCACTGATCCTGCGGCAGAATCGAAACCATTTCCATGGATGACCGTAGTAGGAGGTACCGTGGTTCTCATCCTGTTGATCGGTGCAGGCGTGTACGCACTGTCGATCTATCGCAAGGCGAACAAGGGCTTCGCGGGCCAAATCGCCGTCGAGATCGTGGATGAGGATACAGGCGAAAAGTCCAATCCACAGTACAAGAAACTGAACGCGTTCAAAGGAAAAGTGAAGCTGCACCAACTCTTGCAACTCGCCCCTGAGTTTGCGGAGACAGAGAAAGTCATCTTGTTACCAGGGAAAAACGATACGCTGATCATCGAAAACCGTTCGAGCTGTCGAATCGAAAAGGCAGGACGTGTCCTCGATGCAAGCAAAGGCAAAGAACTAAAGAAAAACGATCGCATCAAAATTTCGTTAACGAATGTGAACAAGTCCTTATATGTAGATTACATCGTCTAGGAGTGAGTCGATTATGAAAGCAGTTGTGAGAGAACACATTCAACAATTGGACGTATCCCTCGGCGGAGGAATCGTCAGTGACAAGATTCGCGTAGATACAATCGATAACCCGATGCTCGTCATCGGTCTTGGCGGTACAGGAATTGATGCGCTTTTGCGCCTGAAATACCAAGTGAACAGACGCTTCAAGCTGCCGGTAGATCAGCTTTCCAAGAAGCGCAAGGAAAAGCCGGACAATATTGAATTCATCGCGTTTGAAACGAATGAGCATGACCGCAACAAAAAGTACAAGGGCATCGGACTCGATCCAGTGACGGAGTTCGTACTCCTGTCTAATCCTGAGATTGGCGGTGTGTTGCAGAATCGCAGCATTCTGGAGCCGTACATCACTGACTGGCTCTCACCAGAGCTGACGATTACGGATGGTATCAGCGGAGCATCGGGTGTTCGTCAGGCAGGTCGACTTCTTCTCTTTACGAAAATTACGCAAGTCGTTCAAACGATTGAGAAAAAAGTCAAGATGCTGTGCGAGGGCACGAACAAAAAGCTGACGGTATTCCTTTTGAGCGGTTTGTCCGGGGGAACGGGGAGCGGTTGCTTCCTCGACATCGCCTATATCGTACGAGGCATTTTGGAGCGCGACTTCGGCAGTGCAGGGGTAGACAAGGTGAATACGCTGGGTTACCTGTTCACGCCTGACGTCAACCTGTCGAACAAGAGCCTCAGCTCCCACACACGCGACTACATCATGAAAAACGGTTACGCGGCATTAAAAGAGCTGGACTACTGGATGAATGCGGACGAGCGAAATGAGCGTTTCCGCCAGCAATACGGCAATGTACTCACTGTCCAATCGCCAATGCCACCATTCAACCTGTGCCATTTGATTTCTGCGACCAATCTCGAAGGCAAAGCATTGGAAAACGCCTACGATTACTGCATGAACGTAACCGCGGAGAACATTACGAACTTCATGGCGAGCGAAGAGAAACGTTCGGGTGAAGAGTTTGCGATCCACGACTATATCAGCAACATTCGTACGAACATCAACCAGATGCCAAAAGCGTACGCAGCCAACTACCAATACAACGTCATCGGTGCTTCCTCTGCTGTCTTGCCGATCGAAGAGATGACAACGTACTTGGCCTATCGCTTGTTTAAAAAGATGGAAAAAATGTTCACGGTAGCGCCAACGCAAGAAGATGCGGAGAAATTCGCCCGCAAGCTCGGAATCGACATCGACTCGATTTCCCGCAAGTTCGAGGAGCGCGTTCCTGAACCGTTGCCAGGCTATGAAAACAGCGAGCGTCTGAACTACAGCAACGTGATCACTCAGCAAGTCGTGAGCATCGACCACGAGCTGGAGCAAGGCTATCTCGCCAAAGCGCGCGAAGCGTACATCAAATGCAAGAAGCAGACGCCAGGCGATATGATCTCTGTTTTCGGCGAAATGATCACGCGTGTATTCCTGCACCCGCAGCAAGGACCTTTCTATGCGTCCCGTCTGATTCATTCGGACAAAGGCTATTGCCTGATGAAAATGATCCTCTCCTACATCGAGAGCCTCAAGGCGAATTTGGAGAGCTATCCACGTGAGATCGAGGGCGCGCGAGAGAATGCGAATGAAAAGCTGGGCGATGCCCGCAGTGCTTTCATCTCCAAGGAGAAGAAGAAAAACAGCTACATCGAAGCGAAGATCAACGAATACCAGCTCCTGGCTGATCAAGAAAAGCTGGAGCAAATGATCGAATTCTATGAAGAGCTGCACCGTTTGTTAAATGCAGAAAACAACCGCATTTATAACGTATTTACTGAGATTTTGAACGCACTCAACCAAATTTTCGAGCAAAATGGCGACATTTTGATCAACGGCGGCGAAGAGAGCGACCGTACTGGCAACAAGACATACTACTGGAACATCGTCAGTGTGCCGGATATCTCCAAGGTAGTCAGCAACATCCTGGAGCAAAAAGATGCGGACGACCTGATCCGCGATTTCACTAGCGAGCTGCTGCGACACTCCGATCAGTGGGTCAAAGAGCAGGAGCTGGATATCGTCAGCTCGATCTCGGAATTCCTCTCGGAGAAGTTCGGTGAGGTGATCACCAAGTCGATGGAAGAATTCATCGTGATCAAATACGGTCAGGACGAGACACTCGATCGCATCGTAGAGCGCAAGATTGCGAGCAAGCTGGATGAAGAGGCGATTCCGGTCTTCCATCTGAGCAACAATCTCGGCAATATGCACTTCCCTTCCTGGGGCTTTGTATCTGTGCCACTGAAAGCACCGTCGATCTTGAAGGGGATTAAAAACTATCAAAATACAGCGATTAGCGGATCGCGCTTTACTGTCAAAGAAAGTGAAGTCAAAAACCGCATCTTCTGGCTGAATACGAAAAACGGTGTTCCACTGTTTGCTTACACACCGCTAAAGGTCTACGAGGAAAGCTACGAACGTACCATTCTGGATAGAGAGGGTATCGGACGCCACCTCGTTCAAACCGAAAAGAACAACTGGGCGTACCTCCCGTCCCCTATTCCTGAAAAATCGTGGGGAGATACGTACCAAAACGGACGGATCAAAGCGTACAACGCCAACGTACGCGAACTGTTTGACCGTGCGGTGCGCTATGGAGCTATCCGCGAAAAAGGCAGCGACAGCAAGACCAGCAACCGCTATGAATCCATCGTGACGAAGCCGTTTTCGCTGGCTACTTTCTTGGCTAAGCACCAAGCGCAAGAAGACGCGACCAAGCTGAGCCCTGGCGAGATCAAACGTGCATTGGTTGAGCTCAAAGGTTTCATGAGAGATGGTCTGGAGCAAGAATTTACGCGTGATGTGTTCGGCAGTATCAATGAAGAGATGGCAAAAGAAAACCTGATTCGCTATCCAGAGCAGATTCGCTTGATCGAACAGGAAGTGCGCAAATACGAAGAAATCGAGGCCAAAATCCAGGAGCTGGAGCAGATCGTAGGTGCCATCAAGGACGAAGAAGAGCTGGTGACCCGATTTATCGAAGCACTTTACACAAACACCATCTGCAAGCGCGGTGCGCTGTACGTCTACGACAAGGATGAGGAAGAAGATGCGTGGGAGCCATTCATCAACCTGATGAAGGTCAATAAGCACGTCGAATTCGCCATCTATGAAAAATACCGCGCATTGGATCACAAGAGCATGGCAACCATCCAGCGCAAGGCTGCAAAACGCAGTGACGCGATGACCTCCGCAGAGGATACGCAACAACTGTTGGTAAAACTCGATGAAATTGCGGCGACTTTCCAAGAAACGAAAAACGATCTGGAATACGACCGCGACGAATACGTGAACGGTGAAGAGCTGTTCCAGTTCTACAAGAAAGTTTGGTCAAAAGTAAACGATATGCGCAAGACGCTGCAATAAACAATCAGGATCGTTTGATAACCGAGGAGGATGCATGAGGGATTTGATTGGAGAGTTCGCGACCCAATACGTTACGGATTTGGAAAGACAACTGGATAGCGGAAACGGACAGCGAAGTATTCAAAACCCCGTGCTCTTCCTTTTTCTCGGGGATAAGAGCGTAGAGGCACTGCAAGCTGTTCGTGCCCACAACGAGCGCAATTGGCAAAATGGTCACGGTGTTCTATATGTCCATGCGTATCAGGACAAAACATGGGAGCATCCACAAGTAATCGGCTGCCGCTTGCCGCAGGCAGATACCGACAAGAAAAAGATGCGTACTTCGATCCACGAGCGCTTTTCACTCGATGAAGCTGTCACCATGGAGCTGAACAAGGTGATGAAGCTGGCAAGCGTGCGGGTAGCGGAAATGGGCAAGTTGTTCACTGCCTTTCAGCAAGTCAATATTGCCGTCGTGGCAAGGGCGGATGACCCTGCCACGATCCTTTTACCAGAGCTGACGCTGCTTCTCAAGGGCTACCTCAACGAGCTGTTTAAAAACGTGTCCGTCGACCTGTACGTCCTGCTTCAGGAAAAGAACAACGGGGAAGCATTCGGATTCTCGACAGCGCTCTCGGTCAGCTTTTTGGAAGAGGTCAATCGTTATCAGCGGAGTGATTACAGCTATCGAGCGAATCTCTTGGTAACGGAGGATCTCGTGAAACTGCCTGTGGAGCATGTGAACGCACCGCTATTTTCACTGGCGTACCTATTGAGTGACAAGACAGAGCATGGCTTGTTTATCGAAGGCGGCATGCAGGAAAATTACGAGCTGATCAGCAAGCTGGTGCTTTTGAACAACAAAAAGGTAGAGTCAGAGTTTCATGAAAGCAACGAGGGATATAACAAGCTGCAATTTATGCGCAGCATTACCGTTGATCATGGGCAGACCAAGTTCGCGTCGGCAGGACTATCCAAAGTGAAGAGACCAACTCATGCGATTGCGCTGACGGTGCTATCCGCCGTATTTGACCGCTATTGGGAGCGACTTCAGGACGGCGAGGTGTTGCCGAAAACAAAAGCGAGAGAGAAGCTCGGGGTGACGGCGCATGATTTGCAGCGGAAATTGGCTGGCATTCTCCCTGAGGATCACATTCTGGAGGAAATGACGGGGCTCATGACCTCTGGCATTAGCTACAGCGAGCTTTGCAGTATGAATATGCGTGAAGCGGAGCTGGCTTTGTTTGACGGTAGCAGCCAAGCCTTTTTTGAGGCGAATGTCGTTTCCGGGGCGCGTAAACGTCTGGAGCACATGTTGTCTCAGGAGTCCTTGGCTGATTTGATTCAGAAAGGAATTATCGAGGATGAACGGCTTGGGCTTTATGCGGCTTACTATCTCACAGCCGAACACGCCAATGGAGCAAACCTTTTGGATGAGCTGCGCACAGGAATTCGCGAGACATCTCGACAGGTTGAACAAATTAAAGCCGAACTGGTCGATCTCTACCAAGAGCGAGTGGAGCGGCAGGACATTCGCGTAGGAGGATTTTTCACACGGGATAAAGAGCGTGTGCGGACCTTCATTCGCCATTTGCTGGACGCTGTTTATGGCAAAAAGCTGGAGCTGCTGGATTGGGAGATGATGCTCTCAATCCTTGTGAGCTATGAGAAACAGGCAGAGCAGATTCACCGGCAGTTAGGTGAGCAAGTTGAACAGCTGGAAGCCTTGCATAAGCAACTGCGGGAAATCGCCCAGACGAGTGTTCGAGAAGCGACTGACTACTTGGGCAAAAACGTGGACGAATATTACGAATCGGTGGTCCATGAAACGATCCGGTCATTGGAAGCTTCACGCGGCAGTGATTTTTACATGGAACAGCGGTATATTGGCAGCGGCGCTCTGCTCAGCGGGAATCGACTCGCCGGACTCGTGGAGAGGCTGTGTCAGTTTTGCCGGAACGAGATTCTCACCCGTGCACCATTTGCTTTATCTTTTGAGGCGGAGCTGCTTGCGCGTGCCAACGTTGGGGCTGCTTACGATAACCGAACCGTGCTGACGAAGGAGGATTTGTTCCTCGATCTGGCATTGGTGCTGGAAGAACGCGCAGCGGTTCACATCGAAGTGTTCCATTTCTTGCAAAAGCATCGCTATGAGGAGAAGTACTTGTTTGCGGATATTCACAACGACTTCGTCCAGTATGCGCTGCATAAGGATGAGAGCACACGAACTTACAAGCTGGGCTGCATCCACGAGGAACAAAAAAGCGGGATAGAAAAGATGAACCTGATGGGTGGATTCGGCATGGAAGAGTTGATGTTTTACCGTAATAACAAGAAATACCATGCTTCCTATGAGGACAGCGGGTTTGTCTTTCGCCGCGTGGGAGGAGATGAGTCGTCATGAGTCAGAGAAGGGTAAGCTTACTCATGCTAGTTTGTAGCCTGGTAGGTGGCGTGATCGGATTTTTGATCGGGGAAGTCATGCTTGGCAAGCTGTCCGGAGAAATACCGCAATGGTTGTTAATGGGACTTTATTTTGGTCAATATGCCTTTTTCGTAGGATTGATGTGCCTCATTGCGGAAATGATCTCGCCTCGACTGAATGGAGTCGGCTGGAAGCAGCGCTATCTGGGCTTTTCCTGGAAAATGCTCGTGCCCAGCACGTTTTTGATGGTGGGCGTGGTGGCAATGCTGCTTCAGCTACTGTACGGGTCATCATTTCAACAGGCCAGCGGGGCCAACAATATTGTCATGGTTCTGGATACGTCAGGCAGCATGCAGTCGTCTGACCCGGATAACCAATTGTTCAAAGCAGCAGCCGACATGGTGCAGCGCATGGACAGTGACATGAACATAGCAGTGGTTACGTTTCACGATCAAACGAATGTGCTGCAACCCCTCACCGCGCTGAGTAGCCAGTCCGTGAAGGATGAGATTGTGAAGAAGCTGCTTCAATATCCTCGAACGGATGGAGGCACCCGGATCGACCAGGCACTGCAAGTGGGGCTAGACCAGCTGCAAGCCAATCAAATGGCGAATAGTACGGTCGTGCTGATGTCAGACGGCTATAGCGATCTGGATATCCCTGCCGCACTTGCACCCTACAAGCAAAACCAAGTGATCGTCCATACGGTAGGTATGAGCCAAATCGATGCAGACGGAACGGCGCTGCTTCAAAAGATCGCTGCTGAGACTGGCGGCAGCTACTTCAATGTTGAGCACGCTGACCAAATGACAGGAATCTTTGGTCAGATTTACGATATGAGCCGAACAGACCGCAATATCGTTTCCGAGCGCACAGGAGCGACAGAAGAAAGCATGTTTTACGCGATTGCCCGTGTGGTCAGCGTTCTGATCATCGGTGCTTTAATCGGCTTGGCTCTGGGTCTGATTTTTGACAATCGCCATCTGGCTAAAAGCTTCACGATTGGCGGGGCGGTATCAGGACTGTTAGCTGGACTTGTTTTGGAAATGGGTCTGTCGTCAATCGACTTGCTTGATATGGTTGTACGTTTGCTGGCGTGTTCCTTGCTCGCCGTCATCCTGACATTGTTCACTCTCTTTGTGCCAGCTTCTACGAGTGGCGGATCGTCTTTTGCAAAGCGCAGACTGAACAACAGACAAAACCCTCGCGCGTTGGACGCCGGGAACCAAAGCAGCAAGCGGTTTGAGTAAAGGGAGCATGATGAATCATGATTAATCGGGAGGAAACAACAGAAACCTTCATCAAGGACGTCACCTGCCAGCATCAAGGGAGCGAATACGTGCTCAATTGGCATTGGGCGCAGGATATTCCGTGCGTGTACGTGCACAAGTCGCGGTTTGGCGCCCCTTTTGACGTAAACGAGCTGGATGATCGTCAGTTCAAGCTGTATACCCGAGAGGAATACAAAGTCCACAAAGGGCTGCGGGAAAAAACAGACGGCATCGGCCGGTACACATACCGCATCTTTCCTTGCCGATTGGAAAATGGCAAGCCGATTCTGCTCATGCCAGACGGGGATGCCCATGTGATCCACGTCAGCACAGGAAAGGCCAAGATCTACTACTCGTTCAAACGGGGCGGAAGCTGGTTCAGCAAGCATCAATCGTTGCAGATTCGCATTTTTTCAGAGATTCCGATCGCGCGGGACGTACTCTGCTACGTAAAAAAAGAGGGCTCTCCTCCCGCCCACCAGGATGATGGTACCCGATACAATTTCATTCGCGATCTCGAGCCCGGTGTCAATCTGATGCCGGAGATCGAGGTCAGGAAAAAAGACGTCGTCCGCCTGTTTTTTACGGACGGGAAAAAATACGGAGAAATGTACGAACTGATTCCTGAATAGGAGGGGATGCGCCATGCTGTCGTTTTTGAAAAACATGTTTGAAAAGAAGCCGCAGGTCAAGGAACGGCTTCCTTTTTACGATATTGTCTGCCCGTACTGCTTCGCGAAATACGGACCGGACCAAGTTGTCTTCCGTGCCACACATCATCGTCAGGACGACGAAGACTATGCGTTGCAGGAGGATGAGATTCTCAATGCGTATCGGGATAAATTCGGACTCGATGCCGTCGACGAGCTGGAAGCGGTGATCGATCCGGAATCCATCCCGGAGGAAAACCATTTGTACGTCGATAACGTCCTCGCGGGTGTGACTGATCGGTATGGCATGGTTTCCAAGCGCAGATTATGCCCGAAATGCCACAACGAGCTGCCGATTACAGCGGGCAAAGCGCCGAGCAACATTATTTCGATTGTCGGGGCGTCCCAAGTCGGGAAGTCCGTTTACATGACCTCATTGATCCATACCTTGCAGAACACGACTGCGAATCACTTCGATGCAGCGTGTATGCCGCTCAATGCGCAGATTAGCCGCAAGTTCCGGGAGAACTACGAGGCACCCTTGTTTGAACGCGGACAGTTGCTTGATTCTACGCAAAAGGAAAAGCGTCAGGAGCCGTTCATCTTCCAGTTCATTTTCAAGGATAGCGACAAGGCACCGTTGATCCTGGTGTTTTTCGACGTAGCGGGCGAGGGAATGGTCGACCGCGAGTATTTGGAGCTGTATGCGGCGCATGTAAAAAATTCGTCTGGCATCCTGTTCCTAGTCGATCCGCTGCAAATCAAAACGATTCGCGATCGGGTCATGCTACAAGCAGGGGATGAGCCAGGGGAATTCACAGCAAGGTACGACGAGCCGCGTGAGGTCGTCATTACGCTGTTTGAGAACTTCATCGGCTATCAGGAGCAGAGCAAGACCCATATTCCGACGGCTGTCGTGCTGACGAAGAGCGACATGCTGCATCTGATCAAGGAAGACGACGGCGAATACATCAAGTCCAACAGCAACGTTTTCCGCAATTTCGTCCATGAACAATATTTAAATACGACTGAATTTGAGAACATCGATGGGGAAATCCGCCGATTCATCGAAAAGGTGGATAGACCGTTTAAAGACGCGTTGGATGTTTACTTTACGAATACGGCCTATTTCGCTGTATCTGCGCTGGGGAGCAATCCCGTCAATCAAAGGGTGAGTGGTGTCGTGACGCCGATTCGTGTCGATGAGCCGTTTATTTGGTTGATGCACCAGCTTGATTACATCGAGGGGAGGGAGCGGTAGTGACCAACCGTCAGCCCATTTTGCAGCAGTACTACACCCGCGGGCGACAAGGGGTTTTCCGTTCGAACGAAGGATACGATACTGTCGCCAAAACGCCAGGGCTGGATAACCAATTCATTAAAAAGGCGCTCCATCCGTTTTGTGTGTACGATGCGCCGCGACAGCTTCAAGAGCGTGCGGAAAGCAATCAAGCGCTCTATCCAGAGGCACTCGTCAGCTTTCAGTCCGAATCAGGTGAGATGGTTCTCGGCAGAAGTGTATTTGTCGGAGCGGACTTTACCGGGCAGCGCAATACGTTTTTCAGCCACAACTATGTCATTCCGGTAGAGCGTCGGGATGAATTTATCAAGAACCCGGGCAAGATCTTCGGAGTGCGCACCTTTGCAGATCGCCACGACGATGCAGCGGGCAAGGAGCTTCCTGCCGTCGATGACATCCCTTCAGAAAAGGGCTTGTCACAAGATCGAAAACAGCTGCTTGGGCAATCGGGCATCGATGAGCGTTTATTCAAACAGCTCCTCTTTGCGGTGATGTCCTCGCTCGCAGCGAAAAAAAAGGTGTTCATCAGCCTGGATGTAGATATTAGTGCCTCATCCAAGGGTGCTACTCAATTGTTGGAGATTTTGTACAGTTGTCTGCCTTATGAGATGCGCAGACATTTTGGTTTTCTCACTTTTAGCAACGAGCCACAGAGCAAGAAGCATATCCACGTCACGTTCGTGGAAAAAGGAAGCATACGCCCAGGAGGGGGGCACAGCGACAAAGACTTTTTGTTCGACTTCGCCCTTGGTCGTGTTCAGAACGTCGATTTGCAGGACGGAGGACACGAATACCTCGACTTTGCTTGGGAGTATGTGAATGAGCCACGGATTCTGGATGCGTTCCACGAATTTTGTGAGGAAGTGCTGGCTGGAGCAGACCATGCACTGGCCTTGAACATTCGCACGTACTATGAACTGTGCGCCCTGTATTTGATTGAAAAAGGACGAACGTCCGTGTATGAGAGCAAGCGGGCGGGCGTTTGGCAGGCGTTGAACAGCTATTTGGGACACAGCAGCTTGACCCGTAAGAAACGGCTGATCGAGCTTCAGGAAATGCTAATGCGGATCGAGGTAGAGGCGCTTTCGTCCAAACAGCTGCCTGACGGCGAGACGATCAAGCAAATGATTGAATCCTACCGTGTCACCAGGCAGGAACGCCTGCAAATGGATTTGATCCGCTTCTTGATGGACGTGTTGATGAAGGCTAAGACCTCGAGACAGAGCAGCTACGTGGCAGAGGTGTACAAGCATTTGTCCAGCAACCGGGAGCTGTTTGGTTTCATGATGCGGACGATTTTCGGCTATCCACAGCTGGTGAAGCCGCTTTTTGAGGACTATATGACCGAGCGGGTAGCCGCCGTGACCAGTTTGGATCAGATGCTAAAGGAAATCCGGTTTTGGACGGAAACAGAACCGCAAGCTATGCGGAGTGCTGTTTTTGTTTCTACCACGACGGAGAAAGTTCTGCGTCTATTTGCGCGTGAACGCCAAAAGCTCACTGCCGCTATTACTATCCACCAGTTCTTTGAAAGCATCGATGGGGCACGCAGCTATGCCGATGAGTTGTTGGATGAGCTGGACAAGTCCTTGATGAAGCTCGTCGCGCTAGATACGCTATCCAAGGATGATTTCCAAGTGCTCATCGCCCTCTTGGAGGAGAAGCCACAGAGCTTTTTCGGAACGTTGGATATGGAGAGTCGCCACAAACAAGAAATGCTCATGAATCTGGCGAAGCTGCACGAGGAGAGAAGCACGCCACACCCGGCAGAGTTTTTCCGGAAATGGGATCGGGAAGCGATTTCCGTGCAGCAAAGAATGATCCAGAATATGTTGAGTAAACCGCTCCATGCTGACGAGTTCCCGCAGGTGCCGCTGGTCTTTTACCGGGAAGATCATTTTGGTCAGGAAGGCTTCCAGTTTGCAGAATTGCTGGAGTATGTTCAGCAAAATGGTGGGGAATCCGTTACCATGTCCTTTATCCAATGGACGATGAGCCAGCGGATGTTCTTTGAAGGGAAGTATTTGCTGCCCGGATACAGACAAGCATTAAAGGCCTTCTTCCTTGAGGAGAAAGGCAAGAGATTGCGGGATAAAGAATGGCGAAAACGGTGGTATGCGATCCGAAATGCTGATTTCCGCAAGCTTTTGGACGAGGTACGCAGTGAAACAGCCAATCCATTCGTGAAGCTGTTTCGGCACAAAGCTACGGTGATATCCAGCGTAGTTGTCTTGCTAGGTGCTGGAGCGTGGGGAGGCTATATGGTTTGGGGAGGTACGAGTACGCACGTACAGCCACCTGAAACACAGCCTGAACCGATTCGCCCTCCGGCTGTGTTCGTACCGGTTTATCGGTTGATGGTGGACGAGCCAGACATCCAACCTGTCCGTGTCCAAAATGCATCAACGGGTGGGCAGCCTGTTCAGACAACCACACCTTGAGGTAATAAAACGCCAACGCGGTCTGCTCGGGTAGGAGCGACCGCGTATTTCGGGGGTCTTTGTTGTACAAGAAGATGCCTTGAAAGTATATTGACAAATATTTTTATTTGTGGTATAATAAAATATTTTCATATTGAAACAACTCCTCGCTACGTGATAAAAAGTAGTTGTGCGATGAAATGGTGTGAGGAGGAATAGGGTATGAAAGCTAACACAGGTGTGAAAATGATTCCGTTACAAGGAGAGGCATTTGGCAAGCCGATGGTGATCAATCCCACCTTACTTTGGGATGATGACCGAGCGGTATTAGTGGATACAGGAATGCCTGGTTCGTGGGAGACCATTCGTCAGGAGATGAGCCGTGCTGGCATACCACCTGAGCGTTTACAGGCTATCATTTTGACACATCAGGACCTTGATCATATCGGCAGTCTACCAGAAATCGTTCGTGAGCTTGGCGGACAGGTTGAAATATACGCGCATGAGCTAGATCAGCCGTATATTGAAGGCACACGCCCTCTCCTCAAAGCAAACCCCAAAAGTATGGCCCCTTTACTTGCAATGTTGCCTGAAAAGGAACGCGAGCACTTGCAATGGCTTTGCGAAAATCCGCCAAAGGCAATGGTGCACAAGACACTGGCAGACGCAGAGATTCTGCCGTATTGTGGGGGAATTCGCATCATTCATACTCCCGGACATACGCCGGGGCATATCAGCCTTTATGTACAAGATAGCAAGACTTTGATAGCAGGCGATGCTATGGTCTACATGAACGAAGCACTACGAGGACCGATTCCGCAAAACACTCTCGATATGGAAATGGCAGTAAACTCATTAAAAAAATTCGAGAACTTGGAAATTAATAGTATCATTTGTTATCATGGAGGCATGTGCCAAAACAACGTACAAGAACAGCTACACGCTCTGATACGGTGAAGCAGTTACACGAGCTTACATGATAAAACAATGAATCCAGGTTGGAGTATGTGGATATAAGAAGCGTGGAGGACACCAAGCTGGAGTAATCCTTATGGTGTCTTTCCCATTTTATCCTTGCATCGTCTTTTGCGCTGTTTGCTCGATTTTGGAATGGGAGACTGGTGCAGCTGTAGAGGTTTTGTAGTATTTTTCCAGCGACTTATCTGAGCCAGTCCAACGAGCTAGAACGGCGAACACAGCAAACATGCCTTTTTGCAGGAAGCGCGGAATGATTGGGAGATAAAACTGCCCCATCTGAAAGATCGTTCCCAAGAGGAGAATATTTTTCGGGATATTTTGCTTGATAATTGGCAAATAAAAGCTGCGCCCGTCTGTATCGAGTCCGTATCCACAGCGGACAAACGCTTCGAAAGTACCTGCCGGACGGATTTCAACATCGAAGCTGACGAATTCGTTAGAGGGGTTGTGGAACCCATGAACCTTGTCTGTCGGAATGGTTAGCTTCTCTCCCGGCTTCAGGATTACTTTTTTTCCATCAATGGTTACCTCTAAATTTCCAATTACACCTTCAAAGGTTTCGACAAGTTTTGTATGATAGTGTAGAAAAATCCCGTTATCCGGTGGAAGATCGGTACGGAATAACAAATATTCGCCATTCGTTTCTTCCGTTGTCTTCAAAAAGGTGACCACTTCATTATTGTGTGGGTTACTTACACTGCGACTTAGATTTGACAAAACTATACCTCCTTGAAAAATAGTAAAAAGAGATTATATTAAGACGGAATATAGATTAAATATAGATTAATTGTTCCGGGGCAACAATTAAAAAGATAGGATGTTCTACCTAAAGATGGAGTGGATAGTATGAGCGGCATGATCGTGGTTCCAGGGTATCGGGTGGCAGAGTTTATTTCCACTCATTCAAAATTGGGAATTTATCGGGGTTACAGAAATAACGACAATCTCCCTGTCTTATTCAAAGTACCGATGGAAGGATCTTCCCATAAAGAATCTCTGTGGAAACTGAAGCATGAATATCGCATTCTTCAATCATTGGAATCCCATGCAGTGGAAACGATCATCGAACTCGTTAATCACAACCGTGAGACGGTCATGATTACGGAAGATTTCGGGGGAGTGCCGCTCTCCTTGCTTATGAAAATGAAAGGACTGTCGCTGAAGGAGATGCTCTTCATTGCGGTCCGCATGGCTTCCTGCTTGAAGGAAATCCATCAGCACGGAATCATTCATAAGGATGTAAATCCCGATCATATCCTGGTTCATCCTGAAACCTATGAGGTAAAGCTTGTTAGCTTTGGGTTGGCGTCTAAGAGCCACCAAGAATACCAAAGTGTGATGAATCCAAAAGAATGGAAGGGGAATCTTCGCTACGTCTCGCCGGAGCAGACGGGGAGAATGAATCGTACCGTCGATTACCGCTCCGATATTTATTCTTTTGGTGTCACGCTCTACGAGTTATTGACTGGAAAGCTGCCCTTCTTAACTTCGGACATGCTTGAACTCATACATGCTCATATGGCGAGAAAGCCGCTCGCTCCCTCCAGTGCAAAACCATCCGTTCCAGAGATTCTATCGGACATTGTGATGAAGTGTCTGTCAAAAAATACAGAGGATCGCTACTTTAGCATGTCTGGCTTACTGGCAGACCTGCAGCGCTGCTACGACCAGCTTGAACAAAACGGTTTGATTACGCCTTTTCCGCTTGCTTTAGAAGACCGTGCTGATCACTTGCGGATTCCGGAGAGGCTGTATGGACGTGAGCAAGAAATCCAGATGCTCATCGATGCATTTGAGCAAGTCACGAACGGCGCTACGAGGATGGTTCTCCTCAGTGGCTCAGCAGGCGTGGGTAAATCTGCTCTTGTGTTAGAAGCGCAAAAAGCGTTTTTGAGAGGCCGGGGACGTTTTGTTTCAGGAAAGTTTGATCAATATAATCAGGCCGTTCCGTATTCGGCTATCATTCAAATCTTTCAGGATTTGATCAAGCAGCTCTTGGCAGGCCACGAACGCGAGCTGCTCGCTTGGCGAGAGATGATACTCGACGCCATGCAAGGACTTGGTCAAGTGATCGTGGATGTTATTCCACAGCTTGAGGCAGTGATTGGCACACAGCCTGCCGTACCTGAGCTGCCTGCGGCAGAAGCAAAAAATCGCTTTCAATGGGTGATGCAACGCTTTATTCGGATTTGGGCGCGACCAGACCATCCACTCGTCTTGTTCCTGGATGATTTGCAGTGGGCGGATTCTTCTTCGCTTTTCCTGATCCGAGAGTTGGTTGCGGATATGCAGATCAGTCATTTTCTGTTGATTTGCTCTTATCGTGAGCATGATGGCAGTACGATGAATCCGTTGATTGCCCTTTTGACAGAGACAGGCATCAAGAGCCGCATTTTGCGCCAATTCACGTTATTGCCGCTTCGAGAACCCGAATTCAATGAGATGCTAGCGGATGCATTGCATAGTGATCCGGATATGACGAAGCCGCTGGTTACGATGATCATGCAGAAGACAGCTGGGAATCCGTTTTATGTAAGGGAATTCATTAAAACGCTGTATGATCGGAACTTGCTGTGGTATGTGAGAGAAGAACGAAACTGGCAATGGAATTTGGCCGAAATCGAGAAGCTGGGTACGACGGAAAATGTGGCCGATTTTCTCGTGGAAAAAATGAGAAGATTGCCTGATTCCACTCAGCAGCAGCTCGGCTATGCAGCTTGTCTGGGTAACTCTTTTTTTCTTCATTTGATAGCCAATTCACGAAATCAAACGGAGTCAGAAGCCATCCAGCATATTCGGCCTGCGATTGAGGAAGGTCTCATCTATCCGATTGAAGGAGCGGAATATCTGACTTACGCTGCGCTCGTGGAAGAAGAAGTGACGCCTCAGGTGATGATTCGTTTCCGCTTTGTGCATGATCGAATTCAACAGGCTGCCTATTCGTTGTTAGCAGAGGCAGAGCGCGGACAGATTCACGTCAAGCTGGGCAGGATGATGTGGGAAATGGCACAAGGGAGCGAATCTAGCTTCCTGTTCGAAATTTGCGATCATATGTACCGGGGCAAAGAGGTACTGGAGGATCAGGCGGAGCGCATTCATGTAGCGTACTGTCATTTACTCGCTGGTCAAAAAGCGAAATCCTCTGCGGCATTTGAGTCCGCCATGCAGTACTTCCAACGCGGTCTCGAGCTGGTCGGGGAAGATGGCTGGCAGCACAATCATGATCTGACCATGGAGTTGTGTGCGTTGTCCGCGGAGACGACGTACCTCTGTAACCAATTGGATGAGGCAAAACAATTGTTTGAACGCGGGATGCAGCATGCCAAAACAGACCGAGAACGAGTACGTATTTTGGAAATGGAAATTCGCATGTATACGCGACTAGCAGAATTTCCGCGTGTCATGGAGATCGCAAGCGAAGCCTTGGGGTTATTGGGCGTACCGATTCCCAAAAAGCCCGGCAAGCTCGATATCATTAAGGAAATGTTTCACATCAAACGCCGCCTCAAAGGCCGGAAAATAGATGAGCTGCTGTATTTGCCGGATGTTCCTGATGAAAATTATCAGATGGCGATGAGCATCATCAGCTACGCAGGTCCATCTGCTTACTATGTCAATCTCAATTGGTTTGCTTTAACGATTTTGCGTGCTCTTCATCTGTCTCTCGTACACGGAAACGCGGTCGCCTCGGCGAACGGTTATACCGGTTACGGGATCGTACAAGCTGCTCAATTCGGAAATTATCGAGAGGCTTTTGAATTTGGGCAATTGGCTTGCCGTGTAGCAGACAGCTTCGCCGATCCGATCGCCATGACGAAGGCGTATGGCGCGTTTGCTTTACTGATCAATCACTGGTGCGAGCATGCGCGGACGAATATCCCTCTTCTGAAAAAAGCGATTCAGCTCGGCTTGGACGGTGGCGGCAACATTTATGCTGCCTACAATGCCCATGGGCTTTTGGAGGCCATGCTCTATTGCGGTGTGCCAGTGGAAGAATTGGAGCAGCAAATCGAGGAATACAGCGATATGATTCAACACATCAAGGTCGTTGATCACGATGATCGGCTTCTGTTATTGCGTCAGGCGCTGCATACTTTTACACGGTGGACAGATAATGAACGAACGGCGTTTTGCCATGATGGATTTGACGAGGTGGCATATGTAAGCAACCTGCAAAAAGAAGGAAACAGCTACAAGCGGTACATGTACCACTACTATAAATCGATGGTTCATCTCATGTACGGGAACCACCTGGAGGCTGCCGAGCTGCTGGGCGAAGCAGAGCAATGGATGGATTCAGTCAGCGGACAAGTTCTTGTCAGCCAGCAAGTTTTTATGCAAACACTTGCATTGACGGGGCTCTATGAGAACGCCAACCGACAGGAAAAATCGAAGTATGGGAAAAAAATCAAAGCAAATATCAAAAAGATGAAGACGTGGGCAAAGGAATGCCCGGAAAATTTCCAGCACAAGTGGTTGTTGATGTATGCTGAGTGGCTGCGTGTCACAGAGAAAAAACAAGAAGCAGGTCCTTTTTATGAGCAGGCGGTTCAACTCGCCAAAAAGGATGTTTTCTTGCAAAACGAGGCAATGGCAAATGAATTGGCCGCCCAGCATTACTTGGCACTCGGGCTCGAAACGATTGCGAAGGTATACATGACCGAGGCGCACGAGGTTTACATGCTTTGGGGAGCGGTCGCCAAGGTACGAGAGATTGGGGAACGGTACCCTTATCTTTTGCAACGGGTAAGAAGCTTGGGAGCTTCCGCCGAGATTGCCACGACTGACCAAACAGCAGACCTCGTCGATTTAATGAGTGTCATCAAGGCGTCGCAAACGATTGCTAGCGAGCTTCGCCTGGAAATGCTGTTGGCGACGATGCTGCGCACAGTGATGAGCAATGCAGGGGCGGAGAAAGGAATCCTCCTGCTGAAAAAAGATGGTGACTGGCTCATCGAAGCGGCAGGCTCTGTCGATTTGGACGTGGAGATCATGCAGTCTGTCCCGTATGAACATAGCGGGATGCTCTCTGTCGCTGTCGTGAATTACACCATTCGCACAGAAGAGATGCTGGTGCTCCACAACGCTTCCGTTGAAGGCGTCTTTTTCCGCGATACGTACATTGCGAAGCACGAGCCGAAATCCATTCTATGTTCCCCGCTATGGCAGCAAGGAAAAATGATCGGCGTCATTTATTTGGAGAACAACGAGACGACACATGTGTTCAACGAAAGCCGCTCAGAGCCGCTCAGACTGATCTTCTCGCAAATTGCGATCTTTATTGAAAATGCGAGACTGTATCATCAATTGGAGCAATGGAATCAATCCTTGGAAAAGATCGTGACAGAGCGTACCAATGAGATTCAGACCCTTTTGCAGGCGAATAAAAATCTGTTAAACAATGCGGGACAAGGCTTCCTTTCTTTTTCCAAAAACCTGCTGGTCCATTCTGAATACAGTCGGGAATGTCTACGGATTTTTGGTCGAGAACTGGCTGGGGTGTCGGTCGCCGAGCTACTATACCCAGATCGTCCAGAGGACAGCATGTTTATTGAATCCCTTTTGGAAAAGTACTTTGAAGCAAAAGACCAAGGGCAAAAAGAGCTGTATCTCAGTCTTTTTCCTACGGAAATCCAGATCAATCAAATGCCGTTGAAGCTGGCATGTAAGCCGATTTATGAAGATCGGCGAGATTCGCCAGAGGGCTTGATGCTGATCCTGACTGATATGAGTGAGCAACGGGCGCTCAAATCCAAGATGGAGCGAGAATGGCAAAGGTTGAATATGGTCGTAACTGTAGCGATTAGTCTCCCGCTCTTCCAAAAGGTACTGCGATCTTTTGACGCTTTCTTTGAGGATGGGTGGAAGCGGGTCCTCGGAGAAGAGATGGCGGATTCCGAGAAACTATTCAAATTGGTCGCTCAGATTCATCAATTTAAAGGTGACTTCAGCCAACTACACTTGATTCATACACCGCAAAAGCTGCATGATTTGGAATCGTGGTTGATTCAATGGGCAAAGTCCGAAGAACGCCTCTCCGACGAGGATGTGCGCGCCCATGAGTCATTCGCAGAGGTTCAAGCCGCGATGCAACAAGATTTGTCGATCATGCGGCACAAGCTCGGAGTCGGGTTCCTGGATCATAACGAGCATGTGTACACCATTGCAAAAGAGCAATGGGAAAGCTTCGAGCATGAGATCACCAGTCTGATACAGGGGGAAGCTCAGCAGGAGCTGCTCCACCGCATCCGCAAGCTTCGCTATCGTCCCATGAAGGACATGTTGTTCCGGTATGAAGACTATGTAAGTGAGCTCGCTATCCGTCTGAATAAGACCATCGATCCGGTCGAATGGGATGCAGAAGAAGTACTGGTCGATCCGGAGCGATTCGAGAATTTTGCGAGGAGCCTGATTCACGTATTCAACAATGCCATCGATCATGGAATGGAAGAAGAGCAAGAGCGATTGGCCTGCGGAAAAGAACGCAGCGGCAAGATTCAATGCCGCATTTGGCAAGAGGATACATCCCTGTGCGTCACGATTCGTGATGATGGGCGGGGCGGAGATCTGGAAAAGCTAAAGGTGGCATTGGCGGAGCATGTCACGGTGCAAGAAAATGCGAGTCTCGTATCGGGCAGAGGAATTGGCCTGTCCATTGTTAAGCAAGAGGTTGAGCAGTTGGGCGGAAGCCTTCAGGTTGATACTGAAAAAGGAGAGGGCACCCGCTTTACCTTCCGAATCCCGTTGGAATAAATTCGCTAGACTCATAGAAAAAACTGAGGCGACAGTTTACAGTGCCTCAGTTTTTTTGTTTGATCGACTAAAGAGAATTCGTAATGGAAGCCAAAAGGCGTTCTTCATCGATCGGTTTTAGAATATAATGGCGCGCTCCAGCGTTGATTGCTTCAAAAACGAGCGGCTTTAATCCGTTGGTGCTGACCATAATGATGTTGGCGTCGGGGAAGGTGCCGATGATTTTTTTGACGGTATCAATGCCATTCATTTCTGGCATATTGATATCCATCGTCACCACGTCGGGGAGGTGGGCCGTATACTTTTGATAGGCGTCCAATCCATTCGTCGCTTCTGCAATGACTTGATGGCCCGCCCGTTCCAAAATGATTTTCATGTAATCTCGTACTACAAGGGAGTCGTCTGCTATCAGTATACGAGCCATAAAACCTCCTGTTTCGAAACGGTTAGTTATTCTTAGTAAGTAGTCTACTTTTACCATAACACTGATAGGAAAAATGTCGCAATCATTTGATCATAAAAAGTGTAGATGAATATATAAAAAAACAAACGAATTCCATTTCGTGATGAAACTGGATTCGTTTGTTTTATTTTCCAAATGGATGATATAGTTAGTTAGCAAAAGCAATCTGGCTTACCAGGAGCATCACGATAGGCGAGCAAGGCATTGACCCCATGACTTAAGATGGCACCAGAACGTGTCACTGCGGCAACGAGTAGAGCCTCCATTATTTCCTCCATGGTGCCGCCTAGTTCTTTATACTTTTTGACGTGAACATCGATGCAGTAGGGGCAACCCGTCACGTGAGCGACCACAATGGCAATTAACTCTTTCGTTTTGACTGGGAGCTGTTGAGATTGCTGGTAGACTTGGCGCTCGAAAGAAAAATAAGAAGCGGCAGCCTCAGGGGCCAATTTCATCAATTCGGGGATATGTGACAAATTTGATGATTCATAATACGAACGTGCTTTTGACATGAAACATCCTCTCCATTCCATGAGTAGTCGCTACGATTTCATTGTAGAGAGAGAAGATGTTTGCTTCTGTAACTAACTCACCAATCACCAAGAAAAGCTTTTTCTGAAGGGCATCACGGTGAATAGCAGCGATTCGACCTCGTCCTAACTGAAGCCATCCGGCTTTCTCAAACTCCTTGAGTGACCGACTGATTACTTCTCTGGCAGTCCCGAGCTCAATGGCAATCGCTTCATGGGTGATGGATAGGTGGTTGCGAGAATCGGTGGTACGACGGAGCAATAATTCGGCGATGCGGGCGTTGATCGGTTTAAATGCAATATCCTCGACCAGAGACGTGACGGAGACCATTCGGTTGATCATGTTTCGGTAAATAAACTGACGCAAGTCCTTATAGCGATCCATCCAGTCTTTGAAAACATCTACAGGCAAAAGCAGCAGCTCGGTTTCTTCTTCTAGCTGTGCGGACGCTTCATAGCCCGTCTCACCTAAAATACTTGCCATCATGAGGACGCAGACTCCCCCGCGTTGTACCCGATATAACGTAACCTCACGTCCTGACTCACTGATGATATAGATGCGGACCTTGCCTGACAATACAAAAGTGGCGTGGGCAAACAGATGGCCCTGCTGCATGGTAAGCTGGGGAGAAAAGCGTTCCACTGTTATGTCAGGATGGCGCCATGCAGCTTCCGGAACAAGGGAAAAGCACGGAAAAGCATCCATCACAAGTTGGGTTCGATTCAAGTCCATTGTTGTACCCTCCGAAGCAATCTGATTGGGAAAATATTCTTACCTGTAGTGTAGGGAAAAGACGCGATCTCTACAATGGAATATCCGTCTGCAGACTGACGAGAGAACAACGCTGTAGCCTGATTTCTCTTCTACGCTGTTTTGCTACGATGTTATAGAACTTCATCTTGTAAAAATAACCAATATCGAGGGGAAACAAATGAAACAAATGAAACGGTGGATAGGAGTAGGTCTAATCGCTGTAGGAATCGGTTTGGCCGGATGCACGATCAGCAATAACGTGATCAAGATTGATGAAGAAAAAAGACAGATTGAATTACCTGCGGAGTCCATCGAGACGTTGAAGATTGTTACGGATTCAGGCGATTTGATCGTCAAAGGTGATGAAAAAGCAACAGTGATTCATGTCGAGGCTGATATCAAATCGAAAAATGTCAAACCCGAAGAAATCATCCTTACACTCGAGAAGGATGGGAATACCGCAACACTACGATCCGAAATCAACACAGATATCGGAGTTAACTATGTAGATATGACGCTAACGGTAATCGTTCCTGCCCAGCTGCCGATAGCCCTTACCGATGGATCAGGAGATATTGACATGACGAATCTAACAGGAAAGCTCACGATTGAGGATGACTCTGGTGATATTCGATTAACGAATACGAACGGAGAGGTAGAGATTCGTGATCAGTCCGGTGACATTATGATCAAGGACGCTGGGGCCATCAAACTGATCGAGGACGACTCGGGTGATATCTTCATGGAAAATACGGGTGGAAATGTAGAGATTCACGATCAATCCGGCGATATGGTTATTCGAAATCATAAGGGCGACATAAAGATATCCGACGAAAGCGGCGACATGGTCATTGATACTGTCGAAGGAAATGTACGAATTGAGAATGACGGGAGCGGAGAGCGAACCATTCTAAACATAAAAGGCTCGTACACATCTAAATAAAACAGGACCGTCAGGGTTTTTGCCCTGGCGGTTTTCTTGTTCTTGTCGGTATTTTGACAGGTTGAGGAAAAAATTAGCCGACTAATGAAAAAAAGCTTTCCCTTCCGATAAAGAAGTGCTAATATAACAAAGGTAGTTCTAATTGAGAATGAATCTCTTTATTAATGATCATGAGAATTATTCTCTCTCGTAAATACTCGAGTCAATACAGAACATTACTCCAGGAAAAAGTAAGAAGAGTAGGGACGCGATGAAAAAGAGATATTTGGTTGTAGCACTTATTTTACTATCGTTCGTTTCACTTTTTATTGGCGTGAAAGATATATCTCCGTTAGATCTGTTCAATCTCACAGATGACAAAGTGCAAGTGCTGTGGATTAGCAGGATTCCGCGATTAATCAGTATCATTATCGCAGGGATAAGCATGAGTATCGTCGGCTTGATTATGCAGCAGTTGACCCGAAACAAGTTTGTTTCGCCCACGACTGCGGGGACAGAGGATTCCGTTCGCTTCGGAATATTGATCTCTCTCCTGGTTTTCGTAGATGCCGGTCCATGGGTGAAGCTGCTCGTTGCTTTTGCTTTCTCTCTCTTAGGAACGTTTATCTTTATGAAGATCCTTGACCGAATCAAATTCAAGGACTCCATTTTCATCCCGTTAGTGGGATTGATGTTTGGGAATATCGTCGGTTCCATTACGACGTTTTTCGCTTATAAACACGATTTGATGCAAAACATGTCTGCTTGGTTGCACGGAGATTTCTCCACCATCATGAAAGGCAGCTACGAGCTTTTGTACATAAGCATTCCGCTGGTGATTATCGCTTACCTGTATGCGAACAAGTTCACGATTGCCGGAATGGGTGAGGAGTTCGCCATCAACCTCGGGCTGAACTACAAACAGGTCGTCAACATTGGACTGATCATCGTTGCTTGTGTGACGTCCGTTGTAATTCTTACGGTAGGCGCGATTCCGTTTTTGGGACTCATCATTCCAAATCTGGTGACGCTGTACGTGGGCGACAACCTGAAGAAAAGCTTGGGGCATACCGCATTGCTTGGCGCGGTGTTTGTACTTGCCTGTGATATCCTGGGACGCCTCATTATCTTCCCATACGAGATTTCTATCGGTTTGATGGTTGGGGTCATCGGCAGTGGAGTATTCGTGTACTTACTCATGAGAAGAAAGGCATATGAACAATGAAAGCGAAGATAGGTGCCCTGTCGATTGTGGCCATTGCTTTAATAGCCATATTCATGACGATTAACGCCGGTGGCAACTGGGATTATATCCTTCCTCGGCGGGCGAAGGAAATTCTCGCCATTATTTTAACGGGATGCATCATCGCCTTTTCCACGATGGTCTTCCAGACAATTACTAACAACCGAATCTTGACGCCGAGCATTATCGGCCTGGATTCGCTCTATATGTTCATCCAGACGTTTGTGATCTTTGTTTTTGGTTCTACCACTTCTTTGATGAACACCAATGTGAACTTCCTGATTTCAACAGGGGGGATGGTGCTTTTCGCAGGACTACTTTACAAATTCCTGTTTAAAAGAGAAGGGCAAAACATCTACTTCCTGTTATTGATCGGATTGATCTTGGGCACGTTGTTCGGCAGCTTGTCCACGTTCATGCAAGTGTTGATCGATCCGAATGAGTTTTTGATCGTACAAGACAAGATGTTCGCCAGCTTCAACAATGTAAAAACAGACCTGTTGATCATAAGCTTTGTGTTGGTCATCGCGGTTGGGATTTACTTCTGGCGTTACATCAAGTATTTAGATGTGTTATCGCTCGGCCGAGATCAGGCGATCAATCTGGGGATTCCATATGATTTTGTCATCAAGCGATTCCTCATCGTGATTGCAATCCTCGTCTCCATTGCGACAGCTTTGGTCGGACCGATTACCTTTTTGGGATTATTGGTAGCGAATCTTGCCCATCAGTTTATGAAAACCTATCAGCATAAATATTTGCTGGCAGGCTCAGCTTTAATCAGTGTCGTTGCTCTAGTTGGCGGTTCGTTGATTGTGAAGCATGTATTCACGTTTTCTACAACACTCAGTGTCATTGTCAACTTTATTGGTGGGGTTTACTTCATCTATCTTCTGTTAAAGGAGAATAAAGCGTGATAGAAGTCCGGAATGTCTCAAAACAATATGGTAGCAAATATGTCGTGGAAGACGTCTCTGTGAAAATTGCCAAGGGAAAAATCACGTCCTTTATCGGACCCAATGGGGCAGGAAAGAGCACTCTGCTGTCTATGATTAGTCGTCTGTTGACCAAGGATCAAGGCGAGGTTTTCATTGAGGGTCAGGAGATTGGACAGGCAAAGAGCAGTGAACTGGCCAAAAAAATCTCGATTCTCAAACAATCGAACCACATTACAGTACGATTGACGATCCGTGAGTTAGTCAGCTTTGGTCGCTTCCCGTATTCGCAAGGTAATTTGACAAAAGAAGACTGGAAGCATGTAGATGATGCAATCCGTTATCTGGAGCTTACGGACATTCAGCACAAGTATCTCGACCAATTGAGTGGTGGTCAACGTCAGCGAGCTTACATCGCCATGGTGGTCGCTCAGAATACGGACTATGTCCTTCTGGATGAGCCGCTCAACAATTTGGATATGAAGCATTCGGTCCAAATCATGAAGGTACTGCGACGATTGGTAGACGAAATGGGTAAAACCGTTGTGATCGTGATTCACGACATCAACTTCGCTTCCGTCTATTCCGATTATATCGTCGCTCTCAAGAATGGTAAGGTCGTGAAGGAAGGCTCTACAGACGAGATTATTACGCGACCTATTTTACAAGATGTCTATGACATGGATATCAAGATTGAAGACATCGATCAGAACAAAATATGCGTCTATTTCGCATAAGTCCCATCTTCCTATCGTTAAAATTTTGACGGCCTGCAAGGGGGATTCATCAGCAAGCTATCAATAATTTTATATACTTTTAAATTCTATATAGAGGTGAGAGAAGTGAACAAAAAACTACTCGTGCTGTTTATGGCAGTACTGATGGCTGTATTCACAGCTGCATGCGGCTCGAATAACGCTGCACCTGCAACACCAGCGACAAAAGCACCTGAAGCTGCACAAACATCTGAAGAAATTACAATCAAGCATAAATTGGGTGAAGCAAAACTGAAGAAGAATCCAAAAACCATTGTTTCTTTTGACTACGGTATCCTGGATTCCTTAGATAAATTGGGTATTGAAGTAGCGGGTGTTGCACAGTCCTCCAACATTCCACCTTACCTAGAAAAGTTCAAAGATGCGAAGTACACAAATGTCGGTGGTTTGAAAGAACCAGACTTTGAAAAAATCAACGCAATGAAGCCAGATGTGATCTTCATCTCCGGCCGTCAACAGCCTGCTTATGAAGAGCTGAACAAAATCGCTCCAACCATCTTCATGGATGTAGACAACGAGAAGTACATGGAATCCTTCAAAGAGAACATGAAAACATTGGGTACGATCTTCGGTAAAGAAGCACAAGTGGATGAAGAGTTGGCTAAAATCGACGAGTCTATCAAGCAAGTGAATGAGAAAGCAACAGCAAGCGGTAAAAATGCCTTGATCGTATTGGTGAACGAAGGTAAGTTGAGCGCGTATGGTCCAGGATCTCGTTTTGGCATTATTCATAAGGAGTTGGGTATCACTCCTGTAGACAAAGACATTAAAGTCGAAGGTCATGGTCAAAGCGTATCTTCTGAATATATCATGGAAAAAGATCCGGACTACCTGTTTGTTGTAGACCGCGGCGTTGTGAACAAGAACCAAGACGCTTCTGCTTCTGCGCAACAAACGATCGAAAACGATCTGATCAAAAACACCAAAGCATTCAAAAACGGCAACATCATTTACCTCGATGCGAACTACTGGTACCTCTCCGGTGGCGGATTGGTTTCCACTGGTAGCATGGCAGAAGAGGTTTTGAAAGAAGTTAAGTGGTAAGAGGCTAAAAAGAAAGTGGCGACTGCCGAGGGGAGCAAGACATACCCTAGGCTGTCGCCTTTTCATTTTTTAGAACGTGCTGATTTATACCCGGGGCTCCCGTTTTGCAAACTCCTGTAACATCCCTCTTATTTGTTCTACCAATAAAGCAGGTGCCTTCTTAGGTGAACCCGAGTCAAACGGTGGCTGTGGATCGTATTCCAAAATCAACTGGACTCCTTTACTCATATCTTCTCCCAATTCCCATGCAACTAATTGGAGTGCCATGTCGATACCAGAGGAAACACCGGCCGCTGTAACGATTTTGCCCTGACGAACGACTCTTTCCTCTGTTGGAGTGGTTCCAAGGGATTGGAGCAGTTCGAAGGATCCCCAATGAGAGGTGGCTACAGCTCCATGTAACAAGCCTGCGGCGCTCAAGATCAGAGAGCCATTGCAAACAGACGTAGTCCATTTCGTTGTTTCATGGATGTGGCGAATCCACTGCAGGGTTTCTTCGTCATTCATAGGGGTTTTATAATTGGGCGGACTGCAACCGGGAACAACAAGAATATCAGCGGAAGTAATTTCAGAAAAACTGTAATCGGCATGTAAATAGCCCATATTGGAGTCAAGCTTGATTAACCCCTTTTTCTTAGCGACAAACTTCACTTCACATTTCAGCGTAGCAGCGAATACATCGTATGGACCAATTGCATCTAATGCGGTGATGCCGTCGAATAGCAAGATTGCAACCTTCATGATGATCTCTCCTTTGAAATGGGATATTTTTCTTGCAAACAAATACTAACATACATATACGGGGTATATGTATATCGGAGTTGTGACTAACTTTAAGTAGGCATAGCAAAAAGCCGGTTACACCATAAAACGTGGTGAAAACCGGCTTTTTGTTTGCGAAATCTAACAATTATCTGGCTCCAACCAGCTTGCGCTCTTCCGTGTAAACAGGTTGGGGAGTGTTTTCGTTTGGATGCTTTTGATCCACAGCATGAGACAGCTCATAAGGGAGGCAGAGGGGTACACCTGTGCGTGGATCGATCAGGATGTCTGCTTCGATGTTGAATACCTTACGCAGCATATCAGGCGTCATGACTTCAGCAGGACTTCCCTCAGCGACAACGGTACCGCGAGAGATTGCAACCATGTGCTGTGCATAACGGGTAGCGTGGTTCAAATCGTGGACGACCATGACGATCGTACGATTTTCTTCGTCATTCAGCTTTTGTAGGAGCTTGAGAACCTCCAGCTGGTGAGCCATATCCAGGAAGGTCGTAGGTTCATCCAGGAACAGGATGTCTGTTCCTTGCGCCAGTGCCATGGCAATCCATGCGCGTTGGCGCTGACCGCCGGAAAGCTGGTCAACCGGACGATCATGGAAATCGGACATGCCGGTCATGGAGATAGCCCAGCTTATGATCTCTTTGTCTTCCTTGGTCAAAGAGCCGAAGCCTTTTTGATGGGGGAAGCGGCCATAGGTAACGAGCTCAGACACGGTCAAGCCATCGGGTGCGGTTGGGTTTTGCGGCAAAATCGCCAGTTGTTTGGCGACTTCCTTGGTCGATTGCTGATGGATCGATTTTCCGTCCAAAAATACTTGTCCGCCTGTTGGTTTCATAATCCGGGCGAGAGTTTTGAGGATCGTCGATTTACCAGAACCATTTGCACCGACCAGGGCAGTGATTTTTCCAGAAGGAATGCTGATGTTCAAGTCTTTGACAATGGAAAGCTCACCGTATCCGATGTCCAGCTTTTCTGTGTATAAGCGCTCCACAATGGGCCAACTCCTTTTTAAAAGTATGTACCTGTATAAGTAAATGTAGTAATGATAATCATTTTCACTAAGTTAAAGTATATAACGTAATGAGGTCAAATTCAATATGTAAAAAGCCAACCTGCTCACATGCGTGAACAAATTGGCCTTGGGTTAACAAACGAATATCCAGTGTTAGTAGGTAATATGGGCGATGATTCCTTGTTCGTCGTCCAATACCAGCTCGATACCGGCGGAATAAGGGTTGCGCTGCATCTGGGTCTCCAGATAGTAGCGAATCGCTTCAATCATATTCATCTCGATGAAGATTTGTTGGCGCTCCATCCAGTGTACTTCAGCAGAAAAGCCGTATTCTTCGTCCCACATCAGCTCGACGGAGATGTCTTGTGGCTTCAATTGCTTTTTGTAGGCTGCGTGAATACAGATCGCATTAATGATATCTTGTTCGGAAAATGTTATCTTTTCCATGCGTTCAGTTCCTGTTCTTTCTCACGTTTGGTTTTGAAGTAGACGATCACTTTACGGATCAGGATAATCACAGCGAGGATCGCCATCAGGTTGATCATGAAGCCAAGGATGGAGCCCAGCATACCCATGTCACCAAACAGGGATCCGAACAGCAAACCAGCCAGACCACCAATCATGAGACCTTTCATGAATCCACCGCTTTTGCTTGCTGTAGCAGCAGGAGTTGTTGTTGTACCTTTATTTGTTGAAGCATTTACATTCGTATCTGCTTTGTTAGGCGTTTGCGTGTTCGTAGGAGCCGTATTAGAGTTGAAGGATTTTTTCCCGGACTTATAGCCTTTCGCGTCGGCATGATCAATGAATCCTCCGGCCGGAGCGAGTACGAGCATTACGGCAACCAACATCATGATGAGTTTTTTCATGTTATTTGAGTAGCCCCTCTCAGTTAAATGACTTGTATATATAAGTCTACATGAATATCGGACGAAATTCCAACGAACTTTCAGTGACGTTCGGTCTAAATACCTACAAAAAAGCCCCTGACAAGCGATCATGTCAGGGGTTCTTCGTTTTACGCACTCTTTTTCAGTTTTCGGGCTGCCCAGTTGCCCAGCGATTGAATGAGCTGGACTAAGACGACGAGAATAACGACGGTAATGATCATGACTTCGATGTCCCATTGCTGATAGCCGTAGCGCAAGGCGAGATCGCCAAGCCCACCGGCACCGACTGCCCCTGCCATAGCAGTAGCGCCAATCAAGCCGATCGTCGCAATCGTCAGGCAGAGGACGATGCCAGGCCGTGCTTCACGCAGCATGATGCGAAATATAATCTGCGTCCGGGATGCGCCCATCGCTTGGTACGCTTCGATAACGCCACGATCGACGTCATGCAGGGCCGTTTCCATCAGGCGTGAGATGTAAGGCGCCGTGTAGACGATGAGCGGCACAATCGCTCCTTCAATCCCAATCGAAGTACCTACGATCAACTCTGTAAAAGGAATGATCGCAACCATCAGGATAATAAAAGGCAGCGAGCGCACAATGTTGATGATCGTATTCAGGGTATGATAGATGATTTTATTCGGGAAAAGGTGATTTGCCTGTGTGATGACCAACAAAATCCCGAGCGGAATCCCGATCAATGTCGCAATGAACAACGAAAACCCAACCATGATGACGGTCTCTTGCAGGGATTGTCCGAATACCGGAATCATTTCAATCAAACGCTCCATTAGCTCCGCACCTCCTCTGGTGACACAATATCTAAGCGGTAGACGGATTCGCGCAAGAAGCGAATGCCATCTTGAATGGCCTGATCTTCACCAGAAATGTGCAAAAGCAAAATGCCGAGCGCCGTTCCCTTAATGGTCGTAATCGAGCCGTACAATAGATTCGTACTGATTGGAAAGCGTGCGGACAAGGTCCCTAGAACTGGATCGAGAGCGGCATCCCCGCGAAAGGCAACGCGAACAATTTTGGAAACGGGTCCGGTTTCTTTTATCTTGGACAAAATCTCCTGTGGTACCTGATCGTCGAAAACCGTTTTGATAAAATTACGGGTCGTTTGCTCTTGCGGATTGCTGAAAACATCCAGAACAGAGCCTTGCTCGATGACGACACCGTTTTCCATGATGGCTACCTGATCGCAGATTTTTTTGATGACCTGCATTTCATGCGTAATGAGCACGATGGTCAGGTTGAACTTTCGATTGATGTCGAGCAACAGGTCCAGAATCGATTCAGTCGTCTGCGGGTCGAGAGCGGAAGTCGCTTCGTCACAGAGCAGGATTTCCGGATCAGTCGCAAGTGCACGAGCGATGCCCACCCGTTGCTTTTGTCCACCGGATAGCTGAGAAGGATAAGCGTTTGCTTTATCAGACAAGCCAACCAAGCCGAGAAGGTCTTCTACCTTGCGCTTAATGATATCTTTGGGGACGCGATTCATCCGCAAGATTTCCGCCACATTGTCAAAGACATTATAGGAAGAGAGCAGGTTGAAGTGTTGAAAAATTATCCCGATCTTTTTACGAGCTTGCCGCAGCTCTTTTTCCTTGAGGGTCAGCATGTTCTGGCCATTGACGATCACAGAACCGCTGGTCGGCTTCTCCAACAGGTTGATGGTGCGGAGCAGGGTACTTTTCCCCGCTCCACTAAAACCGATAACACCGTAGATCTGCCCTTTTTCCACCTGCAGGGATACGCCCTTCAATGCTTCTACCTGCTTGTTTCCTACTTGATACGACTTATGAATATCGGTTAGCTGTATCATAACGAGTTCTCCTTGTTGTTCTTGATGTTCCTGGCGTCGATCTTACCAGGACGGCAGTACAGCTCCTTCAAAACGTTCATCGATGAATTTTTTCACTTCTTCCGAACGGTAAATGTCCACCAGCTTTTTGACAGCTGGGTTGTCTTTGTTGGTTTCGTTGACTGCCAAGATGTTTACATAGGGAGAATCAGCCGTCTCAGCGAAGATCGCATCTTTTTTCGGGGAGTAGCCAGCTTCCATTGCGAAGTTCGTATTAATCGAAGCGACTTCTACGTTGCTCAACGAGCGTGCCAGGAAAGCAGCCTCCAGCTCTTTGAATTGCAAATTTTTCGGATTTTCCACGATGTCCAGTGGTGTTGCATTGTCGCCCACGCCATCCTTGAGCTTAATCAAGCCAGCTGCCTGAAAGAGCAGCAGGGCGCGTGCTCGGTTGGTCGGGTCGTTTTGAATGCCGACAACCCCGCCTGCCTGGATGTCCTCAACTTTTTTATGCTTGGTGGAGTACAGGCCCATCGGGTACGTCACGGTTTTTCCAACCTCGACGATTTTTGTTTTGTGATCTTGATTGAACTTCGCCAAGAAAGGGATGGTTTGGAAGCTGTTTACATCGAGATTTCCTTTATCGAGAGCTTGGTTCGGCTGTACGTAATCGTTGAAAACGACGACTTCGACTTCGAGTCCTTTGCCTTTGGCGACTTCTTTCACTTTGTTTAGTATCTCTTCGTGCGGGCCACCAGTGACGCCCACTTTGAGTGAGGTTTGTTCAGCAGCAGTGCTACCGTTAGCAGGAGCAGCTTCTTGTTTACCGCCGCAAGCCGTTACGAGCGATGCAACGAGCAGTAGTGTAGTGAGCAGTAGACCAGTCTTTTCATGAAAATACCCCTTTTCTCTGGATGTAAGATGGAAAAGAAAAAAGCCTCTTCCGACAGAAGAGGCGAAAACTGCGAGTATGTATCCACACTGCAACAATACCTCTCTTATCTGTCGGAATAAATTCCGCTGGATTTGGCACCGTATCGTTTGCGATAGGTTGCCGAGGTGTCATAGGGCCAGTCCCTCAACCTCTCTTCATAAGAGAATATGCTATGAAATTATCATTCCAAACATTGACGTTAATTCTTATTTGGATAGTTGGATTATAACGACTGATTTTTTAGGTGTCAACTGTTTTTGCAAACGAATGACTTGGTGGAAAAATGTGAAATTGATCTAAATACGAATATTCTATTGAAGAATAAAAAAATCATATGTATAATGAGAGCGAATGAACCCGATACCAGCTATCGCAGGTGATGACATGACTCTAGTGGACTCCAATGAAACCAGAAAAAAGCTGTCTGCCATCTATAATGAGATAGCAAAAGAGTTGTTCGGATTTGGAACGACGTTGCTCCGAGTCACGATTGAAAACCAGATGATTACGTTCCAAGCCAAGCATCGCCGCTCTCCGCGCTCACAAGCGTTGGAAGGAGAAGCACCGGCCCTCAAGCTCGAAGTCGATTTTCGCATGTCCCTTCTTTATAAGAAGAAACTGCGAGAGCGATTGGAAGAAGAGATGGGGTTGCCGTTGGAAGCTGTGCTGCGGGACTATGATGCGCCTACGCAGTGGGCAATCACGAATGTTATTTTAGTTGAATCAGAACTGAATACCTGACGCAATCGTTCGGATTTTCTCTTTTGATCTATCTTAAGGGGAGACCGTAGACTTTGCGTAAAAACGGGTGTCACTTCTCTTTGTTTACGAAGAAAAGTGCTCTTGTTTAGAATGATACGTTCTAATCAAGGGTACTTTTCTTTTTATTGTTACACCATATTTTGTCATCAAATGAACCCAACTGGAGGAGAATTACGATGAAAAAATTACTTGCTGGAATCCTATCTTTCTCTATGATGTCACTGGCTCTCGCTGGCTGTGGCAGCAATGATCAACCACAAGCGGGTGGGGCTGGCGGCGAAGCCAAGGGCGAGCCACAAAAGCTGGTCATCTCCACATGGGGCTTCTCCGAAGACTTTTTCCGCAAAGAAGTATATGAGCCGTTTGAAAAAGAACATAACGTGAAAATCGTACTGGAAATCGGGAACAACGCAGAGCGCCTGAACAAAATTCGCCAAGGAAGCTCCGATGTAGACTTGATCTACCTCTCTGACTACTATGCACAGCAAGGAATTGAGAGTGGCGCATTTGAAAAAATCGACCGCAGCCGCATCCCGAACCTGGATCAAATCTATGATATTGCCAAAGCACCACTGGGCGAGGAGTACGGTCCGGCTTACACGATTGGCCAATTCGGGATTGCGTACAATCCAAAGCTCGTGAAAACCGAGATCAAGGATTGGAAAGACCTGTGGAACCCAGAACTGGCGGGCAAGCTGACATTGCCAAGCATTACGTCCACAACTGGCCCGATGGTTCTCGACAGTGCTTCCCAGATAGCGGGCAGCAAGGAATTTAACGAGGATCAAGCCTTCGCGAAAATGAAAGAAGTCAACAAAGGTGTAGTGAAGTTCTACGACAAGACCTCCGAATACGTCAACATGTTTGGACAAGAAGAAATCGGCGTAGGACCGATCATGGAAATGTACTTCAAAGACATTAAAGCCGCTGTTCCGGAAGCTGTTTTCGTACAACCTGCAAGCGGCGGATATGCGGTCATGAATACAGTTAACATTGTAAAAGGCTCGAAAAACAAAGCACTAGCTGAAGACTTCATCAACTACCAGTTGAGCAAGGAAGTTCAGGAAAAATCAGCAAAAGCAAAAATCGATTCCCCTGTAAACAAAACGGTTCAACTGACAGAAGAAGAAGCAAAAGGCGTAACGTACGGGGAAGAAACCGTAAGCAAGCTGCGTATGATGGACATGAAATTCGTTAACGAGCACTCTAAAGCATGGATTGACCGTTGGAATCGTGAAATCACGCAATAACGAACGATAGATAAACATGGGCGAGGGTATAGACATTTGCGGATATACCCTCGTTTTCATGAGAAATGAACGTGAGGAGGACCACTCGTGAAAAAGATCATTCTTGACGTGGATACGGGCATTGATGATGCGCTTGGCATTATTCTCGCTGTGAAGAGCGGGCAATTCGATCTGGTTGGCATTACTACGGTGAATGGCAATGTGTCGCTGCGAAAAGCCACAGAAAACACGTGCAAAATTCTGGATTTCTTGCAAGTCGGTAAGCGAATCCCTGTCGTCTGTGGAGCGTCTGAACCGTTGCTGCGACCGTTGTTTTTCGAGCATGCCGTACACGGTGAAGATGGCTTGGGTGGTGCCCTTGCTGGAGTTCCGGTTTACAAGGAACCAACTGCTGGCTTTGCTCCTGATTTCATCGTGGAAAACGTACTCGCTCATTCCGGCGAGATTACGCTCATCATGACGGGGCCGCTGACCAATTTGGCACTGGCGGTGAAAAAATGCCCGGAGCTTGTCCAACACGTCAAGGAAGTCATTTTCATGGGTGGAGTGGTCCGCGAGCATGGCAATGTGACGCCAGTTGCGGAGTATAACATGTACGTCGATCCAGAGGCAGCCAAGGTTGTGTTTCATGCCGGATTCCCGCGATTGACGCTGGTTGGACTGGATGTGACACGAAGAGTGCTGCTGAACGAGGAGCATATTCGTGAGCTAGGAAATACACTGATGGGCGAGTACGTAAGACAGAGTACGTCTGATTACCTCCATCGTTATTTTAAACGAAATGGTATCTATGCGTGCGCCATGCATGATCCGTTGGCTGTCGCAGTTGCACTCGATCCGAAGCTGGTGGCGACCAAGAAGCTGTATGTAGATATTGAAACGAGAAGTGAGCTGTGTGATGGGCAAACGGTTTGCGACTTTCAAAACCGCCTAAAAAAAGAACCGAACATAAACGTCTGTCTGGACGTAGATGCAGATGCGTTCTTTGCGCGTTTTATCGGCGCATTGAAAGCCTGACGATACCGTGAACAGGAGTTAATCAGATGAGAAAAACGGGTCTTTATTTACTGCTATTGCCGGGTGTGCTGTTTTTGACGCTGTTCATGGTCATTCCGATCGTGATGACGATTGCGTCCACCTTTTATCAAGAGGGTAGCTTTACGATTCAAGGCTATCTCCAATTTCTGACCGACGCGTACTTCCTGAAGATTATGCTGACGACGCTGCAAGTAAGTCTGGTCACGACGATTGCGTGTGTCTTGATCGGTTTTCCTGCCGCGTACTACATTTCCAAGCTAGGCCCACGCAAAAAGGGCATTCTGCTGGCATTGGCGATTTTTCCTTTGCTGACCAGCTCTGTCGTGCGGTCGTTCTCTTGGATGATTATTCTCGGAAAAAAGGGCTTATTGAACAGCTCGCTGCTTGCAATCGGGCTCATCGATAAGCCGTTGGAAATATTGTATACGCCGACTGCGATGATGATTGGTTTGATTCATCTGTTCCTGCCGCTGATCATTATTACGCTGGTAGGGGTGATGGAAAACATCGACCCAGATTTGCTGAAGGCGGCGGAAAGCTTGGGTGCTTCCAAGTTGACTGCCTTCTGGAAGGTCATTGTGCCACTTAGTGTACCGGGACTTATCATCGGTAGCATTCTGGTGTTTGTCGGAAGCTTGACCGCCTACACCACGCCTGCTCTTCTAGGTGGAAAACAGCGGGTTATCTCCACGTTCCTGTATCAAAATGCGATTACACTCAACGACTGGCATCTGGCCTCTGTTATTGCCACGATCATGATTGTCATTACATTTGTCGTCATCTACTTCATGAACAAGCTGGCGACGAAATTAAATCCGAAGGGGTAGAAGCTATGCAGGAGAAAAATCGCGGGTTGGCCCTGTTTACCTCTCTCGTCTTTCTGTTTTTGCTAGGGCCGCTCATTATCATTTCTTTTACGTCGTTTGAGCCGGGGAGCGTCTTGAAGTTCCCACCGGAGGGCTTTTCTTGGCGGTGGTACGAAAATATTTTTAAGGTAGAAATGTTCATGACGACATTCAAGACGTCAATGTTCGTTTCCTTGCTCGGAAATCTTTTGGCGCTCTTGTTGGGGATTCCGGCAGCTTATGCGCTCAGTCGCTTTGATTTTCGCGGCAAGGGCATTTTGAATGGCATTTTCATCTCACCTGTCCTGATTCCGGGTATTGTTATGGGCTTTGCCATGCTGAAATACGTCATTGTCGTGTACAATTTGCCGATTTATGCGGGACTTCTCGTTGGTCATACGGTGCTGATGCTTCCGTTTATCATTCGCGTTATTGCATCTTCCTTGTCCAATTTTGACTTCGCCATTGAAGAAGCGGCTTTAAGCCTTGGGGCAGGTCGTCTCGAAACCTTTTTCAAAGTCGTCTTGCCAAATATTCGCTCCGGGATTATTGCTGCGATTCTGATCGCTTTTCTGGAGTCATTCAATAACGTAGATATCTCTGTTTTCATGACAGGACCAGGAGTAAGCACGCTGCCGATCCAGATGCTGACGTACGTAGAAAACAACTTCGATCCAACGATCGCCGCTATTTCCGTGCTGCTCATGATTCTTACGGCTATTCTCATGTTCATCATTGAACGTCTGATGGGGCTTTCCTACTTTACAAAACGATAACGGAGGCATCAACTCATGGCATTGCTCACGCTGGATAACGTATCGGTTGCCTATGACAATCAATATATTTTGCAAAACTTCAATCTCAATATCGAAAAAGGACAGCTCATTTCTTTGCTCGGTCCGAGCGGTTGCGGAAAGACGACGACGCTGCGCCTGATTGCGGGTTTTCTCGAAGCAAAAGATGGTCGGTTCATGTTTGAAGGAAAAGATTATACGCGCATTCCGGTCAACAAGCGCAATTTCGGGTTTGTGTTCCAGAGCTATGCGCTGTTTCCACATCTTTCTGTATTCGATAACGTGGCATTCGGTCTGCGCCTGCGCAAGATCAATGAAACAGAGGTAAAGACTCGGGTACAGCAAATTCTCGAAATCGTGAGTCTCGGCGGCTATGAAAAGCGTTTCCCGAAGGAGCTGTCCGGTGGTCAAAGACAGCGCGTGGCGATTGCGCGGGCACTGGTGATTCAGCCTGACCTGCTGCTGTTCGATGAGCCGCTCAGTAACCTCGATGCCAACCTGCGGATCAACATGCGCGTAGAAATCCGTCGCATTCAGCAGGAGCTGGGTATTACGACTGTGTACGTATCGCATGACCAAGAGGAGTGCTTCTCCATCTCGGATCAGGTCGCGATCATGAACAAGGGTGTGATCGAGCAGCTCGACGATCCAGCTACGATTTTCAAATATCCGAAGACGGAGTTTATCGCTCGCTTTATTGGTTTTACCAACTTCATCGACTTCGCAGAGCGCACTGAGCAGAACGGAGAAATCGGCCTGCGTGTCGGTGACCATCATTTTACCGCATCCAAAAATCCGGGTACGGCGAGTCCGTCCGGCAAAAAATGCGCAATGAGACCAGATGACCTTCTCGTGACGACAGAAGAGAGCGCCGAGCCGGGAATGAACCGTTTGCGCGGGATAGTAAAGGTAAGCACGTTTTTGGGACGCAGCTATCAATATGTTGTGGAAACAGAGCTGGGCGACTTCACGGTCAATCAAGAGATGGAGACACCGTACAAGACTGGCCTAAACGTCAATCTGCTGTTTCCAAAAGACAAAGTGGTACTCGTGGACTAAAGACAGGAGGTTATTTTCGTGAAGGTCGATTTGTTGATTCAAGACGTCCAAGTGTTTAACAGCTATTTTAAAAAGTTCATCAAAGGAAATGTCGCTGTTTTGGATGAACGCTTCTTCTATATTGGTGAGCGGAGTACGGAAACATTTGAAGCTGCCGAGATTGTGGACGGACAAGGCAGCTACATGATTCCTGGTCTGGTCGATATTCACTTGCATATTGAGAGCACGATGGTAACGCCGGAGACGTTTTCCTATGGTTTGATTCAAAACGGAGTGACGACGATCGTACCGGAGCCGCATGAGATGGCCAATGTGTTCGGGATCGAAGGGATCAAAGAGATGATTCGTGCGAGCCGTGATTGTGTCGTTGATATGCTGTACGCGATCCCGAGCTCCGTACCAGCTACCTCAATGGAAACGACAGGTGGGTCTGTCGAGATTGCGGACATGGACGAGCTTTTGCGTTCTGAAGAGATCATTTGCCTCGGCGAAATCATGAATTACGTAGACATCATCAAGGACCCTGACTGCAAGACGAATCGCATCCTGGAGCATATCCGCAAGACGTATCCAAAGCTCGTCATTGAGGGGCACGTCCCGAAATTGCTCGATTTGGACCTGCATCGCGTCATTTATGCGGGAGTGGATTCTGATCATACGCACCAAACGCGTGAGGGCATGGAAGCGAGAATTGCAGCAGGTATGTTTCTGGAGATTCAAGAAAAATCGATGACGGATGAAGTCATGGACTTTTTTGTAAAGGAAGATGTTTCTGAGCATTTTTGTTTTGTGACGGATGATGTGATGACCGATTCTTTGGTCAATCGTGGACACTTGAACCATATCGTGAAAAAAGCCATTCAAATGGGCATGCAGCCAGAACGCGCAATCTACGCGAGTACATTTACCCCAGCTAGACGTATGAACATGACGGATCGAGGGGCAATTGCTCCCGGCAAAATAGCGGACTTCCTGCTGCTGTCTGATCTGCATGAACTCAAGATCGAACGCGTCTATAAAAATGGGAAGAAAGCTTATGACGTCAAGGAAGAGTACCGACAAGTAGTCAAAGAGAAGCAGTTTCCTGCGCATTTTTATGAGAGCATCAAGCTATCGCCGCTTACAGAGCAAGACTTCCGCGTCACAGTAGACGTGCCGGACAATCGCTATCCATGTCGGGTCATGCTCGTTCAAAACGGCTCTACTTTTACAGAGGATCACCGTGGAATCGCTGAGGTGCGGGAAGGACAACTCTTGTGGGAGGAGAGCCCGTACGGCTTGATCGCCGTCTTTGAACGCTATGGCAAAAACGGTAACCGTGGCTATGGCTTGATCAGCGGAGATACGATCAAACGAGGGGCGGTAGCCACCAGCTATTCGCATGACAACCACAATCTCTTGGTTGTCGGACACAATCCGCACGATATGATGGTCGCAGCCAATGAAGTCATCCGCAATCAAGGTGGTTTTTACGTGGTCGAGGATGGCAAGGTGATCGCGAGTCTTCATTTGCCGGTCGGAGGCATTTTGACAGAGGAACCATTGGAAAAAACCGCAAAGGAAGTCGAGCAACTTCGCCGCGCTATGGAGTCGCTCGGTTACGATCACTACAATCCGATCATGTCGATCAGCACGCATTCCTTACCGGTAAGTCCAGCCTTGAAGCTGACGGATCTGGGGTTGATCGATGTAAATGACGGGAAAATAGTTCCGTTGCTGTTGATGTAAAAAAGTTGCTTGCTGAAAAGAAAGTTTTCGGCAAGCAACTTTTTTGATCTAATAGTCCCAAAAGTAGCATATAAATTTTCATGCATAGGTATACATTCCTGAATCATCTCCCTATTTTCTGACTGGAATTCAGGTATTTGGTAGGTTTTGGTTTAGGTATTCAGAATCTGGGAGACTGGAAAAATTTTCTGTAACATGGTATTCGATCCTAATCCAGGAAAGAGGAGATAAATAAATGGATAACGTAGGGTTGAGAAACACACTGTTCAGTAAAGGGCTGTCGCTTTTGTTCATGCTGGCTATGATGCTGGTGGCGGGCGCAGCGACTCTCGTGTTTGCTGAGAAAGCTTCGGCACACGGGTACATCGAATCACCAGCGAGTCGCTCTTACTTGTGTAAGACGGGGCAAAACACAGGCTGCGGTCAAATTCAGTATGAACCGCAAAGCGTGGAAGGCATTGGTTCGTTCCCGCAATCTGGTCCTGCCGATGGTGAATTTACCGGTGCAGGCCGCTATCCTGAGCTTTACACACAAACAGCAGATCGCTGGACCAAGATTACCTTGCAGGGTGGACAAAATGCGTTTACTTGGAATCTGACAGCCCCGCATAGTACAGCGGAGTGGAAATATTACATCACGAAAAAAGATTGGAATCCAAATAAGCCACTTTCCCGAGCTGATCTGGAACTGTTCTGCTCGTTCCAGGACGGAGGGAAAAGACCGCCATTCACAGTAACGCATTCGTGCAATGTACCGACAGATCGTAGCGGTTACCACATTATTTTGGGTGTTTGGGAAATTGCCGATACGGGCATGGCCTTTTACCAGGCGATTGACGTGAATCTGATTAACAATGGAACAGGTATCGTAGAAAAGCCTACTGTTCCAGGCAACGTGACTTCCGTATCGCAAACAGCTACAAGCATTGAGCTTGCCTGGACAAAATCCGTGGCAACTGAGGGAATCAAGCAGTACGACGTATATCGCGATGGCAAATTAATCGCATCTACCAAAGAAACCGCATACACGGACAAAGATTTGACGCCTGCTACGGCTTATAGCTATACCGTTGTGGCAGTTGATGGTAAAGGGAAAGAGTCTAACGCTAGCAAAGCACTAACTGTTCGCACAAAAGCAGAAGATATCGTGGATACAGAAGCACCGACTGCACCAGCAGGAATCATGACTCACCATCCGACAGAGACAGAAATCGACCTCATGTGGAGTCCTTCCCGAGACAATGTTGGTGTGGTGAAATACGAGGTGTACCGTGATGGTTCCCGCGTAGGGACAGTCGCGCAGCCTTCCTTTGTTGATAAAGGATTAACGGCAGGAACATCTTATACGTATACAGTCAAGGCAGTTGATGCCGCAGGAAATGTTTCCGAAGAGAGCGCACCTTTTGCTGCAAGCACAAAGGAGAAAAAGCCTGAAGTACCAGGTGAAATCGCCGAGTGGGATTCCTCAACTGTGTATGTACAGGGCGACCGCGTCTTGTATGATGGACTGGAATTCGTAGCAAAATGGTGGGTAACTGGAGAAAAGCCAGACCATTCCGATGCGTGGAAGCTGGTGAGCAATGTCGTACTGTCGTGGGATTCCGGCAAAGCGTATGATGGCGGAGCGCAAGTGAACTACGGAGACAAGGTTTATGAGGCAAAATGGTGGACCAAAGGCGAAGAGCCAGGAAAAGCCGATGTGTGGAAGTTGGCTGAATAATGTTGTAAAGCCCAGGTGATCTGCCTGGGCTTTGTTTGTGTAAGTGCAGCTACTATTTTGCCGATTCCTACTTGTTTTGATATACTTATCATTTGAACGATAAGCCCATCTTATAAGGTTAGAAGGATATGAAAAATGAATGAAACCTATTCGCTAAAAGAAAAATGGCGACAGTTTTTGGCTGTTTTGCTTCCGATCTTGATATCACAACTAGCGCTGTTTTCGATGACGTTCGCCGATACCATCATGTCTGGACATGCTAGTCCGACAGATTTGGCGGGGGTAGCGATTGGGGCTAGTCTATGGACACCTGTTCAAGCGGGATTGACGGGGATTCTGATGGCTGTCATGCCGATGGTTGCACAGATGGTTGGGGCTGGGAAACAAAATCAGGTGCCTTACACAGTTATGCAGGCCCTGTATTTGAGTGTGGGGATTGCGGTCGGTGTCATCATCGTCGGTGGTTTGGTGCTTGATCCGATCCTGAACTGGATGCAATTGGAGCCTGAGGTGCGTACGATTGCTCGCGGCTTCCTGCATGCAATCGCTATTGGAATTATTCCGATGTTTCTTTATACGGTTTTCCGTTGCTTTATCGACGCATTAGGACAGACGCGGGTAACGATGTTCATTACCCTGCTTTCGTTGCCGATTAACGTCTTTTTAAACTACGCTCTTATCTTTGGTAACTTTGGTTTGCCTCGACTGGGTGGAATCGGTGCCGGGCTTGCATCTGGCATCACATACTGGTGTATTTTGCTGATTACTCTGTTTGTCTTGAATCGCGTACACCCATTTGTTGAGTTCGGTTTGTTCTCCCATTTTCACCGGATCTCGATGAAAGCATGGAAAGAGCTACTGAAGCTGGGGCTTCCCATCGGATTTTCGATCTTTTGCGAGGTTAGCATTTTTGCGGCCGTCACTTTGTTCATGAGTGAATACAGCACGATTACGATTGCTGCGCATCAGGCGGCGATGAACTTCGCATCCTTCCTGTACATGGTACCATTGAGCATATCCATGGCATTGACGATTGTCGTCGGCTTTGAGGTCGGAGCCAAAAGGTTCCGGGACGCGAAGCAGTACAGTTATTTGGGAATAGGTATCGCTCTTGGTATCGCCCTTTTGTTCGGAATCAGCTTGCTGATGTTTAGTGAGCAGGTAGCTGGTTTTTACACGACCGACATCGAGGTGTTGGAACTTGCCCAGCATTTCTTGATGTACTCGATCCTCTTCCTGATCTCTGATGCCGTCGCAGCACCTATTCAAGGGGTACTGCGCGGGTACAAGGATGTGACCGTTACCTTTATCGTTGCGCTGATATCTTATTGGGTGATTGGCTTGCCTTTGGGATACATTTTGGCGAAATTCACTTCGCTTGCAGCATTCGGATACTGGATTGGTCTGATTACGGGATTGGCTGCTGGTGCCATCTTCCTTTTTGGACGTCTGCTGTCGTTACAGAAACGCATGATTCGCAGCCATTCATAAGGAAACAGAAAAGCGGAAAATCCCTAATGTGGGGGTTTTCCGCTTTTTGCATGAAGAATGAAAGCCCCGTTTACACTAGGTGAAAGACCAGATATACTTCTTATCATAGACGATGGAAGATAACCTGACATCAAAGCAGATGGGGGGAGAGACTTATGTCACTCTCAGTATTCACGACGTATGATTTTTTGCTAAAATTAGGAGTTGCACTATTTCTAGGCTTGATGATTGGTATGGATCGGCAGCTCAAACACAAGCCGCTGGGTGTAAAAACCAGCATGGTTATTTCGGTTGCGAGCTGTCTCATTACGATTGTCTCGATTGAATCTGTGCATCGGTTCTCCTTGCCCGGACACACGAATATGGACCCGCTGCGCTTGGCTGCTCAAATTGTGAGCGGTGTAGGTTTCCTTGGGGCTGGTGTTATTCTACGCCGGAGTAATGATGTCATTTCGGGCTTGACCACGGCATCGATGGTCTGGGCGGCTTCTGGTCTTGGGATTGCAGTAGGAGCAGGATTTTATTTTGAGGCAGTGACTGCGACGATCCTCATTATTTTGGCGATTAATTTGTTCCCGCTCCTTCTTCGCTTGATTGGTCCAGAATCGCTCAGACAAAGAGATTTGTCGATCAAGATTGTGGTCGAAAGCGGGGGCGATTTGGATTTGGTGTTCAAGCAGATTAAGCACCTCGATCTACAAGTGAAACGGGTGAAGGTCAAAGACTTGGACAATAGTCTGCAAAAGCTGGAAATGATGATTACGGCATCGGAAAACACGTATACAACGGATATTTACAGTCTACTGAAAGCGGTAGATCATGTCGTTTCTGTTGAAGTAGAAAGCAGATAAAAAAGGAATACTAGAAGACGGAGGCCATGTGTGGCTTTCGTCTTTTTTAGTTGCTATCGTGAGGGAAGAAGCGCATTTCCAGTCTACGCTTCGGCCTCCGCCCTGCTGAGGGTGTAGACTGTCCGCTCCGAAAAAAATGGCGGGAGCGCTTCAAACGTAGATGTTTCGAAGAAGTTTTCCATAAGTGAAGCTGAAATTCCCCGCCATTTTTTCCTGCGCTGGGTCGGGCTCCAGAGGCGCTTGGACTGGAAATGCGCTTCTTCTACACGGCTTTTGTTTACTTTCTTGATAGTGAAATCATGAAGCCCCCTGAACCACTTCCAAAACGGTTTAAAAGCTCCTACTAACACACAAGTGCTTCCCCCGACCACAACTATTTGAGGAAAACAATATTTTTGGTTTTTCCCGAAAAAACACTTCATCCCTTGATAATAATAATGAAAATCATTATCATTTAAATAAAGAAGAACTGCTTCATTTCCTTTTTGACATAAGTAATACGTTCGATATTGAGGAGGATGCGAGATGGAATTCAGAATTGAAAAGGACACGATTGGAGAAATCAAGGTTCCGGCAGATAAGCTGTGGGGCGCCCAAACACAACGCAGCTTCCAAAACTTTGAAATCGGCGATGAAAAAATGCCACTCCCACTGATTCGCATGTTTGCCATCCTGAAAAAAAGCGCTGCTCTGGCGAATCAAAAGCTGGGCAAGCTCGACAATGAAAAGGCAGAAGCGATTGTGGCGGCAGCAGATGAAGTGATCCAAGGAAAATGGGATGAGCATTTCCCGTTGGTTGTCTGGCAAACTGGCAGCGGCACGCAATCCAACATGAACGTCAACGAAGTCATTGCTCATCGCGCGAACCAATTGCTGCAAGAGAAGGGCAGCTCAGCTCGCATTCACGCCAACGATGATGTGAATAAATCGCAGAGCTCCAATGATACATTCCCGACAGCGATGCACATGGCTGGGCTGGTCGCTATCGAGGAGCAAGTACTGCCTGCACTCCAGCTGTTAAAGGCAACGTTGAAAGAAAAAAGCGAAGCCTATATGGATATCATCAAAATCGGTCGTACGCATTTGCAGGACGCGACTCCGCTGACGCTGGGCCAAGAATTCAGCGGTTGGGTACGCATGCTGGAAAAATCGGAAAAGATGGTCAAGGAGAGCAATGAGTACCTCCGTGAGCTGGCGATTGGCGGTACAGCGGTAGGAACGGGCATCAATGCGCATCCACGCTTCGGTGAAATGGTCGCAGCAGAAATCAGCAAGGAAACCAACCACCAATTCGTGACCGCAGAAAACAAGTTCCACGCGCTGACCAGCCATGACGAGCTCGTTCATGTACATGGTGCCATGAAAGCACTGGCTGCGGATCTGATGAAAATCGCTAATGACGTGAGATGGCTGGCGAGCGGCCCACGTTGCGGAATCGGTGAACTTATCATTCCGGCGAACGAGCCAGGTAGCTCCATCATGCCAGGGAAGGTGAATCCGACCCAAAGTGAAGCGATGACGATGGTTGTATGCCAAGTGATGGGTAACGATGCTGCCATTGGCTTTGCTGCAAGCCAGGGGAACTTCGAGCTGAACGTGTTTAAGCCAGTGATCATCTACAATTTCCTGCAATCTGCAAGATTGTTGGCAGACGCGATGAAGTCCTTCAACGACAATTGCGCAGTAGGCATCGAGCCTGATCTGACAGTGATCAAAGAAAATCTGAACAACTCGCTGATGCTGGTGACGGCACTGAACCCGCATATCGGCTATGAAAATGCGGCAGCCGTAGCGAAGCTGGCTCACAAAGAAGGCATCACACTCAAGGAAGCGGCGATCAAGAGCAATTTGCTGACCGAAGAGCAGTTCGATCAAGTCGTGCGCCCTGAACAAATGATTCATCCAAAAGAATAGGATCTTCATAAACAAAACCGATGGTCCCATGTTTGTGGCCATCGGTTATTTTTTTGAGAACCATTACAGATGTGAACCACCACTTGCATCAATCAATTGACCAGTTACCCAACGGCTGTCCGAGGAAGCGAGAAAAGCGGCGATATCCGCTACATCATCAGGCTCTCCCCATCTGTTGAAGGTGGAAAGTCCAGCGGCATACTTTTGCCCATCCGGATTATTTTGCAACGTGCCAGCATTCATCTCTGTGTTAATGATACCCGGTAAGATCGCATTTACCGTAATATGACGGCTCCCCAGTTGTTTAGCCAGAGCTAGTGTCAGCGTGTTAACTGCCCCCTTCGAGATACTGTAAGTGAACACGCTTGGGGAAGCTGCACGAGTCACAAAGGATGAGAGATTGATGATACGGCCTTCCTCTCTTAAGCGGGGCAAAGCTTGTTGGATCATAAAAAACGGTGCTTTGACATTGAGGTTCATGACCTCGTCAAACGATTCCTCGGTAGCCTCTTCCAACGTTAAGATTTGCCCGATCCCAGCGTTGTTTACGAGAATGTCAAAATGATGATCTCCTGTACGTTTCTGAAGTGCTTCGTCCAATGTCGCATAGAAATCGCGAATGCCATCAAGGGTGCGCAAGTCCGTACCGATTGCGAATGCTTGGCCTCCCGTTCGTTCAATCTCCTGTACGACTGCTTCTGCTTCTTCTTGTCGTCTTCCATAGTGTACGACGACCAATGCACCGTCCTGTGCCAGACGTAATGCGATGCCACGACCAATCCCACGGCTTGCTCCGGTTACCAATGCAATTTTCCCTTTCAAATTACTCATGGTTTCATCTCCCTTGATTGAAATTCAAGTTAGTTATAACACAAGGGGATGTTTGAAATATTGCTCTCTCATTCGCTCGGTTGGTCTCGTGAACGGAATGGCGATAATGTTAGAGAACAATCACTTGCTTTACCTTTTCTTTAACAATTCTTGTTATAGTGATGCTATCCATATCTACCATGCACGAGTTCGGAGGTGTTTGTCCGTGAGGATTTTGATTGTAGATGACGACAAAGAGATTGTAGAGCTGATGGCGATCTATTTGAGCAACGAAGGGTATGAGATCGAAAAGGCTTTTGACGGTCTGGAAGCGATGGAGAGGCTGGAGCAGAAGCCCATCGATCTCGTCATTCTGGATGTAATGATGCCCAATCTGGATGGGCTGGAAGTTACCAAGCGAATACGAAAAAACTCGACCATCCCCATTCTGATGGCGAGTGCCAAAACGAATGATATGGACAAAATTCTGGGCTTGATGACGGGTGCAGATGATTATGTGGCGAAGCCGTTTAATCCGTTGGAAATGATTGCGCGGGTCAAGTCTCTCCTCCGACGGTCGAACTACACGCAGGCAAGCAAACAGGATCATGTGATTGAGGTGGGGCCGTTAATTATCGACAAGCAAAGTCACTTCGTTCAGACAAAAGAAGGCACCCCGATCAAGCTGACGGCATTGGAATTTTCCGTCCTGCATCTTCTGGCAAGTCATCCGAATCGAGTTTTCAGCTCGGAAGAAATTTTTGACCGTTGCTGGAAAATGGAGAATTTCGTTTCCTACAAGACGGTAATGGTTCACATCAGCAACCTGCGAGAAAAGCTGGAGAAGGCGACCAATGGCGAAAAGGTGATACAGACGGTCTGGGGGGTCGGCTATAAAATTGAAGCTTAGAGCCAAGGATTTTATCCGCATCCTGTTCGATTTGCTACTTGGCCTCTTGATTATCTACGCTGTTTTTCAGATGGCTGATTTTTTTGCCAACAACTATTTGTACACCATCCCGGAAATCAGAGAGTTCATCTGGAAGTTGCGGATCAATTTCGATATCAACTCCTTCAAAATCCCAATTATTTTGTTGGCAACCGGTATGTTTGCGGCGTGGTCGGTCGTTCGTATCCGCAAGTACCTGGAACAAAAGCAGATGGAGCAAATCATAAACGAACTGCATTTCATTGCAAAAGGCAATTATCATCACCAGATTTCTATTCGTCCGAACGGCAGCTTGGGCCAAGTCGTCGATAGCATCCATGCTCTGGTCAAAAGCGCCTTGGATGCGATGGAAGAGGAGCGGCGGCTGGAACAATCGAAGGATGAGCTGATCACCAACGTTTCCCATGATCTGCGAACACCGTTGACCTCCATCATTGGCTACCTGGGACTGATTGAGCAGAACAAATACAAGGATGAAGAGAAGCTCAAGCATTACGCCCATATCGCTTACGAGAAGGCCAAGCAGATGAATGTGCTCGTCAATGATTTATTTGAGTACACGAAGGTCCGCAATCGCGGGGCGTATTTAAACCGAACAGAGTTTGACTTGGTAGAGCTGGTTGAGCAAGTATCGGTAGGCTTTCGACTCGTAGCGAATGAGGCAGGGCTGCGTTTAGTCGTAGATACGCCTGATCAAAAAATTGAAATGGCAGGAGATACAGACAAGCTCGTTCGGGTTCTGGAAAACCTTATTTCCAACGCCGTGAAATATGGACGCGATGGTACGGAAATTGTCATTCGCGTTTTCCAGCAAGGAGAAGGTATCGCGATTTCTGTCGCCAATAACGGAGCGCCGATCCCGGCTGAATATGTGCCGAACTTGTTTGAACGCTTTTTTCGGGTGGAGGCCTCACGTTCGAAAGAGACAGGAGGCTCGGGTCTCGGTCTCGCTATCGCCAAAAGCATCATCGACTTGCACGAAGGCAGCATTTCCGTCGAAAGCACAAAGGAATGGACGACCTTCACGGTTTGGCTCCCACATACAATTTCAAGCCTTTGAGAAAAGCTTTACTTTTTCTTTACCTTTCGTTTCCGTTTAATTTAATCGAAAAGTCTATCCTGACTGCATGAAGGTTACAGCCTTTGTTTTTGCAGGTGTTAGGAGGGCTTTTTTTATGAGGAAAACAACATGGGCTGTGCTCATGCTGACCATATTCGTCGGATTGACGCTTTTGCGCGATTCAGACTCAGTAGATGCAGATTGGAAATTCCAAGGACCCATTACGCTAACGGAAAAAACATACGAGAAGGTCGATGCACAGGCAGCGATTCTGTTGGATAGCCAGACAGGAGAAATCATGTACGCACAAAATGCGGATACGCCTTACCCGGTAGCAAGCATGTCAATAATGATGACCGAATATATGCTCCTCGAAGCCATTAAGGAAGAGCGAGTCGATTGGGACGACAAGATCGTCGTATCGGAGAATGCGGCTGCAGCTGGGGGAGCACGGGTCCATCTTGTCGCAGGAGAAGCCTATCCGATAAAAGACTTGTATAAAGCGTTTGCGATTGACTCTGCAAACAATGCAGCGGTGGCAATCGGCGAGTATTTGGCAGGCAGTACATCTGCTTTTGCGGAACAAATGAATTTGAAGGCAGCCGAGCTGAATCTGAGGTCCTCCTCGTTTGTGAATGCGACCGGATTGGATACTGGATATGGGCGAAATGAAATGACGGCTCGCGATGTAGGAATGCTCGCGTACCACTTGCTCAACGACTTCCCCGATATTGTCAAATGGACGGGCGAGTTATCCAATGGGGAAAACACTAATTGGAGTGTCGCAGGGCTAGATGGGCTCAAAACGGGTTATACCAATGCTGCGGGGTATTCCTTCACGGCAACAGCGAAGCAGGGGGACAAGCGGCTCATTTCCGTCGTGATGGGCGCTGAAGAAGATGCCACTCGTTTTACAGAGACAAAAAAACTGATGGAGAGAGGGTTTGACAATGGATAACGTGCAAAAAATGGAGAGACCAACAGAGCTGCTTGCTATTGCTGGATATGCAGTGTTTGCCCTTTATTTGTTTCTCGTCGTGAAGATACTGCTGTTTAAATTCGGCAGTTTGGATACCAGCTTATTATTAGATCAGTGGAAAATCATTTGGAGCGATCCGTCTGTGATTGTGGAGCGGTTGCGTTACCGAAGTAATTTGGTGCCGTTTCATGAAATCGAGAACTATGTCAAAGGGATTCGGTATTACCAAAGCTGGCATAGTGCCGTGAACTTCGTAGGCAACGTGATCGCCTTCATGCCGCTAGGCTTCCTGCTGCCGCTCCTGTTTCCGAAAAAAGCCGGTTCAATGTTCCGAGTCACCCTGCTATCCCTGATGCTTAGTCTCGGTGTGGAGCTGACACAACTCGTGATGGATGTAGGAACGTTTGATGTCGATGATTTACTCCTGAATACAGCAGGCGGGATGATCGGATATATCGTGTACTTTTTCATTTGGCTTCTACAGAAAAAGCGGCTCATCTTGTCCGTCTCTTCATAGGCTACTTATAAGGCACCCATGTGGTGCTTTTTTGCTATTTTTGAAAAGGTGTGGATGACCGACAAAGCCGGTGAGAAGAAAAAGCACAGGACTCGCAGACCTTGACAACGCTTGCCCAGTCGGAACTTCAAAAAGGGGACCACGCTTGTCGAACACTTCTTCCTCGAGAACCTTCCGCCCGTAGGGTGGCTTTGGCTCGACGGTCCCCTTTTTGAAGTGTAGACGGACAGTGAATCCCCCACGCTGGCGTGTCAGAGTCGAAGAGAACTGTGCTTTTTCTTCTCCTCCACAATGTTGACTCAAACAAAGCACTCCCCCTTGTTTTGTCCCGATGCCTATGTTTACACTAATAGAAAACCATTGAAAATTCATGTCGAAAGAGAAGGTGATTCTCTTTGTTAGATAAAGCGCAAGAGATTTTACGAAAATACTTTGGCTACGAATCATTTCGGGAAGGCCAGAAAAAAATCATCACGAGCCTGTTGGCCGGACATGACACCGTAGGCATCATGCCAACAGGAGGCGGGAAATCGATCTGCTATCAAGTTCCAGCGATGCTCCAAGAAGGAGTAACCATCGTGATTTCCCCACTCATCTCGCTGATGAAGGATCAGGTCGACGTGCTGGTCAGCATGGGCATTCCGGCCACCCAAATTAACAGCTCACTGGATTATAGCGAGGTTCGCGATCGACTGCGTATGGCGGCGCGGGGAGAGTACAAGCTGTTGTATATCGCCCCAGAGCGATTGGAATCCGAAGTATTCCAAAACCTGATTCAGGATGTACCGATCTCGTTTGTGGCAGTGGACGAAGCGCATTGCGTCTCGCAGTGGGGGCACGATTTCCGTCCGAGCTATTTGGCGATTCCGCGTTTTCTTCAATCCTTGCCACAGCGCCCGATCGTCGCAGCCTTGACGGCGACAGCGACTCCAGAGGTAACCGAGGACATCAAGCGGCAGCTAGAATTAAAGGACGAGCGCCTTTTTATCACAGGGTTTGGCAGAGACAATCTCATCTTGTCTGTACGCAAGGGGGAGAACCGTCGAGAATTCATCCAGGCGTACTTGCGGGCGAATAAGCAGCAGGCGGGAATTATTTATGCGGCAACGAGAAAAGACGTGGACGCCTTGCATGCAGATTTGGACAAGCGTGGTTTTGCTGTGACCAAATACCATGCAGGACTGACGGAGGAGGAGCGTGCGGCCAACCAGGAAGCATTCCTGTACGATGATGTCCGGACGATGGTCGCGACCAACGCATTTGGGATGGGCATCGACAAGTCCAATGTGCGCTACGTCATTCATTACAACATGCCGAAAAACCTGGAGGCGTATTACCAAGAAGCAGGCCGTGCGGGACGCGATGGGGAGCCAAGTGAGTGTATCCTACTGTTTCAGCCACAGGATATCCAGACGCAAACGTTTTTCATCGAGCAGAATCAAGTGCTGGACGAGCGCAAGGAGTTGGAGTACAAAAAGCTGTACGCAATGATCGACTATTGCCGGACGCCGCGCTGCTTGCAGCAAAACATCGTGCAATACTTCGGTGAAACAGATGCTGCCGTGTGCGGACGCTGTGGAAACTGCACGGATGAGACAGAGCTGTCCGATATTACACTTGAAGCGCAGAAGATTTTCTCCTGCGTAAAACGTATGAGAGAGCGCTTCGGTGCGGCACTCGTCGCGCAGGTATTGAAAGGCTCCAAGAACAAGAAGGTCACCCAGTTTTCTTTCGATCAGCTGCCTACGTACGGTCTGATGAAGGAATACAAAGAAAAAGAAATCGCAGACTTGATCCAGCTCCTCATTGCCGAAGGATATTTGCAAGTAACGGAGAGCCAATATCCAATCGTCAAGCTGGGGGAGCGGGCATTGCCTGTTCTGCGGGGCGAAGAGCGCGTCGTGCAAAAAATCTCGATACGTCCTGTGAAACTGACAGAGGATGACGAGTTGTTCGAGCACCTACGGGCGTTGCGCAAGGAAATCTCGACGAGACAAAAAGTACCGCCATACGTGATCTTCCCAGACAGTACCTTGAAGGAAATGAGCAGTGTTTGCCCGACTGACAAGCAGGCCATGCTCAAGATCAAAGGAGTAGGCGAGGCGAAATTTGAGAAGTACGGAGAACTCTTCCTGGAGTGTTTGCAGAACTATGCAGCGATCAAGTCGTGACATTTACGTCACGGCTTTTTTTGCTATTTTTCTGTTCATATGCCTGCTATAGTTAGAGAGCAACCCAGAATTTTCATACATAATAGAATAGGAGGACAATAAGAGCAATACCATCGAGGGGCACTGACAGATTAAGAGAGACAGAGGGGAAAACATGAAAAAACTAGCGAAGGGCTTATTAAGTGTAGCACTTACAACTATGGTGCTAGGTAGTGCGATGATGGGGATCGCCGCACCGGTAAAAGCCGCAGAAACACCAACCAAAATTACGCTACTGGGTACATCTGACATTCACGGACGATTCATGCCGTGGGATTATGCTTTGGATGGCCCGAATCAAAATGGCAGCATGACGCAGCTGTTCACGATGATTAAAGAGATTCGTAAAGAAAATCCGAACACGGTGTTGCTGGACGCAGGCGATTCGATCCAAGACAACTCGGCAGAGCTGTTCAACGACCAACCGCAGTCTCCTATCATGGTCGCGATGAACGAAATGAGCTATGACGCATGGGCTTTTGGCAATCATGAATTTAATTTTGGGCTCGATGTATTGGACAAGGTTAGCAGCCAATACAAAGGCTCTGTTTTGGCAGGGAACATTTACAAAGAAAATGGCGAGCGTTTCTTGCCAGCATACACGATCATTGAACGCGCAGGTGTAAAAATTGGCGTCATTGGGATGAACACGCCGATGATTACCGATTTCGAAAAAGGAACCGATCATCTGGATGGCCTCGTGATCAAGAACCCGGTAGAAGAAACCAAGAAAGCCGTAAAAGAGTTGGAAGGCAAAGTAGACGTCATGATCGGTCTCATGCACATGGGCATCGAGAATGAAAACGGAATTCCGGGTACGGGTGTAGCAGATATCGCGAATGCCGTTCCAGAACTGACCGCGATTTTTGCTGGGCACATGCACAAGCTTGTGAAAAAGGAAGAGATCAACGGCGTCCTGATTTCCGAGCCAGACAAATATGCTACTCATATCTCCCGCATTGACCTGACTTTTGAAAAGAAAGACGGCAAGCTCGTGCTGACTGACAAGGAAGCGACAGCGCTCCCTGTAAAAGGCGCAGATGGCACACCAGCGGTATCCGATGCAGCGCTGGAGACCAAGCTCAAGCCTTTCCATGAGTTCGCACGTGCAGATGCTAACATCGTCGTAGCAGAGCTCAAAGGCATGAATCTGGTATCAAAAAATGAAATCGAGGGCATCCCGACGGTCCAAATTCAGGAGACGCCACTCTCTGACTTTTTCCATGAAGTGATGCTCTACTACAGTAAGGCAGATGTGGTTGCTCACCAGATCGATAACGACAAAGCCAAGCTGGATGTCGGTCCAATCAAGAAAAAGGATATCGCCTACAACTACCAATACGCGGGTGGCGAGATTACCGTTTATAAAGTAACCGGAAAAGACTTGAAGGACTATATGGAGTGGGCTGTGGGCTACTTCAATTCCACGCGCCCTGGTGACGTGACAGTAAGCTTTGATCCAAAACGCCGCGCATCCAAATACAGCACCAACGATTTCTTCGGTGGCGTGAAATACGAAATCGAACTGACGAAGCCATATGGCAGCCGCATCACGAACCTGCGCAAGCTCGATGAGACTCCGATCAAGGCGGAAGATACAGTGAAGCTCGGAATGAACTCATACCGGATGGAAGCTTTGCAGGCAAAAGGTGGCGCGTTGGAAGGACGCAAGTTCGAACAACTGTGGTCTTCCAAAGACAATAAGGCGTTTGGTGAGACAGGTGGAACAATCCGCAACCGTGCAATTGCGTACCTGAAAGAAGTGAAAAAGGGCGTTTACGAGCCTAAAGTACAAAACAACTGGAAGATTACAGGTGTGGATACCACTGCACCTGAACGCAAGGACGTCGTAGAGCTGATCAATGCAGGCATTCTGAGCGTTCCGAAAACGGCAGATGGCAAATACACCAATATCGCTTCCATCAACATCAAGGACGCGGTAACCAAAGAAGAAATCACCGAGCTGTCTGCAAAAGCAAAAATCGATGCAGCGAAGTTCGCGACTCTCAAAACAAAAGGTGAATTTTATCATCAGCTGAACGAAGCGAGAAAGGCTGCGGAAAAGTCGGTCACACCACCAACCAAAACGCAGCAAAAGAAATAACAGAGATGAATGCAAGAAAGCCGTGACGCTAGTAGTCACGGCTTTTTCTTTTCGATGACGCCAATCGGTAAAGTCAACGAACGATTCTTCTGCGGTACTTCACCAAGTACAACAGGAACCCGAGCAGCAGCAACCCTTGACCAACAATTGCACCAGAGATGGAGATACCGATATAGGTTATCAAGTAGTAAATGCCGGAGCCTACTGCCATCAGCAGATTCTCGATGAAGTTCTGAATCGCAATCGTTTTTCCGGATCCGACCATCCGCTTGCCTTCATCTTGCAAGACAGTATTCATCGGGATAATGAACACGCCACCCATGAATCCAACGAGGAGCAACAAACTGATGGCAACAAAGATATTATCCGTCCAAGGAAATAGCACGATGATGAGAAACATTCCGAATCCGTATGTCAGCGATCGAGTGAAATGAGACAAAGGAATGAGCTTCGGAGCGAGAAAAGCTCCGGCGATAATCCCGATGGATGTCGTTGCGAGAATCAGCGATACAGAGAAGCTCTCTGGGTTAATCCCAAGCGCGAGGGGAATCCAGGCCAGAACGGCCACGCGTAGGACAGCAGAGGACATCCAGAATGCTCCGGTTCCAATCAGAGCAAAGCTCGTTTCTGGGCGATTCATCAGGTGCTGGAAGTCGATGAAAAAGCGTCGTGCTTCTGCCCCATAGCGAATCGATGAATTCCCTCTCATACGCGGAATGAAGAAAGTCATACCAAGTGACAGCAGATAGATCAGCAGACAAATTCCTGAGGAGATAAGCGGCGCTGTCATGTTTGCGATGGCTCCACCACCGCCGATTCCTGTGAGAATCGCAAAGATCGTATAGGCTTCGATGCGTGCATTCGCATGAAACAGTTCATCTTCATTTCGGGTCAGTTCCGGCAAGATTCCGTACTTGGCGGGAGAATACACGACCGCTCCGACTCCAACTGTGAAGTAACACAGCATCAGCATTATGATGCTCGACTGGTCAATGAAAAACAGCAGGACGACACCAAGCGCTTTAATCAGGTTGCCGATCACCAGCACGATTGACTTGGCGTGCTTGTCGGCAAAAGGCCCAACCAGTGGCGCGAGAAAAACGTAAGGAAGAAAGAATGAAATCGATACGAGTGCAAGCATCGCGGGAGAAAAACCGTTCTCCCGCAGTAGATTCGCGATGACAAACAAAATCATATTGTCGGCAAAGGCCGATAGAAATTGAGTGAAGTACAGGGCCTGTAGTGGTTTTAATCGTATGTTCACATCATTTTCCTCCAGTCTCCGCCAGTTGTTTCAAGCTGACGTAATCCGTTTTGCCGCTACCGAGAAGTGGTAGAGCCTTGATGACTTGCATCGTACCTGGGATGAGCAATGGCGAGTATTGTTTTTCCGTCAAATAAGCGCGCAATTGGCTCAGTTGAACCGATTCATCTGTGGTAAATAGCAGAACACGCTCACCTTTTCGCGTATCATTCACTGTAATTGCAGCAAAACCGGAGTGTCCGAAGCACTGCATAGCCAGTTCTTCAACCAGATTGAGCGAAACCATCTCGCCGCCGATTTTGGCGAAGCGCTTCAGGCGGGATTGAATGCTGAGAAAACCGTCCTTGTCAGCTGTAACCAAATCACCTGTGTGATACCATTCCTCAGCGGGAACAAAACCTTTTCCGTGAATCATATAACCCTTCATGACGTTCGGGCCCTTCACCAAAAGCTCTCCACCAGCATCGATTCCTTCGACTGGTTCCAGCTTGGCGGACATTCCTGGCATCAAACGACCAACGGTTCCTGGTTTGTTAGCCAGCGGGGTGTTGAGCGACAGGATCGGAGCTGTTTCCGTTGCCCCATAGCCTTCAAAAATCCGTACACCGAACTTTTCCATCCACAGCTTGCGCACATCGTCCTTTAGTTTTTCTGCTCCTGCAAATACGTAGCGCAAGGAGTAAAAGTTGTAAGGATGAGCCATGCGTCCATAACCAGCCATAAAGGTCGAGGTTCCGAAGAGGATCGTCGCGTTTTGATCATAGACCAACTCCGAAATTGCCTTGTAATGCAAAGGACTTGGATACAGAAAGACTGGAATTCCTTTGATGACTGGCACGAGCGTTCCTACAGTTAGTCCAAAGCTGTGGAACATGGGTAGCGCATTGAAAAACTTGTCGCGACTCGTAATATCGATTGTACAGGTAACCTGTTGGATATTCGCGTACAGGTTGGTATGCGTGAGTATGACGCCTTTTGGCTTGCTCTCACTGCCGGAGGTGAAGAGGATCAGCTCGTTGCTAGCCGCAGAAGCTTTTTTCTTCTGCAAATAAGAGAAGAGTGCGGACACTTTGTCAAAAGCAGTAGCTGATGCCTTCAAATCCTCGAGATAAATAATCTTCATGCTTGGTGAAAGACCTGCGATGATGTGCTCCAGCTTCCCTTTTTCAATGAATACACGCGACGTCAGGATCGTATCGATATGGGCGGTCTCACAGCAATCCAGTAGCGAACGGATGCCAAGCGAAAAGTTCAGGATGGCTGGAGTAGTTCCGATGCGGAACAACGATAGTAACGTTACGAGATGGCCTACCGAATTGGGAAGAAATACACCGACAACCGGTTTTCCCAAGAGCATTGGCTGCAATTTGTTGCCGAGTAAGTAGCTGCCGATTAACAAGGTCTTGTAGTCGATCGATGACGTCAAGTCCTTGGCGATTTCCATTTTGGCACCATTCAGGCGAGCTGCTTCGAGAACTTCATCAAACAGATTTACGTTTTGCTTCATTCGGCTCTCGAACAAGCCCTCTTGGAGAATACGCAGGATACGATCATTGGCAGTGGCTTTTTGTTCGCGCATCGACAGGTTTTGATCGCGCTCGATAGTGAACGGAGTGCCTACTGTCATGGTCACATCCGGGAACCAGGAGAGCTTCAGCTTTCCTTTCAAATACGAGAAGATCGAACGTTCCAGGCCATTAATGATGATCGGGTAAACGGGTACGCCAGTACGTAGAGCCAGATAGCCAACACCGCTGTAGATTTTCATGATACCGCCCGTCATCGTAATCCGACCTTCTGGGAAAATTACCAGCGTCTGCCCGTTGCGGAGGACGCGGAGCATGTGGCGGATGGAGTACGGGTTGAGCGGATCGATCGCGATATGTTTACGGAAGCGGAGGAAAAACGCAAACCGCTTGGCGATCTCCGTGTTGACGACAAAGGTCGCTTCTTTTGGCAAGCAAAAGGATAGGAGTACCGCATCTAGCAAGGAGACATGATTGGGAGTGATAAGAGATGGCTTCGACAAGTCGATTTTGGAGAGCCCAAGTACACGAGGACGGAACCATAACATCAATATCGCTTTTAAGAAAGAATAAATAAGGGCCATGTGGACCACACCTTTACAAAGGATAATTAGAGGTTGATCAAAAAGTCGACTTTTGATCTTGCACTTTTAATTGTAAGGAGTGGAGCATGTAAAAAAAGTACCAACATTCATTGGTACCTGGTAATAAGACCTAGAATAGCTTTTTTTGGCTGGCTTTTGCGGCCGCTTCCTTGCTTGTTTTGACGCCCATTTTTTTCAGGATTCGATTGATGTGATTTTTGATCGTACGCTTCGTGATGTGGAGAGATTGTTCAATCTGCGTCTGCGTCTGACCTTGGTGAATTAGTTGTAGGATGTCCCTTTCTGCGGGAGATAACAGCTTTTGATTTTCATCATTTTTCAAACGCAAAAATTCATTGCGCAGTGCCGCAGCTGCCGTAGGGTGAATGGCAGATTGGCTGTTGTGAGCAGCACGGATGGCGTCGGGTATTTCCTTGAAGTTTGATTTGCTGATGTAATTGACGGCACCTGCTGAGAAGGACTCCACGATCACTGCCTCGTCTGTCAGAGAGGTGAGCATGATGATTTTACTGTCAGCTTGGAGTGCCATGAATTCGATTGCCGTCTCGATCCCGTCCAGATTATTCTCGGTCAAGTTAATGTCCATCAGGACGACATCAGCTTTGGCAGGCAAAAAGCGCTCGATTGCTTCGGCCTTGAACCCGGCTTCCCCTACTACAGTGAGATCTGGTTCTTTGTTCAGGAAGTCAATGAGACCTTTGCGCCAGACAGGATCGTCCTCTACTAAAAATACCCTGATTGGATTCATGTTTGTGAGCGTCCTTTCGCTATTCAGAGTCGTTTATGATGACGCGCTTTTTCGGGAAGAACAGGAAAACGGTGGTTCCTTTGCCTTGCTCACTGTAGATTTCCAGTTGGCCCTGATGCTTTTGCATGACATTGTAGCAGTAGGAGAGCCCAAGACCAAAGTTTTGTCCGGTCCTTTTTGTCGAGAAAAAAGGATCGAGTACATGAGGCAGGTTCTCTTTGGTAATGCCTGTGCCTGTGTCCGCGACAGTGATGATGAGATGCTTGTGGGACAAAAATAGCTGAAGATGGAGCTTGCCGCCCGACTTCATGGCTTCCAGCGCATTCATGCACAAGTTGGTGATGACTTCGCGCAGTTGTACGCCATCGCCATATAAGCGAAGGGTATCGTCCAATTCACTAATGACTTCTACCTGTTGTTTCAGGGTATAGGGCGTCAGATTTTGTGTGACTTGCCCGATGATTTGTCCGGGGTCACATGGTTCTTCGCGCAGCTCGACGTCCCGCAGCTGGTTTTGAATCCGATTCATCATGTCCAGCATATGCTGCGAGGATTGCATCAGGACAAGCGCGTCTTCTTTTAGCGACGGCTGGTTGGTTTCATCTGCATATGTCTCGATACGGTCGGCATACAGCGAGATTTTGCCTACTTCATTTTTGATCGTATGGTTAATGATTTGCGCACCGGAAGTTAAGGCACGTAAGGTACTGTCCAGACGTCTTTTTTCTACGCGGAGACGGACGCCAAGGAAGCCGTATTTCAAACTGATGGCAACGATCAGGATAAACTGGATCGTGACCACCGCCATGTTGTAGCGCCAAGCTTCGTAATCGTTCTGGATACGCATGATGTAGATGAAAATAAAGACGAAAAACAACGGAACGATGATGAGTACGTTCGTGAAAAAGCTGTTTTTTTTCACGAGTGGATCTTTTTCTCGCATGTACTGCACGACAAGCAGCGTACAGGAGAACAGAAAAAACGGAATCACCCATGCCACCATAATCCAGTAGTTAAAAAGCAGCTCGGGATAAACGGGTGTAATCCAAAGCATCCCAAGCGGCAAGAGAAGCGCAGCGTATTGTATCGTCAGCTTTACTCTGCGAGACATAAATTCAGCAGAATGTACGGCAAACATGAGAAACGTGTACGGCAAACCCACTTGGCAAGCAAAAGAAGAGATGCGGCTCACCAATATCAGGGTGTTCGTAGTCCCGGGCTTTGCGGCCAGGTAATCTGCAAAATAGGGCATGATCGTCTCGTCAATCACTCCTGAGAAAAAGCCCCCAGCCCCAACAAAGGCAGTCGCACAAGCCCAGCGGATCGACGTTCGTTTCGGGTCTGTGAACAGTACGAACAGACCTAATGCCCATATGGTGAACAATATGAAAACCATCATGGATTTGCTATCTCCTGTCAATCATTATTTATCTATTATATCGTACATAAGTCAAAGGACACGGAAAAATTAAAGGATGGACAAGCATGCAGGTGTTTATATTCAGAATATACATATCTATCCGTAAGCTTCGAAATCGCCTTTTTTACAAAGACGTATATATGCCCATCCTATTCATAGGAAAGCAGGTTTTTCCAAATATTCGTGGAAATGAAAAGGATTGGTTGTGTATTTCGTGACTTTCTATCTATTCAACGGCGGGTGATAGAGTGAAACGATTAGATTTAATATTCCAGACGTTAGTAGACGCTGGTCCTGATAAAAAAGTAAGCGCTTCAGAGTTGGCTGAGCGGCTTGGTTTGAGTCGAGCGAATGTGAGCAGTGATTTGAACCGTTTGTGGAAGGAAGGCCGAATCGAGAAGGAAGAAGGGCGTCCGACGCTGTTTTTTGCCAAGCAAGGAAACGATTCGCTCTATTTGGCGGAGACATCGCTGGACAGGCTGGCGAAAACCAACAAGAGCCTGATCACGCGTATTGAACAGGCAAAAGCGGCCGTCTTGTATCCACCGCGAGGGATGCATTGCTTGATTTTAGGCGAAACCGGTGTGGGCAAATCGTGGTTTGCTGGGATGATTCATGAGTTTGCCGTTGATATTGGACGCCTGGATAAGCATGCTCCTTTCGTGATTTTTAACTGTGCCGATTATGCCAACAACCCGCAGCTCTTAATCAGTCAATTGTTCGGAGTCAAAAAAGGGGCGTACACCGGAGCGGAGATGGACCGCAAAGGACTAGTGGAAAAGGCAGACGGGGGCATTCTATTTCTGGATGAAGTGCATCGGTTGCCAGCGGAAGGACAGGAAATCTTTTTTACCTTTATGGATAAGGGCATATTCCGCCGCGTAGGGGAAACGGAGATGGAGCGAACGGCGCACGTCCAGATTGTGATGGCTACGACAGAAAATCCAGAGTCGAGTCTCTTAAAAACGTTCATGAGACGCATTCCCATGGTCATCAAGCTGCCATCTTTGGTTGAGCGTGGCTTGGAAGAGCGTTTTAGTATTACGATGGAAATTTTTCAAGAAGAAGCTTTTCGATTGGGGAGAGAGATTCAGATATCGGCCAATGCTGTGCAGGCATTCTTGTGCTATCACTGCCCGAATAACATTGGACAGTTAAAAACGGATATTCAGCTAACCTGCGCCAGCGCCTATGCCGAATTCATTTCGTTAAAAAAGAATCAACTGCACGTATCGGTTCAGGACTTGCCGCATCATGTCAAGCAAGGGCTGCTTTTGGTGAAGGATTACAAGCAGGAGCTAGATGAAATCATTGGGACGGAGCACAATTGCTTTGTCGTGCAGCCATCAAAAGAGGGCATCTGGATCGGGCGAGAAACAGGGGATACGACGGACAGTGTCTATGAAAAAATCGAGCAAAAAATATATGAACTGCAAAACCTCGGTGTGAGTGAGGAAGAATTGGAGTTTGACATCGAGAATTATTTTACGACCTTTATCAAAGGTGTCCATCAACGGGTAAATAAGGGCGACATGGCCCGGATTATCGATCCGTTCATCATTCACCTCGTAGAAGAGATCGTTCGCTTCGCAGAGGCCAAGCTGGAGAAGATTTTGAGCCAGAAGGTGATCTTTGGTCTCGCGCTGCATATTCAGACGTCGAAGGAGCGCCTCGCACAAGGCAAGCAGATCGTAAATCCGCAAATCAACCATGTGCGAATCAAATACAAGAAAGAGTTTGCTGTGGCGCTAGAGTGCGTGCGCATGATAGAAGAAGCAATACTCATGGATCTGCCAATTGGTGAGGCTGGATATTTGACTATGTTTTTCGTGCTCGACGATGTCAGCATGGAAGAAGAGAGGGAAACAATCGGGGTGCTTGTTATTACGCACGGCAGCGGCGGTGCGACAGCGATGGTCGATGTGACGAACCGATTGCTAGTCACACAATATGCGAGAGCCATCGATCTGCCGCTCGAAGAAGATTCCATGAGTGTTTTGGAAAAAGCACTGAAAGTAGCCAGAGAGATCGGGAGCAAGGCTGGACTGCTGTTGCTCGTAGATATGGGGTCGCTGCTCGGCTTTGGCGAGATCATCGAGAGGGAGATTGGCATTCCGGTCAAGGTCATTCCGATGGTCAGCACGCCACATGTGATTGAGGCCACTCGAAAGGCTATGCTCGGCCATTCGCTGGAGGATGTTTATCGAGATGTCTTGGGCATTTCACTCTACCAGCGGGAGGAGCAGCCAAAAGAGCAGGTGCAAAAGCATGTTCCGGCGCTGACGATCGTCGCAGCCTGCCTGTCTGGGGAAGGCAGTGCCTTGTTTTTGAAAAAGCTGCTGGAATCGAGGCTCAGGTACGATGATAACTTGCTGGAATTTGTGCCGCTGCAACTGATCGATAAGGCACAAGCCCGCAGTCAGCTTCGAAAAATCAAGGAGGAGAGAAAAATTCTCTTCGTGGTGAGCAATTACATTCTCGACCGCGAATTGCGCCACCATAGCATGGACGATGTTTTGAACGGAGAGGCGATGTCTGATATCCAGAAAGTAATCGATCTGGAAGAGGCCTATCTGAAGATGCAAGAATCGCTTGGAGAGCACCTGCAAATGGTAGAGGGACAAGATATTCTCGCTGACGTGAGGATGTGTGTCGGCCGTATGGAAGAGCGACTGAACAATTCTTTGGTGTTTGACACGCGAATTGGGGCCTACTTGCACATCTGCTGCCTGGTTGATCGCTTGAAAGCTGGGGCGCAGTCCGTAGCGTATATTCAAAAAGAAAGCTTTTTGCTGGAGAACCGCAAGCTGTACAGCTTAATCCGTCATGAATTATTACCGCTGGAAGACAAGTATGAGGTAGTGATCAGCGAAGATGACGTTTGTTTTATCATGAACTTCTTTATACACAACAAAACACTGGCGTAACCAGTGTTTTGTTTTTTAATTTTTCCACCTTCAAAACAAAACACTACAGCGCTTACATAAAAACACTAATAGGGATGACAGGCGATGAGGTCGCGAAATATGCCTAAACATGCGGTTATTTTGGAAAGCGCATACATTTTTTGGTGTTTTGGCATGTAACTTGCTCTTATAAAAAGGCATATCGTCGAGAGGAGGGGGTACAATGAATATTTTATTGTGTTGCGCAGCGGGTATGTCGACTAGCTTGCTGGTTCAAAAAATGGAGGAAGCTGCCAAAGAAAAAGGGTTAGACGCAAAAATATGGGCAGTTTCCGCAGATGAAGTGAAGCATCATATCGATCAAGCAGCAGTGCTCTTATTGGGGCCACAAGTTCGTTACAAGCTGACAGAGATGAAAAAAGAAGGGGCATCCAGAGGAATTCCTGTAGACGTAATCAGTACGGTGGATTACGGAACGTTGAACGGGAAAAACGTGCTTGAGTTTGCACTTCGTCTAAAACAGTAGGAGGGGGATGCGTATGGGCGGATTTGTTTCTTTTATGGAAAACCGCATGATGCCGATTGCAGGAAAAATGGCGGAGCAAAAGCATCTGCAGGCCATTCGTGACGGAATTATCCTTACTTTGCCTTTGTTGATCATTGGTTCCATTTTCCTCATCATTGGCTTCATACCGATACCTGGTTATGACGAATTCATGGGTGGTATTTTCGGAGAGAAATGGCGAACGAAGCTGTTGTATCCGGTAGGTGCTACTTTTGATGTCATGGGTTTGATTGTTAGCTTTGGCGTCGCCTATCGACTGGCGGAGAAGTACAAGGTCGATCCGCTGTCGGCTGGAGCAATCTCTGTCGCATCCTTCTTGCTCGCTACTCCGTATAAAATCATGTTCACCCCAGAGGGAGCGAGTGCAGCCCAAGAGGTTGGCGGCGTCATTCCTCTTACGCTAATGGGGAGTCAGGGACTTTTTGTAGCCATGATATTGGCGATCTTATCAACGGAGATTTATCGCAAAATCATCCAAATGAAAATCGTCATTTCCATGCCACCCGGAGTTCCCCCTGCCGTTTCTCGATCTTTTGTGGCATTGATCCCTGCGGGTGCTGTGCTTGTCGTTGTCTGGCTGATTCGAATTCTTTTGGAAAACACCTCCTTCGAGAGTATTCATAATATTGTAAAAGATTTGCTTGTCGGACCATTGAGTGTAGTCGGCAGCAGCTTGATTGGGGCCATCATATGCGTGTTGCTTATTCACGTGCTATGGGCCGTCGGTTTGCACGGTGCTGCGGTTGTCGGCGGGATTATGAGTCCAATCTGGCTTACCTTGATGGACCAGAACAGAGCGGCGTTTCAGGCAAATCCGAACGGTGAATTGCCAAATGTCGTTACCACACAATTTTTTGACATGTGGGTATATGCAGGCGGATCAGGTGCAACTTTGGCCCTCGTGTTCCTGATGGTATTCATGGCGCGAAGTAAACAAATGAAAAACATCGGCAGGCTCTCAATCGGACCTGGTTTGTTTAACATCAATGAACCCGTCATATTCGGTATGCCGATCGTCATGAACCCGCTCTTGATCATTCCTTTTGTTCTTACCCCTGTCATCTTGGTCATTATCAGTTATTTTGCGATGTCGCTCGGATGGGTAGCAAAGCCTAGCGGGGTATCTGTTCCGTGGACGACACCATTGCTTGTCAGCGGGTATTTGGCTACGGGCGGTAAAGTGTCAGGGATGGTTCTCCAAGCCGTGAACTTCATCATTTCGCTCGCGATCTACTATCCGTTCTTCCGACTGTGGGATAAACAAAAAGTTAGCGAAGAAAAAGCGGGTACTGCTTCCGATACAGCTGTGACTATGTAATCGCTAGAGGAGAGGCTATCTATGAAACTGATTGTGAATGCAGACGATTTTGGGTATTCCAAAGGCGTCAATCTGGGCATCGTCGAAGCGCATCGGGAAGGAGTCGTTACTTCTACGACCTTGATGGTCAATATGGAGGGGTTCGAGCACGCTGTAGGGCTGGCCAAAGAACATCCAACGCTCGGAGTAGGTATTCATCTGGTACTCACATGCGGATCGCCAGTCAGTCAGGATGTACCATCGCTAACGGATGGAGAGGGGCGTTTTCGACGCGGGCAAGATCATTTGATTTCTGCTGCACCGGAGGAGATCGAGCGGGAGCTGCGGGCTCAATTGGAGGTGTTCGTGGCGTCGGGGCTCAAGCTGACGCATATCGACAGCCACCACCATGTGCATGCACATCCAGCCGTTTTGCCGATTGTTCTGAAGCTGGCAGAGGAATATAGAGTGCCAGTTCGCTATCCGTGGATGTCCGGGACGGAGGAGCAGCGAGTCCAGTCGACTGTTTTGACGACAGAAGGCTTTTCTCATCATTTTTATGGAGACGACCTAACCGTACAATCCTTCGTCAGGATCGTAGAGAATATGGCAGATTATCCTGTAGTTGAGATCATGACGCACCCTGCGTATTTGGACGAAGCGGTACTGACAGGCAGTTCATACGCAAAGCAACGAACCACAGAATTGAAAATCTTAACAGCAGCAGAGTTAAAGCAATACATTCGTGATCAAAAAATACAGCTCGTGACTTTTAGCGAACTTGGATAGGTGGAGATAGATTTGGACCATACAGACGTAATTTTTCAACTAATACTTCACGGAGGAAACGCGCGAAGTCTGGCAATGGAAGCGATCGCTCTGGCTAAAAATAGAGACTTGCCAGGTGCAGAGGACGCGTTGAAGCGTGCAGGAGAAGAGCTCGGTCGTGCACACCAAAATCAAACGGCACTTATCCAGAAGGAGATAGCCGGCGAAAAGACCGAGATCAGTATGCTCTTGATTCACGCCCAGGATCATTTGATGAACGCGATTACAGTCAAGGATTTGGCTACGGAGTTTGTAGAGCTGTACAGCCAAATCCATGAAGGCAAGGAGGCAGGAGTATGAGCGGAATCAAAATTGTAACGATCGGTGGAGGGTCTAGCTATACACCTGAGCTGGTGGAAGGCTTCATCAAGCGCTACGATGAATTGCCCGTTCGAGAGTTGTGGCTGGTGGATATTCCAGAGGGCGAGAAAAAGCTGCAAACAGTTGGTGCCCTGGCAAAAAGGATGGTAGAGAAGGCAGGGGTGCCAATCGAGATCCATTTGACGATGGATCGGAGAAAAGCACTTGCGGGCGCAGATTTTGTCACGACACAAATGCGCGTAGGACTCTTGGATGCGCGGATCAAGGATGAGCGTATTCCTTTGAAATACGGAGTAATCGGTCAGGAAACCAATGGTCCTGGCGGTTTGTTCAAGGGCTTGCGTACCATTCCGGTCATTATGGACATTTGTTGTGACATGGAAGAACTGTGTCCAGATGCTTGGCTGATTAACTTCACGAATCCGGCTGGTATGGTCACAGAGGCAGTGCTGCGATATACCAACCGTAAAAAGGTCATTGGGCTGTGCAATGTTCCTATTGGGATGAAAATGGGTGTTGCTACTGTTTTGGGGGTCGAGCAATCACGGGTTCATATTGATTTTGCCGGATTGAATCATATGATCTTCGGACTGGGTGTGTACCTGGATGGGGAAAACGTCATTTCCCAGGTAATCGATAAGATAACGGGCGACCAATCGGGTATTACGATGCAAAACATTTTGGACCTTGGTTGGGATAAAGATTTCATCAAAGCATTGGGGATTCTGCCGTGCCCGTATCATCGTTACTACTATCAGACCCGTACGATGCTTGAGCATGAGATGGAAGAAGCAGAGCAGAAGGGTACGCGGGCTGAAGTGGTCAAGCAGGTGGAAGCGGAACTATTCGCACTCTACGAAGACCCAGACTTAGATATCAAGCCTCCGCAGTTGGAGAAGCGTGGCGGGGCCTATTACAGTGAGGCTGCCTGCAATCTCATTTACTCCATTTACAATGACAAGCGCGATATCCAAACGGTAAATGTTCGTAACAATGGAGCGATTGCCAGCATTCCGGATGATTCGGCAGTCGAAGTGAACTGCGTCATTACAAGAGAAGGACCGATTCCTTTGGCTGTTGGTGATTTGCCTGTTCCCGTGCGTGGACTCGTACAGCAAATCAAATCGTTTGAGCGAGTGGCAGCGGAGGCAGCTGTAACGGGAGATTACCATCAGGCGCTATTGGCGATGAATATTAATCCGCTGGTACCGTCTGATGTGGTCGCCAAAAAAATACTCGATGAGATGCTGGAGGCGCACAAGGAGTATCTGCCACAGTTTTTCAAGCCCGTCACATAAGGATGGGACTCGTGTGAAATACAAACTCCTCGCCTTGGACGTGGACGGAACGATTTTGATGTCGAACCATACCTTATCCAAAGTAACAGAGCAGGCCATTACCCAGTTAGTGAAGCAAGGAGTCCACGTCACACTGGCAACCGGCAGGGCATACCCATCGGCCAAATCGTTGGCGCAACAGTTCCAGATCAGCGCACCACTTGTTTCCCATGATGGCGCATATGTCGCAGATCCCATGACGGATCATGTACTGTATGTACAGCGTATTCCGTATGAGATAGCGGCGAGGATTACAGATATACTCGTATCGCATGGCTTGGATGTCATGCTGCTGCATGAGTCTTATGCTGTCACGAATCGCACGTGGAAATGGACGGACTTGTTTCCACTGTTAAATGCCTGGACACTGCGCCAGCTCTGGAAAAATCAATACCCGCTCAAAATCCAGGCTTCGCGGTTGATAGCCGGATACGTTCGAAAACATGAAGTGTGTGCTCCGAAAATATTTGTCACGGGCGACGAGAAGCGTCTGTTGGTAGCGAGACAAGAGCTGGAGAAAGCCGAGCTTTCGGGGATTCGCGTGACGGCATCGGGCGCGAATAATTTGGAAATATTGCCTGTGGGCATCTCCAAGGCAAGTGGCCTTGCGGTAGTGAGTGAGAGGCTCGCGATTCAGCCTAACGAGATCGTTGCTGTAGGTGACAATTACAATGATGCAGAGATGCTCCAATTCGCTGGAATGGGTGTGGCGATGGGCAATGCTCCTGATGATCTGAAGCAGCTGGCTCGGCATGTCACGGAAACGAACGATCGGCATGGGGTAGCAGAAGTTATCGAGAAGTTTTTCTTGTAAGTGCAATACGCACAAGGACAGGAAGGGAGGCGTGAAATGATCCGTATTAATCGTGAAGTAGCTGTGAGTGGAGGTCTCCATGCTCGCCCTGCTTCTGTCTTGGTGAACCTGCTCAATCAATACAGCTCGTCGGTCAAAATGATTTACAACGACAAGCAGGCCAATGGCAAAAGCATCCTCAGTGTAATGGCTCTCGGGGCTAAGACTGGAGATGAAATTATGTTTGAGGTGGAGGGGGCCGATGAGCAAGAAGTGGCTGCAAGTATAGAGGCCCTTTTTGAAAGAAATTTTTCCATCTAATAGGATGAAATCTACGTAATAAAGCCAGTGCCTAATGACCGGGCACTGGCTTTCCTATTTGATCCTTAAGCGTGTTTGCGGAATACGACCATGACTTTGAAGTAATCGCCATCAATTTCGATGGACAGTCTGCCACCTTGCAATTCTACGATGCTTTTTGCGATAGCCAAGCCGAGGCCAGAGCCTTCGGTATGTCGGGATTGATCAGCGCGTTTGAACCGTTCAAACAGTTCCTGTGCATCAAAGTCGATTTCATAGGCGGAAACGTTTTTGAACGTTAGGATGACCTCATCTTGTGTCTCTGCCAAATGGATCAGGACGCGCGTATTCGGCATGGAATACTTCAGGGCGTTGCCGATCAGATTTTCAAATACGCGCCACGTTTTCTTGCCATCCAGAGGGGCGACAATCTTTGGCTGCTCCGTCGTTACGCGGAAGGTGAGCGTCGATTGCTCGATTTTATCACTGAATTCTGCAATGGACTGGTTGAGCAGGGAGGCGACATTCACTTGCTCGATATTTAGCTCAACCGCGCCGCTGGACATTTTGGCTGCGTCAAACAGGTCATCGATGAGGACGCGCAGTCGATCTGCTTTGCGATCCAAGACATCGACGTAGCTCTTGCGTTCCTCAGGTGTCAAATCTTCCTGCTTGAGCAGGGTAACGTAGTTGATAATCGACGTCAGCGGTGTTTTCAAGTCATGGGAGACATTCGTGATCAGTTCGGATTTCATGCGCTCGCTTTTGATTTGCTCTTCCATCGCGTGCTTGAGTCCTTGTTTGATGTTGTTGAGGGAATGAGCAAGATCGGAAAGCTTCCCCTTTTTAATCTTTCCAATGGTTGCGTTCAGATTGCCCCCCGCCATTTCGGAGGCTCCGTGCATGATGCGATTCATTAGTCCCAAACGGCGTAGAGTGTATGGGAAAACGATGACCATGTAGAACATGCCATACAAGAAGCTAAAAAACAGTAAGGCGCCAGAGCCTTCGACTAGGCCGACGAATCCAAAACCGATACTCATCCCAAACATGACAGTCAGGATGAACAAGGTGGATATTTTAAAGAACAAGCCGCGGTTGGCGTAGCTTTCTTGAAGAAGAACACGCTGTCTGGCAAAAATACTCTTTTGCCACTGCTGCGTAAATCTCTCGGGTTGGTTATACATAAGCCATGCCTCCATGAATTGTAGAAGCAAGAAAGCAGTAAACAACGAAACGAACGCAAGGGTGAAGAAATGGTCCCCATCAATTGGCAAGAAGAAAAAGCGCAAGTTCGAGATCATGATGAAATACATAAAACCAAGTACGAACGCCAGCGCCATTCGAATATCCAACGGGATAAAGCGGAACAGTGCCAAGCTTTTCGCTACAATCGGTACTTCTAGCGCTTTGCTGACTGGCAAGTACCAGTAGCAGAGTGCAAGGATGAGCAGAGTACCCCCGAGCAGAACAAACTCGGTAATCAGCCGATCACGAATGGAATCGTAATAAAGCGCATCTGCGTGGACCTGACTATATCCGTCTGGTTCTTTTGGGACATAAAAGATACCACTTAGTTGATTCAGTTGATAAGTGCGATTGATGCTTTCCAAATCCCCGTTTGTATTAGGGAGGTTGATTGTATAGCGCGCATATCGTGCCAGTTCCCAATCTGTAGGTTCTTGAGGGAGATTGGTGTAAGCTTTGTTGTTCTTTTTATCGGTGACATAGTATTTGAAGGAGCCACTTCGAAGAGTGAGACTGTTTATTCGTTCCTCGTACTCGGCATCTCTTTCGGCGATTCTGTTGTTCACTTGCTCCTGATAATGCGACATTGCTTTCGCGATGTCTTCTTGTAAGCTACGTGAATGTTCTTCGGTTAATTGGGCGACTCTCTCGTTGTCACGCTCTCTTTTTGCCTGTTCTATCATATCTGAGAGCTGGTTATCTTCCTTAATCGACCGGATGGTTTCCTCATGCTCTTTTTTGAGCTGATTCGCTGTTTTCTCGTCGAGCTTTCCTGGAGTGTAATCTGCATAATCTACATGAACGTTTTTCACCAGATCGGCAAATGTCTCTAATTCACTATTGAAGCCTGAGCTTTGAAAGTAATTATCCTCTTCGAGAGTCTCACGCTTATGGTACAGATCGGCCATCGTTAGGAGAGCGAGCGAAATACTCACGATCATAACAATGAGCACGGGCACCGCAAAGCGTTTATTTTTCGATTTTGTATCCAATTCCCCATACCACCTTCAAGTATTTAGGTTCCTTCGGGTTGATCTCTATTTTTTCCCGAATGCGTCTCACGTGGACGGCCACCGTGTTTTCCGCGTTCATATAAGGCTCTCTCCAGACCCGTTCATAAATTTCCTCGATCGAAAACACCCGACCCTTATTTTCCATTAACAGCTCCAAGATTTTGTACTCGGTAGCAGTCAGCCTGACCTCGTTACCGTCAATCGCTACGTTTTTTGTGCTTTTGTTCAAGGTCAAGCCGCGCACCTGAATCTCATCTTCTGTCATTTGAGCGCTTCCCAGATTGGTAAAACGTCTTAACTGAGATTTGACCCTAGCGATGAGCTCCAAGGGATTAAAAGGCTTCGTCATATAGTCATCTGCACCGATGTTGAGCCCGAGGATTTTATCGGTATCCTCTGATTTGGCTGAGAGCATGATGATCGGGATGTTTTTTTTCTGGCGAATTTGAAAGGTGGTAGTCATTCCGTCCATTTTTGGCATCATGATGTCCATCAGGATGAGTTGGATCTCTTCATTCTCCAGTACTTCCAACGCTTCCAGTCCATTGCTAGCCTTGAATACGGTCATGGATTCATTTTTGAGATAGATTTCGATTGCGTCGCGGATTTCAGCCTCGTCGTCGACTACGAGGACTTGATATTTGGTCATGATTCGTCCCACCTTATGAATGCATTATGGTACTATCTTAACGCCCAGCTCTAACAAAACAGTAATGAAATGTCTTACAAATTTCTTAATAAACCACGTTCAGGAAATGCTAACTAATAGGATCAAACAGATAAATAAGGTAAGATGTGAGGAAGAATACAAGAAAATTGGTGATGGCTTTGCTGGAATGGACCGGGGAGAGAATTATCCCCAAGCTTTTAAAACCTACGAATGGCATGCTGTTGGAGCACATAGCCAGATATTATTTTGCCGCGCCTTATGTAAAAGGTCGAGTGCTGGATATCGCTTGCGGTACCGGCTATGGATGTCATATGATCGCAAAGGATCGAAAACGAGAGCTGACAGAACTGATCGGAGTCGACAATGATGAGGCGACGATATTTTACGCCAATCGGGAATACAACCATCAAAAGATTACGTATCAGCAGGGCGACGCGCTTGATCCAACGCTTCCCGAGCAATTGGGGTTGTTTGATACAATTTTGAGCTTTGAGACGATTGAACATGTCGCAGACGATTTGCAGTTTATGGATAACTTGTATCGGATGCTGAAACCAGGTGGTACGCTCGTGCTGTCCAGTCCCTTTGGCAGAGGGCGAGGCATGCAGACGAGTGAGCCCTTCCATGTTCATCAGTTGACGCAGGAAGAGTTTGCGGAGCTGTTTGTACGCTATTCTGACGTGGATATGTACTATCAGAGAGGCGTTACGTTTGAAAAAACACCTCGCGATGGCATACGGTACTTTATCGGCATGGCAGTATGTACGAAGTAATAACGGAACGATTTATGAATGGAGATGGCGAAACTGGCTGATTTTTGGAGATTGGGAATACATAAGGAACTGATAGATGCTCTGCAAGCAAATAAGATTACCGAGCCTACACCGATTCAGGAAAAAGCAATTCCTGTTGTGCTGGAAGGAAAAGACGTAATCGCGCAGGCACAGACGGGAACCGGGAAGACACTCGCATTTGTCCTGCCGATCTTGGAAAAAGTAGATCCACAAGCGACGCATGTTCAGGCGTTGATTCTTACCCCTACTCGGGAGCTTGCCTTGCAAATTACGGCAGAGGTAAAGAAGCTGACAGAAAAGCTGGAAGACATCCATGTACTCGCAGTTTATGGTGGACAAGATGTCAATCAGCAACTGAGAAAGCTGGCAAGAAAAATACAGGTAGTCATCGCGACACCGGGACGTTTGCTGGACCATCTGCGAAGAGGGACGATCGATTTATCGCAAGTTTCAATGTTTGTCCTGGATGAGGCGGATCAAATGCTTCATATGGGTTTTTTGCCTGAGGTAGAAGATATTATGGCAAATACGCCTTTTGAAAAACAGACCTTGCTGTTTTCGGCAACCATGTCAGAGCAGGTGCAAACACTTGCGAAGCGCTTTATGCAAAAGCCGGAAAATATCAAAGTTCAAGGCAAACGTATCACATTAGAGGATATTCGCCAAATTGCGGTGGAGACGACAGATCGAGCGAAGCAAGCGACGTTGCGCAGTCTCTTGGATGAAGTACGGCCGTTTCTCGCGGTGATCTTTTGCAGAACGAAGCGTAGAGCTAGTACGTTGAATGCTGCTCTGCAAGGTTTGGGCTATATGTCTGACGAGTTGCACGGAGATTTGTCACAGGCGAAGCGCGAGGACGTCATGAGGAGATTCCGCGAGTCGAGGATTCAGTACTTGGTCGCAACTGATGTGGCAGCGCGCGGGCTTGATGTAGAGGGAGTCACACATGTTTTCAATTACGACATTCCAGAAGATGTAGACAGTTATATACACCGGATCGGCAGGACGGGGCGAGCCAAGGAAAAAGGAACGGCTTTCACGTTGGTGGCTGGGAAGGATTGGGGGCAACTCAGGGAGATTGAAGAAGGGATCAATCTGTCTCTGGAGCGGCGTGAAATGGATCGCGGGGAATCGGATGATCAGAAAAAGCAAAAGCCTGAGAGGGAGCGAGCCGAGAAAGCAAATCGGCGCGGCGACAAACAAGGCAGAGAGGCAAGAGGCAAAGGCAAGTCCGCTGAGGGAAGGCAGCAAGGCTCTAGGGAGCGTCGTGATGGAGATGGACGACGTCAATCAAAGGGTGGCAGTTCTGAGCGAAATTCAGGGAAACGTGAACGCGTAGAAGTTCGCTCTGAGAGCAAGGCGAAGGGCAGAGACCGTGCAGCAGGCGGGTTCGAGCGCAAGCCGAAGGACGGTAACCGAGCAACAACAGGTGGCTTTGAGTACAAACCAAAGGACGGTAACCGAGCAACAACAGGTGGCTTTGAGCGTAAACCGAAGGAAGGAAACCGAGCAGCAGGCGGTTTTGATCGTAAGCCGAAGGACGGTAGCCGAGCAACAGGCGGTACTGGACGTAAGCCGAAGGAAGGAAACCGTGCAGCAAGTGGTTTTGATCGCAAGTCGAGCAGCTCTGGCAAGAAGCCGGTAACTGCGCAACGCGGCTCAGCTCGCCCGAATGCAAAACAAGGCAATCGAGCAAGCGCTGCTCCTGCAAAACGTACCTCTCGCAAAAAATCGAGATAGCCATCCAAGCAAAAAAAGACCGTTCCAGCCAGGAAAAAGGCAGGAGCGGTCTTCTTTTTATTCCCGTTCCGTGTCTGAAAATACCCGTGAACGTGTGAGGAAGCGTACCCCCTCAGGTCCTTCCAGGGAAAACATTCCGCCACGCCCATTCACGACGTCAATGATGAGCTGCGTATGCTTCCAATACTCATACTGCGCTTTGCCCATGTAGAATGGGCAACCACCGATCTCGCCCAACAAGACGTCCTGCTCACCTACGAGAAATTCTCCGAGTGGGTAACACATGGGGGAGCTGCCATCGCAGCAGCCCCCTGACTGGTGAAACATCAGGTCACCGTGTTTGGCGCGAAGCCGTTCAATTAATGCCAGTGTAGCATCTGTCGCGAGCACTTTTTGTGGCTGGCTCATTGATCAAAAGAAGCCCAGAGCTTGATCGCTGTAGCTGACCAGCAGGTTTTTCGTTTGTTGGTAGTGGGACAGCATCATTTTGTGTGTCTCGCGACCGATACCGGACATTTTGTAGCCGCCAAACGCTGCGTGAGCCGGGTAAGCATGGTAGCAGTTGGTCCAAACGCGGCCAGCCTGAATTTCGCGGCCCATGCGGTAGGCTGTGTTCGTGTCGCGTGACCATACACCAGCACCCAAGCCATACAAAGTATCATTGGCCATAGCGAGGGCTTCTTCGGTATCCTTGAAGGTCGTTACGGAGACGACCGGACCGAAGATTTCTTCCTGGAAGATGCGCATTTTGTTGTGGCCTTTAAAGACAGTTGGCTGGATGTAGTAGCCGCCCTCTAGATCACCTGCAAGCTGTGCACGAGCGCCGCCAATCAGGCATTCGGCTCCTTCTTGTTTGCCGATATCCAGATAGGAGAGGATTTTTTCTACCTGCTCCAAGGAAGCTTGTGCGCCGATCATCGTATCCGTATCGAGCGGATTTCCTTGCTTGATATTGGCTACGCGTTGCAGGGCACGCTCCATGAATTGGTCGTAAATGCTTTCGTGAATGAGCGCACGGGATGGGCACGTGCAAACCTCGCCTTGGTTGAGCGCAAACAGTACGAAGCCTTCAATTGCTTTGTTAAAGAAGGCATCGTCTTTTGCAGCCACATCCGAGAAGAAGATGTTTGGCGATTTTCCGCCCAGCTCCAGCGTCACCGGAATGATATTTTGGGAAGCGTACTGCATGATCAAGCGCCCTGTCGTCGTTTCACCCGTAAAGGCGATTTTCGCGATGCGGTTGCTGGATGCAAGTGGTTTACCCGCTTCCAGACCGAAGCCGTTGACTACGTTGATGACGCCAGGAGGGAGCAGGTCGCCGATCAGCTCCATCAGCACCATGATGGATGCAGGTGTTTGCTCCGCTGGCTTGAGGACGACGCAGTTGCCCGCAGCTAAGGCTGGAGCCAGCTTCCATGTAGCCATGAGGAGCGGGAAGTTCCACGGAATGATTTGACCAACGACACCGAGTGGCTCATGGAAATGATAAGCGACCGTATCGTTATCGATTTCAGCGAGTGTGCTTTCTTGCGCGCGGATCGCTCCGGCGAAGTAACGGAAATGGTCAATCGCCAGCGGGATGTCGGCCGCGAGCGTTTCACGAACGGGCTTGCCGTTTTCCCACGTCTCTGCGTTTGCCAGCATCTCCAGATTGGCTTCCATTCGATCTGCGATTTTTAACAAAATATTCGCGCGCTGTGCAACAGAGGTACGACCCCACGTGTCTTTTGCCTCATGGGCAGCGTCCAGTGCCAGCTCAATATCATCGGCTGTCGAACGGGCTACCTCGCAAAAGACCTTGCCATTTACAGGTGATACGTTTTCGAAATACTCACCTTTCACTGGCGGAACCCAATTTCCCCCGATGTAGTTTTCATAGCGATTTTTGAACGTCACCTTGGAACCGGTTTGGCCGGGCTGAGCATAGATCATTGCGAGCGCCTCCTCATTTATCACATATTTCTTTACAGCCCTCTCTAAAAGCAAGTCTCGTACCAACGTGAAAAGCTCGAAATGACAGCGTTTTCGTAAGTGGATGCGGGTAGAAATTGTTCCATAATGGATCATGATGTGTTCCGTATTGGGACAAATGTGCTCGTGGTACGGCTGGTTTTTTCTATAGCAAAGACTCTCATGTTATACTGAGAGGGAATGATTTTTGGGGGAGGGAATCGTGTTGTCGACGATTGTTCAGCAATCTTGGAAGCGCTGTCAGGAAGCGAACCTCAAGGTTACGGAGAAGGCCAATGATCAAATCATTTCTGCCCGACGAATCAAAGAAATCATTCAGGATAATCACCCTCTGATTCGTGAAAGTCTCCCGCTTTTTAACAAGCTTGCGCCCTTCTTGTTATCGACGGAACATATCGCACTTTTGTCTGACCGGGAAGGAAATATTATTCAAACGATCGGGGACCCGGTTTTCGCTAACCAGGCACAAAAAGTACAACTGCAAATCGGGGCGAACTGGACAGAAGACTACAAAGGAACCAATGCGATTGGGACAGCACTGATCGCACAACAGCCGATTCAGGTACAGGGAGAGCAACACTACTTCTTGGAAAATCGCTTTCTTACATGCTCAGCGGCACCTATTTTTTCACCTGCGGGTGAGCTGTTGGGCATCATTGATATTAGTACGCGTAAAGAATATTCCCATCCGTTTGCCCTAACAATTGCTTGCATGATCGCAGAGGCTCTTCAAAACCGCTTTTTGTTATCAGATGCGGAGCGCGTGATTGCCTTACCAGTCTCATCAAGCCGAGGCGATGGTCGAGAAAAGCTGGCACTCGTCGGCTTGGATCGGGACGAGCGTATCGTGGGCCTAAATGAGGCCGCGCAGCAGCAACTCGGAAAGGAAGTTTTGGGAACAAGAGTAAGTGCGGAGCAAGAGCGTGCCAGCCGTAATGTGAAAGATCATCGCCCGCGTTTTTGGTCTGCGGCACCCAAAGCGCAGCTGAAGCCATTTCCGCGTCTAGCAGGTTCATGTCCGCTCTTTTTGCAGGCAAAGATACTCGGACAAAAGGCAGCGCAGGTAGATTTTCCTGTGATCATTTTGGGGGAAAGCGGTACGGGAAAAGAGCTGTTCGCTCAAATGGTCCATGAGACAGGCCCGCGCGCGCAAGAGCCTTTTATCGCAGTGAACTGCAGTTCGATTCCAGAAAATTTGATTGAGAGTGAATTGTTTGGATATGAAAGCGGGTCATTCACAGGGGCACATCGGGAAGGAAGAATCGGAAAGTTTGAGGCGGCGAAAAAAGGCACGATCTTTTTGGATGAGATCGGGGATATGTCTTTGCGTGCGCAAGCGGCACTTCTGCGCGTTTTGCAGGAAAAGGTCGTCACCCCGGTGGGGAGTAATCAATCCCGCCCCATTTATGCACGGATCATTGCCGCTACGCATCGAAACCTGTCTGAGGAGATAAAGGCTGGACGTTTTCGGGCTGACCTGTACTACCGGCTTAAAGGGGTTTCCATACATTTGCCGTCGTTGAAAAAGCGCAGTGATATCATCCAAGTGGCGGAGCATCTATTGCAGCAGATCGACATAGAACAATCGTACATACTGACCACCGATGCAAAGGATAAGCTGTGTGCTTATTCGTGGCCGGGCAATATCCGGGAACTGCAAGGCGTGCTGATTCAAGCGGTGTTTTTGGCTGAGGGGGACACGATAGATTGCGATCACATCCAGCTGGAGGGAGTGATGGAAGCCGATACGCCTGAGCCTTCGGATCATGCCATTCCTTCGTTGCGTGAAACAGAGAGAAAAGCGATCAAAAAGGCACTCGAAAAAAGTGGCGGTAATGTCAGCAAGGCGGCCAAAATGCTGCAAATCGGTCGAAATACCTTGTACCGCAAAATAGAAGAATACCAGATTGGAGCACCGATCCATCAGGAAGAGTCATAATGGATGAAACAGTATAGCTTGGCGTGAACAAATGTTGCAATGCGTGTTGCAACATTTTGTTGCGCTGTATGCAATATCACTAGACGAGTGATACATGGAGAGGAACGGATGGAAGACTTTTATCCGGTCAGAGGCATGATACGGAGCTTGGCATTAATCATGCAAGTGAATAGTGTTGTGTAAAGTCGAAAAATTGAGATTTTTAGGAGGGAGACTGTTGCTTCACTATTCCATTGCAGTAATTCCAGGAGACGGAATCGGTCCTGAGGTCATGGAAGAAGGCCTGAAGGTGTTAGGAGCCATAGAAGAGAGTCACGGTGGCATTCGGTTTGCTCGTGATGTCATGGATTGGAACTGTAGCTACTATCTCCAACACGGCAAAATGATGCCGGAGAATGGACTCCATATGTTAAAAGACTATGATTTGATTCTGCTTGGTGCAATTGGTGCGCCTGAGGTTCCAGACCATGTCTCTGTGTGGGAGTTGATCTTGCCGATTCGGCGAGCATTCCAGCAGTATGTGAACCTTCGCCCGGTCAAGCTGCTCAAAGGTCTGGAAAGCCCGCTTCGCTATAAGGGGCATGCCGATCTCGATTTCGTCGTGGTGCGGGAGAATACAGAGGGTGAGTACTCCAATATGGGTGGGCGCATGCACCAGGGTACACCGTACGAAATGGCGGTGCAAAACAATGTCTTTACCCGGTACGGCACAGAGCGCATCCTCAAATATGCTTACGCACTGGCGGAAAAACGTTCGAAAAAGAGCGTGACCGCGGCTACGAAGTCCAACGGCATTAACCACTCCATGCCGTTCTGGGATGAGATCGTCAAGGAAGTCAGTCAGGAATACCCAGGTATCTGCACCAATCTTTATCATATCGACGCGCTTGCTGCGTATTTCATCACGCGACCAGAAACGTTTGACGTCGTTGTCGCGAGCAACTTGTTTGGAGATATTTTGACCGATCTCGGGGCGGCGATCGTTGGTGGTTTGGGTTTGGCCCCTTCCGCGAACATCAATCCGGAGCGCAAGTATCCATCCATGTTTGAGCCCATTCACGGCTCTGCGCCAGATATCGCGGGCAAAGGAATCGCCAATCCAATCGCACAAGTATGGAGCCTCGCCATGATGATGGATCATCTCGATCTTCCAGAGCTCAGTGCTGTCATCATGAACGCGATCGAAACCGTGTTGCTAGATGGCAAGGTGCTCACTCCTGATCTTGGGGGGACGGCGACAACAAAAGAATTGGGAGACGAAATCGTTCGCCACATCTATCAAACAACGAGATAAATATAAGGGAGGAAGAGGACATGGAAGCGAGATCGTATGATTTGTACATCGGCGGAGAATGCGTGAAAACAGAGAGCTACATTCCCGTCCTTCACAAATACACGGGCGAGTGTATCGCGCATATTGCCAAGGCAGAGCAGCAGCATGTAACAGCAGCGGTGGAAGCCGCGTGGGAGACTTTTAAGACGGACAAATTGACCCCTTTTCAACGATATAAAATCTTGCTGAAAGCCTCTGAGCTAATGGAGGAACGTCGGGACGAGATGGAGCGATCACTGATTCGCGAAGTGGGCAAAACGCGCAAGGACGCGATGAATGAGCTGGATCGGACGATCAATACACTGCGCTTGTCAGCAGAGGAAGCCAAGAAAATTCACGGGGAAATGATTCCGCTGCAAGCAACAGAAGGCTCGGAAAACCGTCTGGGCTTTACGATTCGAGTGCCAAAGGGAGTGATTGGTGCCATTACGCCGTTTAACTATCCCTTACTACTCAGCACGCACAAGATTGCACCAGCGCTAGCCGCAGGAAATACGCTGGTGGTTAAGCCAGCTACAGTCACGCCTATCGCAACCTTTTTGTTGGTGGAGATTCTGGAGGAAGCGGGTTTGCCAAAAGGCTATGTAAATATCGTGACAGGGGCAGGTAGCCAGGTAGGGGAATGGCTGCTGGATGAAGAGCGCATTGCCATGTACACTTTTACCGGGTCGGGCGAAGTCGGTCGCCGCATCAAGGAGCGAAGCGGCATGCGTCCCGTTGCGCTGGAACTGGGCAACAACTCTCCCAATATCGTGCACCTCGATGCAGATTTGGAGCTGGCAGCCCGTCAAACAGCCGCACGCAGCTTTCACAATGCTGGTCAGGCGTGCATTGCTGTCCAGCGCATTTACGTGCATGAATCGGTTATGCAGGCGTTCAGTGACTTGTATGTTTCGCATGTCCATCAGTTGAAGGTAGGAAATCCGGAAGATGCGGACACGGATGTCGGACCGATGATCAGTGAACAAGAAGCGAGTCGTACTGAGGAATGGGTACAGGAAGCGATTAGCCAGGGGGCCAGATCGCTCTTGCCTGTCAAACGGGAGGGAGCTCTCTTCTATCCGGCTGTGTTGGTGGATACAAGGCCAGAGATGAAGGTGGTTTGCCGGGAAGTATTCGCGCCCGTCGTTACGATCATTCCGTACAGTGATCTCGATGACGCGTTTGCCCAAGCCAACGATTCGGAATACGGCTTGCAGGCGGGGATCTTTACCCGTGATTTGAACATCGCGATGAAAGCGGCACGCGTGCTGGAGTACGGTGGCGTGGTAATCAACGACGTATCGACCTATCGCAATGACGTCATGCCATATGGCGGAGTCAAAAACAGCGGACTGGGCAAGGAAGGTCCGCGTTATGCAGTCGAAGAGATGACGGAAGAGCGAATGGTGGTGATCAACCTATGAGCGGGCAACTTCTGCAAGGAAAAACGGCGATTGTAACAGGGGCCGCATCAGGAATGGGCAAGGCCATTGCGAAGTTGTTTGCGGACGAGGGAGCCAACGTCATTCTGGCTGATTTGAACAAAGAGGCGGCAGTAGCGGTCGCGCAAGAACTGCCACAAGGGAAAGGTCATGCGGTGCAAACGGATGTGGCAGACGATACGAGCGTTGCTGCACTTGTGAAGGAAACGTTCGAAGCGTACGGCTCGATCGATGTCCTGGTCAACTGCGCGGGTGTTCCCCAAGCGTTTACCCCCATTGAGGCGCTGACCTTGGAGCAGTGGGATCGCATCATGTCTGTGAACACGAAGTCGATCTTTTTGACGACAAGGCATGCGGTTCCCCACATGAAGGAGAAGGGGAAAGGCAGCATCATCAATATCGCTTCGATTGCCGGGATCAGAGCCGTCCGGGGCTGAATGCGTACTGCGCGTCCAAGGGGGCCGCTATCATGTTGAGCAAGGCACTGGCGATTGAGCTGGCTCCTTTTCAAATCCGGGTCAATGTCATCAATCCAGGTCCAGCAGAGACACCGATGCTGGGCAAGTTTATCAATGGAGATGAAGCGGAGGTAGAGGCCGGGAAAAAAGATATTTTCATTAGCAGTGTTCCATTGGGCATGTTGATTCAGCCGGAGGATATTGCGCAGGCGACCCTCTATTTGGCTTCTGATCTATCCAAAATTGTCACGGGCGAGGTCATGAATGTAGACGGTGGAAGAGGGATCTAGTAAAATGAACTAAATTTTCATATTATTTAAAAAACAGAAAAATCAACACAGGGGGTACTGTTGCATGTTTCGGAAGAAGGGGAGCTTCGTGCTAGCGAGCATCATGTCTGTGTCTTTATTTCTGGCAGCGTGCGGAGGAGGAGGCGGTCAACAGACTGCCCCGCCTGCGGGACAAGCCGGGGGGACAGAAGCACCGAAAAGTGATGGCCAAAGCTATGTATTCAAAGCAGGGCATTCACTGACGGAGGATCATCCATACCATTTGGCATTGAAAAAAATGGCCGAGGATGTCGACAAGCGCTCGAACGGAAAAGTGAAAATCGAGGTGTATCCGCTGAGCCAGCTAGGAGCGGAGCGTGAATTAACAGAGGCGCTGACCTTTGGAACGGCGGATATGTCGATTACCTCGACTGCGCCCGTGATGAACTTCCATCCGAAGCTGGGCGTACTGGATCTCCCGTTCTTGTTTGATAGCCGTGAGCAGGCGTACAAGGTACTCGACGGACAAGTCGGGCAGGATATCCTCAAGGATTTGGAAAACGCCAATCTGGTTGGGCTGGCTTGGGCCGAAAACGGCTTCCGCCATATTACGAACGGCTCGAAAGTGATCAAGAAGCCGGAGGATGTGGCAGGGTTGAAGATACGCACGCAGGAAAACCCGATCCATCTGGCTGCATTCGAAGCATTGGGAGCGAAGCCGACGCCAATGGCTTGGACAGAGGCACTGACGGCGCTACAACAAGGAGTTGTCGATGCCCAGGAAAATCCGGCGATTGTCGCACAGACCTACAAGCTGTATGAATCCAAGCAAACACAAATGGCCTTGACCGGGCATGTCTACTCAGCAGCGATGATCTTGTTCAGCAAGCCTGTATGGGATAAGCTCCCGCCAGATGTCCAGCAACTTCTTGCTGAGGAAGCCAAAAAAGCGGGTCAGTACGAGCGCGAGTTGATGATCAAGATGGAAGAAGAGGCCATTTCCAATATAAAAGCAAAAGGTGTAGTCATTACCGAGGACGTTGATAAGCAAGCTTTCCGCGATGCGATGAAGCCCGTCTATGACAAATTTTCCGGGCAGTTTGGCAAAGAGCTGGTGGATCAAATTGTAAATACAAAATAAACGGCAGAAGGGAGACGAGCCACTCTGGCTTTTCTCCCCTTTTTCCTGCGAAAGGAGATTGTGTGTGGGCAACCTTGTATCCAAAATAAACAGCATCCTCCGTTTTTTCGTCATTGCCCTTCTGGCTATTATGGTGATCGCTGTCTTCCTGCAGGTGCTTTTCCGTTTTTTGCTCGACCAGCCCTTGGCCTGGACGGAGGAATTGGCTCGGTATTTGTTGATCTGGATCACGTTTCTGGGTTCAGCGTACGCGATGTCGATCAAAGCACACATCGGTACGGAATACATTCAAAAGTACTTGTCGCCTCGCATGAACAAGGTGGTACTGGTTATGGCTGCTTTGTGTAGTCTGGTCTTCTTTCTCGTCATGGTTCAGCAAGGCTACTTGTTATCTTCGAGAAGCATGACACAAACCTCACCCACTTTGCTCGTTCCCATGGGCTATGTATACATGGTGATTCCGATCAGCGGTGCCTTGCTCATCATGAACGTCATCCATGTGACATGGAAAGACATTACCGGGAAGGAGTGACCAGATTGTGGGTACGATTTTGTTTTTAACACTGTTGGTGCTCCTGATCCTGAACGTACCGATTGGGGTGGCACTGGGGTTATCTGTCGTTGTCGTGTTTATGCTGGAGGGAAACATCCCTCTTCTGGTTGTCATTCAAAAAATGTTCAACGGGACAGATTCCTTCCCGCTGATGGCGATCCCGTTCTTCCTTCTGGCAGGAAAGCTGATGGAGACAGGCGGGATCTCAGCTAGGCTAATTCGTTTTGCGAATACGATTGTCGGGAACCTGCCTGGAGGATTGGCAATCGTGGCGGTTATGGGTTGTACCTTTTTTGCAGCGATATCGGGTTCTTCTGCCGCGACAACAGCAGCCGTAGGGGGAATTTTGATCCCGCACATGGTCAAAAAAGGATATCATGTCCGGTTTTCTGCGGCCTTGCATGCAACAGGCGGAACGATCGGTGTCATGATTCCTCCGAGCGTACCAATGGTTTTGTACGGGGTAGCAGCGAGTGCTTCGATTAGCGACTTGTTTATCGCGGGGATCGGGCCGGGCATTCTCGTAGCGATTTCGTTGATCCTGTACTCATATTGGATCAGTAAGAAAAACGGCTGGGGTGGCGGAGAGAAGCATACGCCCAAAGAGATATGGGAGGCATTCAAGGATGCCATTTTGGCGATACTCATGCCGATCATTATTCTTGGTGGTATATACGGAGCTGTCTTTACTCCAACAGAAGCAGCAGTGGTAGCCGTGATTTACGGTCTGGTTATCGGGCTTTTCGTCTACCGGGAAATCAAGTGGAAGGACTTGGGGGAAATATTCGCAGGCTCTGCCAGCATGACAGCGGTCATTATGCTGATCATCGCGACCGCCAATGCATTTGGCTATCTGATGACGAGGGAAAACATCCCGCAGGAAATTGCGCAATTCATGCTGGGGATTACCGACAGCACGATCATCACGTTGCTCATTATTAACATCTTGTTGCTCATTTTGGGGACGTTTATGGAAACGGCGGTTACGATCATTCTCCTGACACCGATCCTGCTGCCGATCACGAATTCTTTGGGCATTGATCCGGTGCTATTCGGGGTGATCATGGTCGTCAACTCCGCGATCGGTATGTTGACTCCTCCGGTTGGAATCAATTTGTTGGTAGCAGGAAATATTGCGAAGCTCCAGAATACGGAAATTGAGCGAGCGGTGATCCCGTTTTTGGTCATCATGATCGTCGACTTGATGCTCATTACTTACATTCCTGAAATTAGCTTATTCCTTGTCAACTTGAGCAAGTAACGGAGGGGGAACCAAAGTGGATTACAAGCAAGCGTTAGTGGGACTGTTGGGGGAAGAACGAGTATCGACCAATCCCACTGTACTGGAGCACCACAGCCATGATGAATCGTATCATACCCCGTCTCTTCCGGAAGTGGTCGTGTTCCCGCAGACGGCAGAGGAAGTCAGTCAAATCATGAAGCTGGCCAACGAAAAGCGCATTGCGGTAACGCCGTTTGGCATGGGGACCAGTCTGGAAGGCCACGCGATTCCTTATGCGGGCGGTATTAGTATGGATTTTTCCTTGATGAACCAAGTGCTGGAGGTACGACCGAAGGATTTCCTCGTGAGAGTCCAGCCCGGTGTGACGCGTACCCAGCTTAATAAAGAATTGAAAAAGCACGGATTGTTTTTCTCCGTCGATCCTGGAGCGGACGCGACTTTGGGGGGGATGGCGGCTACAAATGCCAGTGGAACAACCTCTGTCCGCTATGGCGTAATGCGTGATCAGGTGCGCGATCTGGAAGTGGTGACGGCGGACGGACGTATCATCCGTACAGGGAGCATGACAGCCAAATCCTCCTCAGGCTACCATCTTACGGGGCTGTTTGTCGGGTCGGAGGGAACGCTCGGTGTATTCACAGAGCTGACCTTGCGTGTCTACGGTATCCCTGAGGCGACAACGGCGGCACGCGCCAGCTTCCCTTCTGTTCAGACTGCCGTCGATACCGTCGTAGATATTCTCGGAGCCGGTATTCAAGTAGCGAGAATCGAGTTGGTTGATGAACGTTCTATCCAACAAGTGAATCTGTACAAAGAAACGAGTTATCTGGAAGCACCGACGCTGTTTATCGAGTTCCACGGCAGTGAACAAGGGCTCGCGTATGATATCGACTTTGCGCAGAACATCGCCGATGGACATGGCTGCACGCAGTTTCTTTTTGAAACCGATTCGAAGGCGCGGACGCAGCTCTGGGACGCTCGTCATAACCTGGCGTATGCCTTCCTGCACAAATCCCCCGGGAAAAAGCTGATGGTAACAGATGTTTGCTTGCCGATTTCTGAGCTGGCAGGAGCTGTTGTGGACGCGCGGCAAGCGATTGATCGCGCTGGGCTGGATGGAGCGATTGCAGGGCATGTCGGGGATGGGAACTATCACGCTATCCTGATGATCGACCTGAATGACCCTGAAGAGGTGCGCGCGCCGAGGTAGTAAATGCCCATCTGGTGGAATACGCATTAAGTCGAGGAGGAACCTGCACTGGAGAGCACGGTGTGGGTGTGGGGAAAATCAAATACCAGCGCAAGGAACACGGGGATGCACTGGACGTCATGCAAGCTATGAAGCATGTGCTGGACCCGAACGGCATTTTGAATCCGGGTAAAATTTTCGGGAAATAACAGAGAGCCTGCATTCTGAACGTTTGTCGGAATGTGGGCTTTTTCTTTTGCGTAATGTGTCGAAGGGGAGAGGAGAAAGGATGATTATGCAGAATGTAGAAGATTGGTAACGGGTGCATTACATTCTGGTGTGGCAGGGAGGCAAGTATGAAGTCTATTGTTGAAATTGCCAAGATTGCAGGTATCGAAGAACAGCATTTGGAGCTATACGGAAAGTATAAAGCCAAACTATCAGATGAACTATGGGAGCAAGTGAAGGATCGCCCTGATGGCAAACTGATTCTTGTTACAGCGATGAACCCCAATCCGGCGGGAGCAGGGAAGACACTCACGACGATTGGTCTGTCACAATCATTAAATTATCTCGGGAAGAAAACAATTGCAGCGCTTCGCGAGCCATCCTTGGGTCCTTGCATGGGGATCAAAGGAGGCGCAACGGGAAGCGGCCAAGCACAAATTCTCCCAGCTGATGAAATTAACCTGCATTTTACAGGGGACATTCATGCGATTACAGCTGCTCATAACTTGTTGGCAGCGATGATCGACAATCATATTTTCCATGGCAATCAGCGCGGGCTCAATCCAAAGAAAATCGTCTGGAAACGGGCAATGGACATGAACGACCGCGCACTGCGTAACATCGTTGTTGGTCTGGGTGACGGTAATGGCATGACGCGTGAGGATGGCTTCATGATTACGACCGCGTCAGAAATCATGGCGATTTTATGCTTGAGTGAGAATCTAGCAGACTTGCGCGAGCGGTTGAACCATATCATCATTGGCTACGATTTCAATGATCAGCCTGTACGGGCAGAAGAAATCAACGCGGTCGATGCGATGTGCGTTCTCTTGAAGGAAGCGATTAAGCCCAATCTCGTACAGACAATCGAGGGAACTCCGGTCATTATTCACGGCGGACCTTTTGCCAATATCGCACATGGGTGCAGCAGCGTGATCGGGACCAAGATGGCCTTGAAGCTGGCGGATTACGTCGTAACAGAGGCGGGATTTGGTGCCGACTTGGGGGCAGAGAAGTTTTTTGACATCAAGTGCAGAAAAGCAGGCTTGACTCCATCGGCTGCCGTTGTGGTGATTACGGTTCGCTCGTTGAAATTCAATGGCGGGGTAAAAGTACCTGACCTGGCAGTGGAGAACTTGTCTGCTCTGGAAAAAGGCTTTGAAAACGTCAAGCGCCATCTGGAAAACCTGCAGAAGTTCGGTGTGCCAGCAGTGGTAGCCATCAATCATTTTGCGACGGACACACAGGCAGAGATTGATGCCGTCATTGCGCTATGCCAAGCCGCCGGAGCCGAAGCGGCACTCTCCAAAGTATGGGCAGAAGGCGGAGCTGGCGGTGTCGAGCTGGCTGAAAAAGTGACGCGTGCAGCAGAGCGGCCTTCGTCCTTCCGATTCTTGTATGAGGAAGACCTCAGCATTAAAGACAAGATTGAGACTGTCGTGAAAGAAGTATACCGTGGATCAGGGGTTGTCTTTTCGCCGCTTGCATTGAAAACGATGCAAAAGGCAGAAGAAATGGGCATGTCGCATCTGCCTGTGTGCATGGCGAAAACACCGTACTCCTTTACGGACCGCGCTGATCTATTGGGGGCACCTGTTGATTTCACGATCCAAGTGAGCGAAGTGCGTATATCAGCAGGAGCTGGTTTTATCGTCGCATTGACTGGAAGCTTGGTTACGATGCCAGGCCTCCCCAAAAAGCCGGCTGCGGAATCGTTATATGTAGACGAGGATGGGCAAGTAATCGGATTAAGCTAATCAAAAAGTTTGACAAAAAGCTGACAACTGTAAAAGGTTGTCAGCTTTTTTTCCATTATGAGGTTTATTAGCGAAAAGTTATGGGAAATGAAAGGTGAGATTGAAAAAAAGTGGATTTTCATTGAAAAAACAACAAGGAATGACAAAGGCAAACCTGTTGAAAGGCAGGGACGCAAAGCCACGGGTCTAAGGACGAAAGTCAAATGACTTTCGCAGCTAGGACAGCCGGGTTGCCATACCGTAGTCATGATGGGCTGTCGGTGGGCAGTCTTTTTTTTGTTGAAAAAACAGAAGGGAGAAGTGATTCGGTATGAAAAATAGTTTGAAGAATAAGCTAATTATCGTTTTGTGCTTGCTGTTGGTTATTAGTTTGGGTACGGTTTGCGGTGCAAGCTATTGGAGTGCTTCCAATCTTTTGGCAGACAGTCTGGACAAAGAAGCTGAGTTGTCAGCTAGCAATCTCTCGATACGTATCGATGGTTTCTTTCAAGAAAAAATTAGTATTGTAAGAGCGGTAGGAGGGCTGATGTCGGCTGATCAAAATGTCGAACAGGACCTGAAGCTCATTCAAGAAGCTCAAAAGGAAAACCCGGAGTTTGAGACGTTCTTCTTTTCACATGATTTAAGCGGTAAGAAAGTAATCAATTTCAAGGGTGAAGTGACCGATATCTCGGATCGCCCGCATATTAAGGAAGCCAGCAAAGGGGAAGGGAAGGTTGTTGTCTCCGAGCCAGTCATTTCAAAACGAACAGGGAATAACATCGTGACCCTTGTCGTTCCATTGATGAAGGACAACCGTCAATACGGTTATATCGGTTCTACTATTCCTATCAATGAAATCCAAAAAAAGGTGTCTGAAGAGAAATTTGGCCAAGCTGGTTACGCCTTTTTAGTAAGCAAAACAGGAACATTTATTTATCATCCGAAAAGCGAGTACATTCTGAAGGAATCGATTCTCGACATGGGTATTCTTGAGCTTCAGACAGCTTTTGAAGATATCAAGCAAGGGAATCATGGAATCGCCCAATACAAATACGAGAATGTAGAGAGATTTGCTTCCTATGCTCCTACCAATTTGAACTGGGGCCTATACATCACTGCACCTGTAGCGGAGCTGCATGCGCCTGTCGATCAATTGTCAGTCCGATTGATGGTGATCTCCCTCATCGTGTTGGTGATTGGGGTTGTCCTCGTTTATTTCTTGGCTGTACGCTTGGTGAAACCAATTGAGCGTCTGAATCACGCAGTAAATGTAGTGGCGAAGGGGAACTTGAAAGAGACTGTAACGGTTGATGGAAAAGACGAGATTGCAGTTCTGTCACGTGATTTTAACCAGACGGTATCGCACTTGAAAAATTTGATCGAAGACGTATCTCTGTCGTCTGATCAAGTACAACGTTTTAGTCAGGAAGTATCCGAAGGCATTAAACAAGCGACGGAAAACATCAACCAAATCGGCTTGTCTATTGCACAGATTTCTGAGGGAGCAGAGGCGCAGGCCACCAGCTCGCAGGATGTCGCATTGTCCATGAATGACATGGCAGCAGGCATCGTGAAAATCGCGGAGACATCTGCACATGTTTCAGAGGCTGCCCAGGTAGCAACAGAGCAGGCAGAGCAAGGAACTGCTGTGGTAGAGCAGGCAGTTCGCCAGATGGGAAGCATTGGCGAGGGAACCTCGAAGGCGACAGTAGCCATCGAGCAGCTCAACAATCGCTCCAAAGAAATCGAAGGGATTCTCGATACGATTAGTCAGTTGACCTCGCAAATCAATTTGCTTGCCTTGAATGCTTCGATTGAGGCAGCACGTGCCGGTGAGCATGGACGTGGGTTTGCTGTGGTTGCCGGAGAGGTGAAAAAACTGGCGAATCAATCCGAAGAATCCGCATCCAAAATCGCGATGCTAATCGGGGAAATCCAGCAGGATACTCGTCACGCAGTAGAGGTCATGACTGAGGGGAACCAAGACGCACAGCAAGGCATTCAACTGGTCGAAGAGGTTCGCGAAATCTTTGGGCATATTTTGGAATCTTCCCGTAACGTTGCTGCGCACATTTTGGAAGTATCCGCAGCATCTGAACAAATGTCAGCGGGCTCCCAGCAGGTGAGTGCTTCTGTGGATGAAATGCATAACATCGCAAAACATGCTTCACTCGACGCGCAAACCGTGGCAAGGGCGACCGAAGACCAACTTCAAGCCATCCAGGAAATTGGCCAGTCTGTCGAGCGTTTGAACGCAGTAGCAGAAGAATTACAGCAAGGAATCGGCAGGTTTACTGTGTAAGAGGCAGCTCAACTGGTTGTAAGTCCTCTTCTTTGAAAGGGGGGATGCTATTAGGGGATGATGGAGTTTGTTTCTAATAACTAAATTCATTACCAACAACAGGAGGAGAAACCAGATGAAAAAATTTACAAAAACAATCTTGGCGAGCACACTCGCTGCAACTATGCTCATGACAGGAGGAACAGGTGCTTTTGCCGCAACAGCGGTTAAGCCTGTCCCAACCGTAGCTGCTGAAGCTGCTAAAAAACCGCAAGCGAAGAAGTTTGAGTCTCGTTTGGACGAAATCATTGCGAGAGGCTACATCCTCGTAGGTACGCCAGGTGACTACAAACCGTTTACATATTTGAATCCGAAAACGAACGAATTCGAAGGTTACGATATCGACGCGATGAAAGAATTCGCAAAAAGTCTAGGAGTAGAGGCGCGTTTTGTCCAAACCTCTTGGCCGACACTGATGGACGATATGTTGGCAAATAAATTCGATATTGCTGTCGGAGGCGTTACGCGCAACACAGACCGCCAGAAAAAAGCACACATGAGCGATCCTTATATTATGTTCGGTAAAGCTCCGCTCATCCGTGCAGAAGACAAGGACAAGTACAAGAGTGTAGCAGATATCAACAAGCCAGAGGTGCGCATTGGTGTGAATCCAGGAGGCACCAACGAAAAATTCGTTCGTGAGCACCTGACAAAAGCAACCGTAACTGTTGAACAAAACAACCTCGACATTCCTGGTCTGGTAGCAAGCGGTAAGTACGATGTGATGATCACGGATACGCTGGAAGCGATTGTATATTCCAAAGCGGATTCCCGCCTGTATGCCGCTCTGACTGACAACCCGTTCACGAAGAGCGAAAAAGCGTACATGATCCAACGTGGAGACAGCATCTTCGCTAACTATCTGGATGTGTGGATGGACGAAATGAAACTGCAAGGGAAATTTGATGAGCTTTACAAAAAATGGGTAAAATAATCCAATAACAGACAAGCAGCCTGATTCTGGGCTGCTTTGTTATTTTTTACAGACGATCACAGCACAAAATTAGGAGATTTGGGTATATATGCAGTTTGCTTTTTCAGGCATTGCATGGTACGATTACAGCTATGTTCTTTAGGGTGCTACGTACAATCGGGGATAAAAGGGCATGTTCCGGATCGTAAGGAATAGTGCCCTTTTTTATGAGAATTTTATATATGAAGGTATTGATAAAGGAGACTGACATTCATTGGCGACTTTTAATGATTTTGGCTTACATCACTCCATTGTTAGAGCGTTGAGCAACATGGGCTTCGAAGAGGCTACAGCTATTCAGGATCAAACGGTTCCTGTAGCACTGCAAGGTCGTGACCTGATCGGTCAGGCACAAACAGGTACTGGTAAAACGGCTGCATTCGGTATTCCACTGATTGAACGCATGGATGAAACAAACGGAAATATTCAAGGGGTTGTATTGACTCCAACTCGTGAGCTGGCTGTTCAGGTGGCAGAAGAGATTAATAAAATTGCCCAATTTAAAAACATCTCTGCCCTGCCAATCTACGGTGGTCAAGACATCACGCGTCAAATCAAAGCGTTGAAAAAACGCCCGCAAATTATCGTAGCAACACCTGGTCGTTTCATGGACCACATGAGAAGAAGAACGATTCGTCTGGATGCCATCGAGGTAGTTGTTTTGGACGAAGCGGATGAAATGCTGAACATGGGTTTCATCGACGACATTAAGGAAATCTTGAAAGAGGTTCCAGAAAGTCGTCAAACCCTGCTGTTCTCCGCGACGATGCCAAGAGCGATCCAGGAAATCGCCCAGCAGTTCATGAACGAACCAACCATCATTCAAGTGAAAGCAAAAGAAGTAACCGTACCAAACATCGAGCAGCAATATATGGAAGTAGCAGAAAGACAAAAATTCGATGTTCTGTGCCGTTTGCTGGATATTCATTCGCCTGAGCTGGCTATCATATTCGGTAGAACCAAGCGCAGAGTGGATGAGCTGTCCGAAGCTCTGACCAAGCGCGGTTATGGAGCAGAAGGTATCCACGGAGACCTGAACCAGGCAAAACGCGACAGCGTACTGCGCAAGTTCAAAGAAGGTACAATCGAAGTATTGGTAGCGACTGACGTTGCAGCCCGCGGTCTGGATATCAGCGGTGTTACACACGTATTCAACTTCGACATTCCGCAGGACTCCGAAAGCTACGTTCACCGTATCGGTAGAACAGGACGTGCTGGTAAAACAGGTCTGGCAATCACGTTTGTCACTTCCCGTGAAATCGACCATCTGCGTCTGATTGAGCGTACGACGAAGCGTCGCATGGAGCGTCAAGCCGTTCCTTCGATGGCAGAAGCTATGGAAGGTCAACAAAAAATGACAGTAGACAAAATCCTGGAAGCGTCTGGCAGAGATGATTTGTCTGCTTACAAAACATTGGCAGAACAATTGCTGGAGGATGTTGATTCCGTAACGCTGGTATCCGCAGCTCTCAAGCTGTTGACCAAAGAGCCGGATACGACACCTGTTCGCCTGACGGAAGAGGCTCCTCTTCGTGTAGGGAAGAAAAAGCTACCTCCAAAAGGAAAAGGTGGCTTTGGTTCCGGTTCCGGTTTTGGTGGAAAGCGTCCATCTCGCCCACGCAATGGCGAATCTCGTCCACGTAGTGGTGAATCTCGTCCACGCAGTGGCGAATCTCGTCCACGCAGCGGTGATTCCCGTCCACGCAGTGGCGACTCCCGTCCACGTAGTGGCGAATCTCGTTCACCACGCAGCTAGGAATCGAGCGGTAATGCAAGCAAAGACTGGTGTGCACATGTGCGCATCGGTCTTTTTTTCGTGTTGACCTGCCTGCGAATATTTAGGGGAATCCGTGAAAAACTAGGAGTGTTTTGGCACGAATTTTCGCGCAGGGAGAGAGTAAGCATGAGGAAAACAGCCATTGGAAAGTGGGCTGGTATTTGGCTCGCCGTATTGGGTGGGGGGATGTCGGTTCATGCATCTGGACATTCCTTTGATCAAGCGAAGGAAATTTCTGCGATCATCGAGCCAACAGACATTACCAAAGAAGACGCCATACGAATCGCCTTGCAGCAAGTAAAAGGGCGGGTTGTCCATGTTGAGTTGGAAAAAGACGAAGGTGTTCTCGCGTATGAAATTATCATTCTCACCGAGCAAAATCAGGTGTTTGAAATCGATGTCGATGTGAAGACCGGAAAAGTGATCAAGGTTGAATCGGAGAATTTGTAAGGAGAAGGCTTCTGCAACTGGGCAGAGGTCTTTTTCCTATGGACAATTAAGTTTTGGCAACAACGAGTCAGACAAATTCGCGCTTTGATTTTGTTGTTACCTCCTATGAAAACGCTTTATATTTGAGGTGTACACATTACCTTTTTCAATCATGTCAACATCTCATAAATAGGGGTAAAGGAGGGTGCAGTATGGAGAGTGTGGAAACAAAAAACGCTTCGGGTGGAGTACGGGTCTCGGTACAAAAGTTTGGACGATTCCTGAGTGCAATGGTGATGCCGAATATCGGTGCTTTCATCGCTTGGGGGTTGATTACCGCTTTATTTATCCCAACAGGTTGGCTGCCTAACGAAAATTTGGCCAAACTGGTTGGACCAATGATTACGTATTTACTGCCACTGCTGATCGGTTATACCGGCGGGAAAATGGTCCATGATGTTCGAGGTGGGGTCGTAGGTGCCGTCGCTACGATGGGGGTTGTCGTAGGTGCGGACATCCCGATGTTCCTGGGAGCCATGATCATGGGTCCTTTGGGTGGCTGGGTTATGAAAAAAGTGGACCAGTTGTTCGAAGGAAAAATTCGTTCCGGCTTTGAAATGTTAGTGAATAACTTTTCCGCGGGTATTGTTGGCGGGTTACTGACACTTTTTGCTTTCCAAGCAATTGGACCTGTCGTTGCAGGCTTGAGCAAGGCGCTTGCAGGGGGTGTAGAAGTCATTGTGGGTGCAGGATTGTTGCCGCTTGCCAGCATTTTTATCGAGCCAGCGAAGATCTTGTTCCTGAACAATGCGATTAACCACGGTATTTTGAGTCCGATTGGTCTGGATGAAGCGGCGAAGTTGGGTCAATCGATTTTCTTCCTGCTTGAATCCAATCCGGGACCAGGTCTGGGAATTTTGTTGGCATACTGGCTTGCTGGTAGAGGCAGTGCCAAGCAATCGGCTCCGGGTGCTGTCATCATTCACTTCTTCGGGGGTATCCACGAAATTTACTTCCCGTACGTGCTGATGAATCCGCGTCTGATTCTGGCGGCCATTGGTGGCGGGATGGCTGGTGTGTTTACCTTCACGCTGCTTGGCGCAGGATTGGTGGCGCCACCGTCTCCAGGTAGTATTTTCGCCTTGATTGCAATGGCACCACGTGGTGGATTGCTACCGGTACTGGCTGGTGTGTTGGCAGCGACTGTCGTGTCCTTCCTCATTGCATCTGCTCTCTTGAAAATGAGCGCGAAGACAGACGAAGATGAACTGGAAAAAGCCACAGAAAAAATGCAAGAGATGAAAGGCAAAAAAGCGCAGGAACAAGAAGCGGTAGAAGCTCCAGTGAAGCATGAGGTAGCTGCTGCAGACGTGAAGAAAGTCGTCTTCTCTTGCGATGCGGGAATGGGCTCCAGTGCGATGGGAGCGGCGTCCTTGCGTAAAAAGTTCAAGGATGCGGGCCTGACCGAGATTACGGTCATCAATACAGCGATCAACGACATTCCAGGTGACGCTGATATCGTCATTACGCACAAGTCTTTGACAGAGAGAGCGCAGGTCAAAGCGCCTTCTGCGGAGCATATCTCCATTGAAAATTTCTTGAATAGTCCCGAGTATGACAAGTTGGTCAAACGCCTGGGGTAAAGGGAATCAACGCTAGTGAGAGCTAGCGTCTTCCCTCTTTGGCGTTAAGGAGGGAACGAAGACATGCATGTATCCTCTCGACAGCGATCTATTATCGAGATTTTATTGCAGGAACAAAAAGGAGTTACCGTGGGTTCAATCGCCGAACAGATTGGTGTAAGCGGCCGTACCGTTCACAGGGAATTGGATGCGCTGGCCTCTTTGTTTGACGAATTTGAACTGGAGTTAGTCAGAAAAACAGGCTCAGGGCTTGAAGTAGTGGGGACCGACGAGCAAAAGCGTGCACTCAGAATGTCTGTCCTGCATCACATGACGAAGGAATACACCGCGCAGGAACGAAAGGCAATCATCCTCTGTGCGCTCCTGGAGGCATCGGAGCCAGTCAAACTGATTTCGTTGGCGATCGATTTGAAAGTGACGACAGCGACCATCAGTCATGATCTGGATGATTTGGAGACCATGCTCGCGCGTTACGATCTATCGCTTTTGCGAAAACGAGGGTATGGCGTGGAGTTGCAAGGTACAGAGTCATCCAAGCGGCGGGCTATCAGCAGACTGATTGCCGAGCATCTGGATGATCACGAGCTGATTGGGATTATCAAAGAAAATATTCAAAACAAGGCACTGAGGGACATTGATTCGATTTCGGAACGGCTGCTTGGCTTGATTGACCGGGAAAAGCTGATCAAGGTCGAGAATGCATTGAGCCATCTGGACGAGGAGCTTCCCTATCCTTTGGCAGACAGCGCCTACCTCGGATTGGTCACCCATTTGGCATTGGCCATGGAACGGATTGAAAAAGGGGAAGGCATTCATTTTGATGAGAATACCCTCAGTGAATTGATTGGAACACCCGAGTATGAAATAGCCAGCAACATCATGGAGCGGCTAAAGCAGATTTTCCAAATGGAGATCCCAGCAGATGAGATCGGCTATATTACGATGCATTTGCGGGGAGCCAAGCTGCGGCATTCTCCGGATGACCAGGTATGGCCGGAAAATACGGAGCTCATGGTCATTACGAAACGCTTCATTCAAGCCTGCGAAGAACGCTTGGACCTTCCGCTTGGCAATGACGCCTCGCTGTTCCATGGTCTGCTGACGCATTTGGAGCCAGCGTTATTCCGATTACAGCGGAAGATGGAGATTCGCAATCCGATTCTCGAGCAGATCAAACAAAACTATCCAGAGCTGTTTGCTGTAACAAGTGAAGCGGTCCATACGATTTTGCCAGAGCTACAGGTTCCAGATGAAGAAATCGGGTACCTAGTGATGCATCTTGGTGCGGCCCTGGAGAGAACGCGCCATGAGCAGCAGTGGTACCGGGCATTGGTAGTATGCTCCAGCGGGATCGGCTCCTCCAAGATTTTGGCAACGCGTATTAAAAAAGAAATACCGGAGATCGTCAGCTTGAAAAATCTGTCCATGTTCGATCTGGAAGAGGTTCCGGCAACGGATTATGACTTGATTATTTCCACCCTTCCATTGCCGATCGATCCAGCGGAATATGTCGTGGTCAGTCCGCTGCTTCCGCCAGACGATATCCAAAAAATTAAATATCAATTGCATACGACGAGTCAGAAACGATCCCATCAGGAGAAAAGTCAGCTGGTTCCCGTAGGGCAGCAGTCCATCGAACAATTAAGGGCCATGCAATACTACGCTGCGTACGCCAATGAGCTTTACGATGGGCTATGGGGAATGAAATGGGAGAATTGTGATCAGGACATCGCCCAGCTTTTGGGACAAATCAGCAAGAGGCTGAAAGAACGTGGAACGATCGAGGAGGTCGAACCGGTAGTCAAGCAGTTGATCGAGCGGGAAAAGCTCGGCGGTTTGGGGATTCCGGGAACATCCTTGGCCCTTTTTCACGGAAGAAATGAAGCGGTGAACAAAGCGTCTTTTACGTTTCACCAATTACGAGAGCCCATCCTTCTTCGCTCGATGGATGAAGAAGTGATATCCATTGACACGCTTCTGCTCTTGTTAGGGCCGAAAGAAGTGCCGAAGGAAGGGCTGGAAGTACTTAGTGAGATCAGCTCCCTTTTGATTGAAGAAGAAATGCAAGCGGTTTTGAAAACAGGAGAAACACAGCAAATTGCTGATTATATAGCAGGCAAAATGTATGCGTTTTGCCTAAAAAAGATAGGATTGGAGAGAACAAAATGAAAAACATACTGACAGCAGAAAAAATCATGTTGAATGCAAAGGTAGCCAATAAAGAAGAAGCGATCAGACTGGCAGGAGAGTTGCTTGTGCGTGCAGGCCATGTAACGGAGGCGTATATAGAGAAAATGCAAGAGCGCGAGCAGTTGGCGACCACATATATCGGAAGCGGCGTAGCCATCCCGCATGGAACGAACGAATCCAAGGCAGAGATTCAATCCACCGGGATTTCCATCATTCAGGTGCCGGAGGGTGTAGATTTTGGAGAAGGAAATACAGCGTATTTGCTGGTGGGCATTGCTGCTGTTGGAGACGAGCATCTAGAGGTGCTCTCGAACATCGCGATTCTTTGCTCCGAGGAGGAAAACGTCAAGCGGATTGTAAACGCGGCTTCGGCGCAAGAAATCATCGCGATGTTCTCCGAGGAGGTGTAATCCCCTATGCTAGCTGTACATTTTGGAGCAGGTAACATTGGGCGAGGATTTATCGGACAACTTTTGCAAAAGGCTGGCTATGAAATTGCGTTTGTGGATGTCAATGCGGCTTTGGTCGATGAGCTGAATGAGCGAAAATTGTATCGTGTGCAACTAGCAACAACAGGAAAACCGGAGTCGGTCGTGGAAGGAGTTCGAGCGATAAATGGTCAGGATGTAGCGGCGGTAGCTGAAGCGATCGCCACTGCCGATTTGGTTACGACGGCAGTTGGTCCCAACATTCTTCCGCACATTGCAGGGGCCATCGCAGCCGGCATTACCCGGAGACTTTCTGTTCATGCGAAGCCACTCAATGTGATTGCATGTGAAAACATGATTGGCGGCAGCGAGAAGCTGAAGGAGCATGTGTATGAGCATCTGACGGAATCGGTTCGAGCCGAGGCAGCACAATGGATCGGATTCCCTAATGCAGCGGTAGACCGGATTGTTCCTTTGCAGCAGCATGATGACAAGCTGCTGGTTATGGTTGAAACGTTTTTCGAATGGGTGGTAGATTCGTCGCAGATAGTTGGAGAAGTCCCTAGCATAGAGGGCGTTACCTATGTGGAGGATCTTGCGCCGTACATCGAAAGAAAACTGTTTACCGTCAACACAGGTCATGCGGTCATCGCGTACCTGGGGTATCAGTTGGGGATGAAAACGATTGATGAAGCGATGCGAGACGACCGGATTGTTCAGGCGACACGCGGGGCTCTTCAGGAGACAGGTGCACTGCTTACGGCCAAGTACGGATTTGACCCGCAAGTGCATGGGCAGTATGTAGAAAAAATTCTCGGCAGATACACCAACCCGCTACTGTCTGACGATATTGTCAGGGTGGCACGTTCGCCGATCCGCAAGCTGTCGCAGCATGATCGTTTGGTCGGACCAGCGCTACAATGCATGGAAAAAGGAATGAATCCAGAGCATTTGGGTCTGGCGATTGCAGCGGCACTGGCATTCGACTATCCCGAGGATGCGGAGTCCGCACGGATACAAGCAAGCCTGAAAGAGTTTGGATGGGAAAATACATTACACAATTGTACCGGCATTCCGGCAGGTCATCCTCTTGAGGAGATCGTGCGCGAACAGGCACGCAGATTGAAGGAATGGTCAGGTAGCCATTGAGAGAGGCTGGTGTTACGATGTCCCAAAAGATCACAGGTGTAAAAGCTTCAGCAGGTATAGCCATTGGTAAGGCGTTTTTACTGACGACGCCCGACTTACAGATTCATACCGTAGCGATTGAAGATCCGGCGAGTGAAATCCAACGCTTTCAAGAGGCGTTGGCTCGAGCGAAAAATGACTTGGAGGACATCGTTCTGCGAGTGGAGCGGGAGATGGGCACGGATCATGCAGACATTTTCAAAGCTCACGTGCTCGTCTTGGAAGACCCGGAACTGGTCGATACCGTCAAAGATAAAATCTCAAACGAAAAGACAAACGCTGAAAGTGCCTTGAATGATGTCGCACAAGCATTCATCGGACTTTTCGAGCAAATGGACAACGAATACATGCGGGAGAGAGCAGCAGATATTCGTGACGTGACCAAACGTGTACTTTCTTACTTGCTCGGGGTACCGTTTGCAGGGCTCGGTGAGCTGACAGAAGAAGTGATCATTGTAGCGGATGATTTGACGCCTTCCGATACGGCTCAATTAGACCGTCGCTATGTCAAAGGCTTCGTCACGGACATTGGTGGACGAACCTCGCATTCTGCGATTATGGCACGTTCTCTGGAGATTCCTGCTGTTGTCGGAACACAAGGGATTACTCGTGCGGTTCAGCCCGGGACACTCGTCATTCTCGATGGGCATGAAGGGATCGCAATTATTGACCCGAGTGAAGAGGAAATCGCTGTCTACAAACGCAAGCAGGCTGATTACGAAGCGCAAAAAGCCGAACTGGCGAAGCTTGTGAACAATAAGACGGTCACGTTGGACAATCATCATGTCGAGCTTGCCGCCAATATCGGAAGTCCTGAAGATGTCGCTGGGGCAATGGCCAATGGTGCTGAAGGTGTAGGGCTGTTCCGCACGGAGTTTCTGTACATGGGACGCAATGATTTTCCGACGGAAGAGGAGCAATACATTGCGTACAAGCATGTGCTGGAGCATATGGGCGACCGCCCAGTGGTTATTCGCACATTAGACATTGGCGGGGACAAGCATCTCTCTTACTTGGCTTTGCCAGAAGAAATGAACCCGTTTCTTGGATATCGCGCCATCCGACTGTGTCTCGACAACCAGGAACTATTTCGTACGCAGCTGCGTGCTCTACTGCGCGCAAGTGTACACGGCAATTTGAAAATCATGTTTCCGATGATTGCGACACTGGAGGAGTTCCGCCAGGCGAAAGCGATTTTGGAGGATGAGAAAAAATCCTTGGTAAATCGCGGAATAGTAGTATCCGATCAGTACGAAGTGGGTATCATGATTGAGATCCCTGCAGCGGCACTGATGGCCGATCAATTTGCACGAGAAGTTGACTTTTTCAGCATTGGAACCAATGATTTAATTCAATACACAATGGCAGCCGACCGTATGAACGAGAAGGTCGCTTATCTCTACCAACCTTATCACCCTGCCGTTTTGCGCTTGCTGCTCAATGTCATTAAAGCAGGGCACGCGCAGAACAAATGGGTAGGCATGTGCGGGGAGATGGCGGGCGATCCAATCGCGATCCCGATTTTGTTGGGAATGGGTCTGGATGAATTTAGTATGAGTGCAGGGAGCATTTTGCCTGCGCGCCAACAGCTGAGTCGTTTGAGTGTAGAGGACGCAGCGAAACAAATTGATACGATTTTGCAGATGAGCACTTCTGCGCAAGTAGAAGCGTTCGTGAAGGAATGGCTGGAGAGAGTGTAGAGAAGGAGGCATATCAGAATGGTAGAGAAAAAATTAGTGGTTCAATTGGCGCACGGCCTGCATGCACGTCCTGCTGCGAATTTTGTGAAGGTGGCCACGTCCTTTTCCAGCGAAATTAAAATCATCAAAAATGAGAAAAATGTAAATGGCAAGAGCATCATGGGCATTATGGCAGCAGCGATTGGAAAAGGGGAAGAAATTACCCTGATCACAGATGGTGTCGATGAACAAGAAGCGATGGCAGCATTGGAAAAAGCATTGACCGAACAGGAATAGTGAAGAGAAAAGAAATGATGAAAAACCCCTCAATTCGAGGGGTTTTCTGTTGTTCCGGAAAAGTTCACGTAGACAGAAAGTGTGCGAATGAGTAAGAAATGGGGGTCAATCGCTTTTGGGTTCGTTGTTCTTCTAAAAGCAGCGCCATTTTCAGGCGGATGCGCTCTGAGTGTGTGGTTTTGTAGAGGGGGATTACCAAATTCCGTGTTTCCAAAGGATCGTTCGTGAGATTGTACAATTCGTAATCAGTCACAGTGGGGTTGTATACATCCTCAGCAAAATAGCGGGAGTATTTCCATAGAGCACTGTGCCCGGCGGATTGCATGTAGGCGAGAACTGTTTCTATCCGATTCGGAGGAATGACAGAGTCATAGGGTTGGTGTTGCACGCTCACTTGATGCTGTCCTTTTGTCACATCGTCGTCCGTCATGAAGTAGATCGGTTCACTGGAGATAGATTCCGTATCGTAAGACAAGATGAGGGGAGAAAGGTCACGACCGACAAGAGGTTGTACCTCACTATGTGTGAAGGTCAGCTCCTCACCTAGTCTGTCTGTGTCTACTCCAGCCATACCGAGAAGTGTCGGAAGAATATCCACATGACTGGTTAACAGCTCTGTTGAGGTTGCGTGTGGAAAAAGGAGTGGGTTGTGGATAATGAGGGGAACGTGAATCGCCTCTTCATAGGCACAGTACCATTTTTGATGCAGGCCGTGGGCGCCCAACAATTCCCCGTGATCGGATGTGAACACGACCAGTGTTTCGGGATAAAACGAACTTGCGACGAGTGCTTCAAGAACGCGCATGACTTCCCGATCGGCGTTTTTCTGGAGCTGATAGTACAGTCTTCGATAATGGGTTTGGTCCGAAATGGGCTGGAACGCTTGGGGATATACCTCCCGATAACTCGCTTGGCAGCGAGGTTTTGTCGCAAGTGATTCGTGCTGAGTAGGGGGCGGGGCAACAGTGGGAACGGACTTATCCACATGGAAGCGAAAAAACGGTGTGCCCGCAGAGATATCCCCATAGATGGCGATATCATGTGGATTGACGAAAGACGCCACGATCAGCCAAGGATGGTAGTTTTCAACGGAGTGCTTCTCCTGGTCTAATGCATGGAGCAGCTTGATGACTTCGCTACTGTATACCACATCACGACCATTTACGCCGATGGCTGCGGACGAACCGGAGTTATGAGGCGCTATCCCATGTGGTTCAGGCCCTATCCAACTGGAAAAGCCATAGCCGTCCAGCCGATCAGCAAGCAAGTATAAGCGCTCTTTATCGGGATCAGGAACTCCCGTTACAGGAATGTAGCTGGGGGTGGGAAAATGGGTACCTGGTACCCAGATGTCGGCATCGGATATATGCCACTTGCCTTTATAGAAACACCGATAGCCCGCTTGACGAAAATAATTCCCCATCGTCGGAACGGTATTGCGATCGAGCCACAACATGTCACTGTCGGGAGATCGTTTAGCCACGCCGCTGGTCTGGGTGACGCCGTGCAAAGAGGGGTACTGACCAGTGAACAAAGTGGCTCTGCTAGGGCAACAGCCTGTGGAGCCGGCGTAATGACGCTCGAACTCCAACCCATGCTCTCGCAAAAAAGCATGAGCGTGGAGTGTATCCTCACTCCATGCACGTATCGCAGGCTCTTCATAAACAGGGGGAAATCGTTCCTGATCCACGATGATGAATAAGATGTTCGGTCGTCTCCTCAACCATTTTCTCGACATATAGATCCCCCTCGGCAAAGATGTACACATCTTTATCAACATATGGGGATAATCTTTGTCCTTATCCACAAAAAAAATCGCCGATCATCAAGAAATCGGCGAATTCGAACTCGTATATTTGGTTATCCACAGTTTTTTAGACCAATACAAAGGAGAGCACCGACAAAAGAATCGAGGTAATACTCATCGCAATCAGTGGGCGCGCGGCTTTTGTTCGAAGTGCTCGCAGATCGACATTGAGGCCAAGTCCGACCATAGCCATAGTGAGCACAAAGGTTGTGACATTGGCGACACCATTATGGAACGCTTCTGAGACAGGGATGTATGTGCCGAGAACGTAGCTTCCAAAAACACTCATGGCGAGGAAGCCGATCAGGAACCAAGGAAATTCGATTTTGGTGCCACTTTGTAATTTCCCGGAGCGTTTCATCCAAATCATCAGGATGAAACAGAGCGGGACCAACAGAAGCACACGCCCCAATTTTGCCAGCAGTGCAATCGCTAGCCCATCTTGACCCGCCGGTGCAGCAGCCAATGCGACATGCGCAATCTCATGCAGACTAATTCCTGACCACATGCCGTATTCGACCGCGGACAGGGGAAGGAATGGACGCAGGATCGTGTAGGAAATAGCAAATAAGGTTCCGACGAGTGCAATCATTCCTACTCCAATGGCGGTATCTTCATCCTTGGCAGCAATGATCGGGGAGACGGCTGCAATCGCCGCTGCTCCACAGACGCCTGTACCGACTCCGAGCATGAGGGAGAGGGAAGAGTCTGCTTTCAGCCACTTGGCTATTAGCATCGTAACCGCGATGGCAAAAATAATGACACCAGCGTCATAGACGAGAAGCCCGAGACCTTGATTCAAGACGACGTCGATATTGAGCTTAAGACCGTACAAAATAATAGCCAGACGCAGTAAACGTTTGGCGGAAAATTGAATCCCTGATCGCAATGCTTCCGGATACCCACGAAAATGCCGGTATGCGACCGCGATCAGGATCGAACAGGCGAGGGGGCCAACTTGTTGAAAGCCAGGTATTTTTGCTAAGCCGTAGCCTGTCAGGGCGATGAAAAAAGTAAAAGCGATTCCAGCTATCCACAGAGAGAAGGATGCGGGGGTGCTTTCGTTGTTTTTTGCGGGCTGTACACTGGCATTGCTTTCATTCAATGGCATGCTGCTTTTTACCGGAGTTGCCATTGCCATCACTCCTCGAAAAGATTTACAAACTCAGCATACGGCAACTGTTATAATAAGAAAAATAAATCATTGCGATGATCATCATAAGTGAAATGAATGGTTAGTGGTGGAAGGGAGAGTGAAAGCAGTTGGATCAGCATTTGCTTGTGTTCGTGACCGTTGCAGACAGACAGAACTTTTCCCGAGCTGCAGAAGAGCTCCATATGACGCAGCCTGCCGTTAGTCAGTATATTCATGCGCTCGAGCGCACGATAGGGACAAAGCTCCTGGAGCGAAGCAACAAATATGTTCGCTTGAATAAAGCGGGGGAGATTGTCTATCATCACGCTCGGGAGATCTTGGGCTTGTACACGCGGATGCAGAGCCTCGTGGATGATTTGATGAATACACCAAGCGGGCATTTGACGATTGGCGCCAGCTACACATACGGAGAGTATGTGCTGCCTCATGTCATTGCGCGTCTTCGTCAGTATTACCCATTGATTACCCCCACGATTACGATTCACAATTCCACAGTCATTGCTGAGCTAGTGGCGAAGCGACAACTCGACGTCGGGATAGTTGAGGGGGAGTATGTGGACGAAAAAATGTGCGTGGAGCCGTTTGCTGATGATCGTATGTATTTGATTGCTTCTCCGGAGCATCGATTGGCCGGGCAGACAGAGGTCAGCATTGACGAACTAATGAAGGAAACGTGGATTGTGCGGGAAGAAGGGTCAGGCACGAGGGAAGCGGCTGAAAAAATGTTTCGCCAACTGCAATTCACACCGCAAAAGCGAATGGAGTTCGGCAGTACACAGGTGATCAAGGAGTCAGTGGAGGCTGGCCTGGGAATTAGCTTGCTGTCTTATTGGGCCATCCGCAAAGAACGCAAGCTCGGTACGCTCTGTACATTGAAGGTGACGGGGACACCGGTTACTCGTGATTTTTCGCTCGTCACGAAATCCGACGAGTTTCATACCAAAGCATTGGACATTTTCATGGATCTTATCCGCACGCATGTGCCGGAGGGGGCTCATACGTAAAAGAGGAAGCGGCACGATTCATCGGTGCTGCTTCCTCTTTGTTTATTTTCATACGGACGAGTCTGGATGGGCGAGTGTAAGACGAAAGGTTGTTCCTTCTGGAGAAGTCTGAACCAATTCGACATTTCCACCGTGTGCCTTTGCCAATAGGCGCGAGATCGTCAAGCCCAGCCCCAGGCCTTGCTTCTTTTTGCGTTTGCTATCCCCACGATAGTACCGTTCGAAAATGAAAGGAACCTCTGACTCAGGAATTCCTTTTCCATTGTCGGTTACATCGATGGAGAGGAAGTTGGTTTGGTTGTGGACGTCGATCTTGATTTGCGTTGCATTTGCGGCAGTGCTGTTCCCCAATAAATTGAGCAAAATTTGTTTGACATGTGATTCATCGCCGATCCATACGATTTCTTGTCCAGTCGGATTAACTGTCACAGATACGTCTGCAAATGAGGGCAAGGCTTGCACCTGTGCGACTATCTGATCCAAGGTACAGTCGATCTGAATGGACTGCTTCTCGACGAAAACCTCACCTGCTTCCATGGATGAAAAATCAAGCAGGTCATTGACCATTGTCTGGAGTCGTTTGGCTTCGTCCATGCTGATTTGCATGAATTCATCCGCATCTGCACCTTTCACTACGCCGTCTTTGACCGCTTGAATCATCCCGCGGATCGAGGTGACAGGGGTGCGCAGCTCATGGGAAACACCAGCCAAAAGGTCGGTGCGCATCCGCTCTAGTTGTCCAAGCCGTTTCGCCATTTCATCAAAGGAATGAACCAGCTGACTGATTTCTGCTTCTTTGATTTTGGAGGAATTGGGCAAAGAAGGTGTATAATTCCCGCTGGATATTTGCTCTGCCGCTATGGCCAACTGCCGCAGTGGCTGTGTTAACGAGCGAGACAGTACATAGACGATGGCCCAACCGCACAAAGTGATGATTCCGATGGAAACCATGATCGTGATATAAGTGTGAACCAAATCATTGTTAAGGGGGGTACTGACGTAATAAGTGCCTGCGACTGCATTGTGTTCATAGTAAGGGACACCTACACGCAGCCAGGTAGCTCCCTTTGTGGCAACGACCTCCCGTATTTCCTTTGTTTTGTCCACAGGCTGGGCAGGAGTAGGCAACTGCGCAACGGTAACGGTCGTCGTCTGATTCAGCATATCCTTCTTGAACGTCTTGCCCGCATCATCGTAAATCTGTACCACGTGATCGATTGGGACAGTCGGCATGACTCGAAATGCGATCATGGCGGTATTGGCTGCGGGTGTTGCGGTGTCAGGAATAGCCGGAGACGCAGGACCAGTCACAGCAGTGACAGCCTGATTGGAACCAACAGTTGTTTGTGCCAAATCCTCTATCTTTACAGAAGAAGTCGAGGTGTCCTTGGCAAGCAACACCTTGGTATATGAATCAGCGAGCAACTCTGTTCTTGCTTCCAATACTTGAAACTGTTGTTCTGTAGCTGCTTTGTTAATCCAATAGATGCCAAAAAAGCCAATACCAAAAAGAATGATCGATAAAATCAAGGCATAGCGCCACGTCCAGTAGCGCAAGAGCGGCACGGCAGTCCTGTTGGCAGAGAATTGTTTAGTAAACACGTAGGCTGTACCCCATTCCTCTGATCGTGCTAATCTCCCCTTCGGAAGTCGGCCAAGGCAACAAGCTTTTACGCAGACGTTTCACAGCGGTATCCACAGAACGATCCCCTCCTTCAAAATCCATTCCCCACACTTGATCCAGTAATTGATCGCGGCTAAAGCATTGGTTCGGATGTCGCGCCAGGAAAACGAGCAGCTGCCAATCCCGTGGCATCAAGGCAAGGGGTGTTTTCCCGATCAAGGCATTCTGGGCAGTAACATCTATGGAAAGTGTCCCGAGTCTGATCGTATCTGCTTCGGAGATATAAGAGGAACGGCGGAGCACAGCTTGTACACGGGCGAGCACTTCTTCTGGATCAAATGGCTTGGCGATGTAATCATCTGCACCTTGTGCTAGCCCTTGGAGCTTGTCTGGTACGGTACCGCGCGCCGTGATGATAATGACAGGGCAGCTGCCGTATTGGCGAATCTTATCGAGTATATCCAAGCCGTCATGATCGGGTAGCATCAGGTCAAGCAGGACAAGATCCGGTTTCCAGGAGAAAAAAGTCGGGATTGCTTCGTGATTACCCTCATTCCATTTTACCTCATAGCCCGCCCGTTCCAGGTAGACCTGGACAAGTCGGGCGATCGGCATTTCATCCTCGATGAGTAGAATTCGTTTCACGAAGAAACACCTCCTATCTATCTCAAGTCAATTTGTACTTATCATAGCAATGATAGACATCATTTTGACTGTAATCATTTGTAAAAAATGTTCTTGTTCAGTTGTTTAGCAGGGCGTAACTAAACCTCTGGCAGTTTCCTGCTAGAGGTTATTGTGTGTGCTTGAAAGGCAACGCTTATTTTTTGATGGCAGCTACTGAGACTGTTGTACCTTTTGTGATCTTGCCTTCTTTTTCGAGCTGTTTGATCAATTCGTCAACGGTGATTCCTTTCTCTTTTGCCATTTGCTCCAAACTGATTGCAGGGTGAGTAAAGGAAGCTGCTTCACCAGTGGCGATCGCGCCTTCTTTTTCAAGCTGCTTGATCAACTCTTCCACAGAGATGCCTTTTTCTTTCGCTACTTCTTCCAGATTGATAGTTGTCGTGGAAGCATACATTGCCAGCTTGCCATCTTCTTTAAGCTGCTCGATCAACTCTTCTACGGAGATGCCTTTTTCTTTCGCCATTTCTTCCAGATTCATAGCAGGGTCCAGAGCGATGAATGCTCCGCCGTCCTGGTTTTCAGGATCGAGAGAAATGACTGCGAAGCCCTGAATGGTGCCGTCTGGGTTGCTGGTAGCTGTTGCTTTCGTCAGTTTTCCTTCTTTTTCAAGCTGCTCGATCAGCTCTTCTACAGAGATGCCTTTTTCTTTCGCCATTTCTTCCAGGTTCATCGTCTCAATGTTATCGCTGTTGGCATCGAATTTCATGAAGGAGAAGCTAGTTGTCAGATCGCCGTCTTTCGTGATGGTAGCTGCTCCTTTCGTCAGTTTACCTTCTTTTTCAAGCTGCTTGATCAACTCTTCTACGGAGATGCCTTTCTCTTTTGCCATTTCCTCCAGGTTAAAAGTCGGTTTTAGAAGAGCATCTGTACCATCTGTGTTCACTATTTTCAGTGGAGCGGAAGTACCAGTCGTTTTCGCTGGTTCATTTGCCGCAAACGCGGAACCTGCCATTGCGGATACTG